>NZ_JBEONS010000010.1:0-95435 GCF_040544395.1 Pedobacter sp. CG_S7 | reverse complement strand
GCGTTCTATTACCGACACCTGCAAGAAAAATGAGCAGGCCATCTTAAATGCTTTCTTGACTATTGCTTCATCATAGAGGTACCTGAGTAGTTACATTTATTGTAAGTATTTAAATTAATTCTATAATTAAAAAAACAAATAAGAAAATGGGTATTATTAGAAATGGAATCCTCGGTGAATTCAGTAATAAAACAGGTAACCTGGTTGGTGCTTCCTGGCGAAAGTTAAATGTGATAAGGAGTTTACCTGTAAAGCGCAATAAATCACCGTCAGTAGCGCAGCTTAACCAGCGGCAAAAGTTTGCAATGATCATCTCTTTCCTGAGTCCTATAGCTGCGCTTATAAAAATGGGTTACCATCAACAAGAAAATGTCGCCTCGGCCATGAATGTGGCTGTTTCCATAAATTTAGCCAATTCGATTAATGGAATTGCACCTCACTTTAACATTGACCTCACTAAGATTAGCTTTAGTGCAGGTAAGTTGGAACTGCCAGATTTTATAGCAATTGATGCTATAATAGGGCATTCTATAGTGTTTTCATGGGGCTATAATGGAAATGAACGCAGATTAATGTCGCCTGCAGATCTGGTAACATTGCTGGTTTATAATGCGTCAAAAAAGGTATTTGCTTACCAGATAAACGCTGCTGGCAGATCTGAAAGGTTTTATACACTAAAACTGCCAGAAGCATTTATTGGTGATCGTGTTCATTGCTATTTAAGCTTTAACGCTATGAAATCAAAAGGGCAGGTTTCTAATAGTATTTATGCGGGACAAGCAATTGTTTTTTAACAAATAATCAAAAAAAAAAGGTCAGCCCTTGTACACTGCCTTCAAAAAGTTAAACACTATTTGGAGGCAGTGAACTCAAAAGCTGACCTTTTAAAATACTTTGATAACAGCGGTTAGTTATTTGTAAATGGCGTTGTTGTTTCTATCCTTAGTGTTCGAATACCAATTGGTATATACTTTACCGCCCGACAATGCCCAGGCTGCGAAATTGAAATACACTTCATAAATTGGCTTTTTTTCTATCGGGTATAAAAACTCACCAAATATATCCATAGCAAAAGGGCGGTTCTGTGCAGTTAAATAATAACGGTTTTTATTAGGGTTTGAATTATCCGCACCCGTGCTCAATAAGGAAAGATCAGCTAGCGTAGTTGGTTTATGGTTAACTAAATGTACTTCTTTTTTCCTGTTGAGGTTACTGATCATAAACGGGTTAAAAGGTGCTTTAGCCGTAAAATCATCAGAAAGTGGCGAAGTGAAAAGCATTGCAACAGTAACTTGGGTGCCATTTAGCTTTACACTGCCTGGTATGGTATTGATATAGCTATTTGTACCACCAAAAAGATTTTTATAATTATCAAAAGCGATAAATACAGGGTTATCCTGACCAACCTCTAATCCATTTGCCGCAAGTTTAATGTAACTGTTGCCAGATAAATTGTAACCGGTAACCTTGTCTATTTCGCTGTAAGAAAGGGGGAGCTGAACGCCAAAGCCATTCTGAAAACTTGCACCTGCTGCTATTGGTTTATAAACTCCAGTAAGGTCAACCACCTTATTAGCAGAGTTCATTGCAAATTTATAGCGGTAGCTAACCACCAGATCATTTAAATCGTAATCGCCTTCAACAGGCCACATGTCTTCAAAGGCTATCGTTCCCCAAACATTTTCGCTTGGGTAATAACGGTTATAAGCGCGGAGTTTGTCAAATGGATATTTATCTTGCCAATCTGGTACACCATCTAAATCTGTATCGATCACTTTACTTTCAAGGTAAGGTATACCTATAGGCGAAATGGCTTCTACAGGGTTAGACTGTGCATAAAATACGACATCATTAAAATCTTGATCGCTTCCAGATCCAGGAGTTCTGTTGATGTCTTCAAAACCCACTAAAAATATTTTATAATTATCATCATGCAGTAATACAGTATGTCTTTTTAATGATGTTCCTTCAGGGTTTAAATTTTCATTGGTGTAGAATTTCTCCCCATCGGTTTTTATGGTGCCATCGCTTTTATAGGCATTTTGTAGCAGTACAAAACCAATGGAAATGCCGGCTTTAAATCTGCCTATTTTAATTTTATCTCCATTAAGCATCGTTCCTTCACCTCTTCCGTTTTTTAAAGAAGCATTTGGAAATATCAAGTGAATAGAATCTATCTCTGCAGTATTTACGGGTGCTTTGCCGGTAGGATAAGTATAGTAGGCTAAGGTATTTCTATAATCTGCACCTTCATGCATAAAGGTAATCCATACATCCGCTAAACTTGTAATGCTTAAATTTGCCGGAGCCTCGGTATGAATGAATTTAGGATTTACAACTTTTCTTTCTGGTAAAGCAATGTTCATTTGCTGCATTAAGGCAACAAAGTCAAAATTGTCTACAGCTTCAAGTGCTAATGGTCTGCCATAAGCATCATAATTGGATTTATTATAGACATAAACAGTCGAAGTTGTTGATCCAACTCCCGAAATGGAGGAAAGTGTTTTTGATGAGGCCGTTCTCTTTATACTGGAAATTGAGGTAGCAATACTTGCTTGCGCAACAATATTTCCTGCTGAACCTGTTGAACCGCCCAATATTGCAGTAATACTGTTATTGCTGATATAGGCTTTTGCATTGCTGATTAAACCAATATAAGCAGGATCTATGGTGAGTGTATCTAAAGAGGCAGGTATATTAATTGAAGTTTTTATATAGCCATTTGCATCGCTTATTACTTTTGTTAATTCGGCTCCAGCTTCAAGGTTGGATGGGTCGAAAATAGAGACCAATACGCCAGGAACCGGTTTGTCGTTACGACTTAATAGCCTCACATTGATATCAACTTTTTTAGTGTTTGTATAATTGAATCCATCAGGAGCTTTTTTATCTCCAATTAATAATGACTCATTATCGGTGGTATTTACAGTATTTTTTTTACAGCCCATAAAGAATATGGCGAGTAAAAAATAGAGAACTTGTAATTTTTTCATAATAGATATAAAATTTAGCCAATCAGGTAAATTCATATAGAAATAATTATTCCATTTTTTATTGTCTTCTTTTTAGGTGTTTAATGTGGGTCTATTATGAAAACCATAAAAAGTGAGGTATTAATTTTCCCGAAATGTGGAATCCTTTCCCTAATACGTAAAATGTAAAAGGGCTGATCACTCTTGATGAGTAATACAGCCCTTAGCATTAAATCACTAATGTTATTTTGTTGTATAGATATTCTTGCTATTTAGATATCCTGTACTGGTATTGTTATACCAATCTTTGCTTGATGTTCCACTAGAAGTAACCCAATCTGCAAATCTTAAGTAAGTTGCGGTAATTGAAATCTTCTCTATAGGGTATTTAAAAGGTGCGGTAGGAACAGTTAATGCCCATGGTAGTCCACTTTTAGTGCTGTAATATTTAGTGCCTGTTGAACCATCGTCTTCTTTGCCAAATAGAGACGTATTACCCAGTTTAGTAGGATGTTTTCCAAACAAATGGGTCTCATGACTTCTACCTATGCTATTATTAAATATAAAAGGATTGTAGGTACCTATTCCGAACGAATCCATTGCTGGTCCATCTGTAATATCAAAGCTGATCGAAAAATCTTTAGCTTCAGCAACGCTTTCACCAGGTATGGTATTCCAAGACTTTTGAATGTCCCTGCTGTTTTTAAATAAAATCACTACAATACTATCCTGGCCATTTTCGAGGGAAGCTCCATTCGTTCCTGTAAAGTTTTTTGCCTTCACACTCGGAATATTAAATTGTATACCCGCACCAACTGCATTATTTCCTCCAGAAGCAATTAATTTATAATCAGCTTTAATTTGAACAACTTTATTTGATGCATTTGTAATCACCAAATACCTGTAAGTTATAACCGCATCATTTAAATCGTAATCGCCCTGTTTAGGCCAGCTATCTTCAAATGCTATTGTACTTCCACCGTCGAGGTAATTTAACGATTGATTGTTAAATGCTCTGGTAGGGTCATTAGGATAATTATCCATTAAATCAATGATCCCGTCATTGTCACTGTCTTTCTCAATTGGTGCTGGAGCAGTGCCATAACCTTGTGGATTACAGTTGGTTTTTGCAATATAGATATCACAACCCTGAATGTTTTTATCAGAAAATTTATCTGCAGTTAATGTTCTATTGGCATCACAATATTTAAGGGTTCCTTCAAAACTACCGTTTACACTACCATTTCCTTGATTGGTAACTCTAAATAGGGAAGTGTTGCCCACACCAATAACTTTACCATCCAAAGACTGTAATGATTTGGTTTGAAACATCGCTCCGTTATATAAAGTTAAGTTTTTTTGAATATAACTATCACCTCCAACCTGAATGTAACTGTAGTTACTAACAGTACCAGTATTTATGAAATCTAAATTCACAATTAGCTTGCAATTATTAGTGAAAGTTCCGGAGTTAACTGTAAAGTAATTTGAGGTCATTGACCCACCATTAATAACTGTTCCTTGTGTCGTCATTCTGGCGCTACTTGCCGTAAATACACCATTATTAGTCAGTTCTGTGGAGCTGTTATTAATACTGATGCTTCCGCCACCAGATGTAATTGTGCCACTATTTGTTAACGTTCCAGCTATAGTCATGTTATTGGCTATAGTTACTATGCCAGAGTTAGTAAATGTTGGATTACTATTAGAATTATAAAATCCTTTGATGATTAAATTACCAGAGTTTTCAAAAGTTCCAGTAAGATTAATATTATTTGCCAAGGTGATGTTACCACTAGAGTTTACTTTAGCTAAACTGCTTTCCATCGTCAAATCTTTTGTATTCAGGCTTCCTGTATTTTCAAATGTTCCTTTGATTTTGGCATTACCTGTTGTGTTTATGGTTGCTATATTAGAGAAAGTACCTGACTCCACCGTAATATCACCAGTATTTATTGTCCCTGCATTATAAAATGTTCCTTTACTTTCAAAAGTATAAAATGCTGAAGTACCAAAGTTCTTAAATACACCGTTCCCTGTCCAGGTTGCACTTCTAAACATTACATTACCAGTGCTCGCAACTATGATAGTTATATTATCGGTTATTTTAAGTTCGTCAATAATTACATTTTTAGCACAAATACGCAATGTGCCAGATTTAGTTTTACTCATGTCCAGTGTAACACCATCCTGAGTTACACAAGCGGTTTTCCCATTTAAATTCACACTTGAACTTTTAGTGATTTCTATATCACAACCTGTATTACAATCCGGACTTGTTTCTGTTGGAATATTTAATTTTACTGCCGATAAGCTTTTTGAATTATTGAACTTAATAGCAGAAATTGATTGTGTAATAGCTGTTGATCCTATCGATATAGAGATGTCTGTCGAATTAAGGATAACTTTATCGGTAAACTTACTTCCATCAGGTGCAGTCTTTGTTACATATACTTCTTCAACAGGTGCAGGAATTTCAGCTTTAAATTTATAGGAAGTGATAAGGGATACCGCTCCTTTTGCGATTGATTTTCCCCCGGTAGCCGGATCTCCAATAAATATTTCTAAAACATGTAATGTTGAATTAGGGAAACGTGCATCGTGGATTCCCATCGTGAATGTCACATCCCTTGCGGTTTGCCATTTGAAATTTGAAGGTGCCACAATAGCATTGATGTCTTCATTAGCGATTACATCTACACTTGAATTTTTTTTACAAGACAGAGCAAAAATGCTAATGCCTAAGAGCGTAAGTAGTAGTTTTATTTTCATGAATAAATTTTTCTTCATTTATTACTTTTCAACTTCCATACCAATTAAAGTTTTTTTAATAAAATGGCCATTAATTGCTCTAAAGTGCAATATAAACGGAGTAATGGTTGTATTCTTTTTTATCTTTAAAAATCGGGATATTTATGTGGGTAGTATTTTCCTCATAACGGGAAATTAAAATATCGTCTTTTTATAAATTTACATTTACAATAAATGTGTTTTCATTTGATTTAGGATTATGCTGGTATTCGAAACTATCAGAAGCCATAGTGATGATATATAATCCAAAATGTTCTGGCATCCGATCTATATTCATGTTCTCATTAAAAGAATCAATAAATTGGAAACGATATTGATCTATAATTTTTACATGATAACTATTGTTTTCAGAAAAGCTTACCTTTATATTTTTATTGGCTTCTTGAAAAGGAATTTGCTCGGCACCTTGAAATTTGATCTGCAAGCCTACATCTACCTTTTCAATGGTTAACTTGGGGTGCTTAATGGTTAACCTGATTAAGGCATCTGGATCTTCTGAATGCTTAATAGAATTGGTAACCAACTCTATCAATATTAATTTGATTTTACGCTGAATTTTTGCAGTTAACGATACATGCCTTGAAATTGCATTTATTACTTTTAAGGTATACTCCTGTATTTCATTAGGATCGTTCGGAATCTTTATTCCTATTTTTATCGGTGTCGTATCTGGCATTAAAAATTTTGTAAAGACACTTCTACATTAGTTTGCAAATTAAAGATTTTATCTAACCTAGTTAGTTCGAATAAATTCAGAATGTCTTCATTCAAATCAGTAATTACCAGCTTGCCTTTTAAAGGAATTAAATGTTTTAATATTGCAACTAAAGCACCTAAAAACGAGCTATCCAGGTATTCAACATTTTTAAAGGATATGATAAGGTTTCTAGCTCCATTTGTGATTTCTTCAAATACCAGCTCTTTGAATTGTTCTGATTTAGACAGATTTGCTTCTTTGTTCTCTATAACAATTATCAAAACATCGTTGATCGTTTGCTTACTTATTTTCATTGGTAGGTATGTATATTTAATGGTGATGAAGTTATATGGTGATGAAGCTATTATAAACTTCTATTCAATGTTTTTTCTTTTGATAATAATGATACTGCAATCATCTATTTGAGAAGTGTGTTTATTGAATAAGTTATGAACAATGTTTTCTGTTGGTTCATTTCTTTCTTTTAAATCATGAAGTTTGTGTTTTAGCAAATTCATATCTGATTTTTTTACTCCGTCCACTTCAAAATCGATGATTCCATCAGTCACCAGGAAAAGTTCTTCTTCACCTTTTAGTTCTAGTTCTATTTCATTATAAAAACCTTCTTCAGAAAAGCCCAAAAGAATACCTTCTGATTGGTAAGAAATTAAGTTGTCTATATTTTTCTCATATTTTAACAATGGCAAATCACCTGCGCCAGAATATCTGATTTTTTCTTTTTCGTCATCTATCAATACAATACTTAATGTAGAAAAAATGTCAGCTAAGAATTCATCGGCATAAACGACACGGTTTAATTTATTCAGGATGATGGGTAAAGAGAAATCACCGTCGAATACACATAAACGAATTGCCGAACGCACATAACTTAAAAAGCTAAAAGAAAAAAACCATGCACCCCATTTTTTTCCCATTACATCGCCCAAAATTACAAAGGTAAAGCGGTTATTGATCTTAATGAAATCAATGAAGTCGCCACCCGGTTGTTCCTGATAGCTTTGGTTATAATAACTGATGCTATAGTTTTTTAACTCAGGTGCAGTTTTAGGGATGTTTCTAAGGTTTAATTTCTCTGCAATGCCCTTTACTTCACTTAGCGACCTTTCATAATGTTCCCTAACCGCAAGCATGAGGTTATTGATTTTAGAAAGAATCCGCATAGGAGGAACATCTTTTGCCATATAATCTATAGCCTTTAAATCTAATCCTTGTTGAATAAAATGCTCGTCGTTTACAGAGGTAAGGAATAAAAAAGGTACGTTTTTTAAAAGGTCATTTTTTAAAAGCCTTTTTCTGAACTCAAAACCATTTTTATCAGGCATTTCATAATCTGAGATGATCAGGTCTGGGATATCAAAGTTTTTAAGAATTATTTCAGCTTCATCAACAGATAAAGCTATACGACATTGATAACCATTATTTTTTAATAGCTTTTCATATAGTTTTAGTTGAAAAAGATCATCATCAACCAATAAAACAGTTTTATTCATTTGTCTTAAAATTAGTCATAGCTTCTACAATGATATAAATTCCTACAGCAATAATGATCAATGATATCAAATCCATTAAAGTTACCCCATCATTTGGATTGAAATAAAATATGGTAAACATTTCAAAATAGGGAGGTGCAGGCATGATAATCATTGCAAAACCTAAAGTAACAAATAATATTCCTATAATTATTTTAATAATACGAATTAATTTTTCAGAAATCGTAAATTTTCGCACTGGCTTGGAGTCAATGTGGTTGTTAGTTAGCAAAAACTCTAACTGCTCTAACTGATCAAGTTGGTCAATATTTGATAGTGTAACTTCTTTTATTTCTTTAATTAAAGACTTTCTGCTGAGTTTTTCATCTAATGCAGCAATTATTCTGTTATGTAAAAGCTTAATGTTTTCAGAATCAAGGTTGCTATCTTCAAGCAAATTGATGAACTCACCTAGTTTCTTGTTTAATTCTTCATCTTTGTCATCAAGTTGTTTGAATTTCCTTAAGGACTCAGAAACTTTACTTTTATTTGTCAAAATATTTTTTAGATAACTTTGTGTATAAAACTAATATAATGTCTTTAATTTCTATTGTTACCGTAAATTATAACCAACCCCAGGCAACATTGGCGTTGCTAAATTCTATCCTACTTTATTACCCTGAGAGTAACCTTGAAATTATTCTGGTTGATAATGGTAGTTTTGAAAATAAGGAGGCTGATTTTAAAGCTTGTTGCAAAGGTATTATTTTTATTAGATCTGAAGATAATATTGGCTTTGCGGCTGGTAATAATTTAGGTATTCGAAAAGCTACTGGGGATTACCTCTTTTTAGTGAACAATGATACCGAATTTACAGCGGGCTTGATTGAAACTTTGGTAGAAACAATTGATAAATTTCCTGAAATTGGCATTATTTCTCCAAAAATAAAATATTTTGATCAACCTGATGTGATACAGTACGCAGGTTTTACACCGATGAATTATTATACCTGCCGGAACCATTGTATTGGGCAATTTGAGCAAGATAAGGGACAATATGATCATATTGTTGCGCCTACGGGTTATATACATGGTGCAGCCATGATGCTATCGAGGAGAGCGCTTTTGAAAGCTGGCGAAATGGCAGAAAACTATTTTTTATATTACGAGGAAATGGATTGGTGTGAAAAAATAAAAAAGGCGGGTTACGAAATATGGGTAAATACGAATGCTACCATATATCATAAGGAATCTTTAGCCGTTGGAAAAAACAGTGCTTTGAAGGCTTATTTCATGAACAGAAACCGGATCTTGTTCATTAGAAGAAATGCTGGTCTGTTGCAAAGGTGTTTTTTCTATGTTTATTTCTTGCTCTTGGTTACGCCTAGAAATTTCTTGAAGTATTTACGCGATAAAACACCAGGTTTTATAAAAGTACTATTCCTCGCTATAGGATGGAATTTAAAGAATAGTGTTAATAGTAAACAATTGGGCTACAATTTAAAATAACAATATGACTACTTTGTTCTGGATTTCCTTATTTCTAATTTTTTATACTTTTTTTGGCTATGGGATGCTTTTATTTATTTTGATAAAAATAAAGCGAGTCTTTAATCCTGCTAAAAGAATGGAATATAATTTTGATGATTTGCCTAATTGTACACTTGTGGTTGCTGCCTTTAATGAACAGGATTTTATAGAAGCCAAAATTGCCAATACTTTAGCGCTGAATTATCCTGCTTCAAAATTGGAATTTGTATTTGTTACAGATGGTTCGTCAGACTTGACCCCTGAAATTGTTTCCCGTTATCCAAAAATCAAACTTTTACATTCGCCAGATCGCAAAGGTAAAATTGCTGCTGTTCATCGTGCCATTCAACAAATTACTTCTGAATTGATTGTCTTTACCGATGCCAATACTTTTTTGAATAAAGATGCGCTGGTTTATTTATGCCGGCATTATGCGGATAAAAAAGTTGGGGCCATTGCGGGTGAAAAACGGGTAATGGTTGAAGAAACCGCTGATGCAACAGCAGGGGAAGGGTTTTACTGGAAATATGAGTCGAAACTTAAGGCTTGGGATTCGGAATTGTATTCCGTTGTAGGCGCCGCAGGAGAATTGTTTAGTATTCGAAGATCGTTATATGAACCTGTACCTGCTAATAGTGTGCTGGATGATTTTATGATTTCTATGCGAATTGCTGAAAAAGGCTATGTGATTGTTTATGAACCTGAAGCTTACGCTATGGAAACTTCTTCAGCTAACATTACCGAAGAATTAAAACGTAAAATAAGAATTGCGGCTGGGGGTATACAGTCTGTAATCTGGCTGAAATCTTTGCTCTGGCCCTTTAAATTCCCTGTCCTGACTTTTCAATACATTAGTCATAGGGTATTAAGGTGGACCATCACTCCATTTTTGATGATCCTGGTTTTTTTCCTAAATATATTTTTTGTGCTAAGAGAGCCAAGTGGAATTTACTTCATTTTGCTCACCGCACAAATATTATTCTATCTTTCAGCTTACCTAGGAAAGGTAATGGAGGCTAGAAAGCTGAGGGTTAAGGTCTTATTTATACCTTATTACTTTTGTGTCATGAATTATGCTGTACTAGCTGGATTGCTCAGGTATTTCTTTAGCGGTCAGTCAGTAATATGGGAGAAAGCGATAAGAAAATAATTACTTCTTGTCGTTAGGAGGAGTAGGTCTATCTTTTGGAGCTATCGGCTTGTCTTTTGGAGCTATCGGTTTTTCTGGTGGAGTAGATACGATTTCTCCAAACTCATTTACGTAGGCCATCATGCTTTCCAATGAACCGTCATTAGGGTTTTGCTTTCTTTCTTCTTTACGTTGTAATTTATCTTCTTTTTTCTTCTGTCTATTTTTTTCTAGCTGTTTTTTCATGAAGGTTGCCTGCGATTTTGCCATATTATATTGTTTAAGTAAGAAAATACTGCTCCTGGTTTTTTTTTTTCTGCCAATTCAAAAGTGATGCTTTTGGATGTTAGGCTTAACGAATTCTTCATTCGCGAGAGGCAACGGATTTCAAATCAGGTGAAAACAGTTTAATTTTATTCCGTTTTATGCAAATGTACAAATTTTCATTGAATATTTATATTCCTAATGTTAATTTGTATTGAGCTACAGCACGTGCATTCATTATTTTTGTGGTTGGAGTTCTAGCTACGCCGGTAATAATATAAGTAAACTTACCGGTGCTGATTTCATCTTTTAAATCTTGGATAGCGGTAATTGGGATTTGGATGATGGAGCCAGATGTCATTGCACTATTGTTAATTCGCCCTATATCTAATAGTGTATCGTTCGATTTTTTTAATTGAACTTTTACATATTCAAACGCCCTGAATGTATTAATTTGATTAACAACCTGTGTGGTATCACTATTTTCAATTTCAACTTGAAATGACGTAATCCTAAAGGATTTCACGTCTGAGGCAGTGAACTGTTTAGTGTTTTCAGTAATGATCGTATTTAGATCAGCTGTAGAGCTTAAGGTTGCTAGGGTAAGTGTGTCCGTTAGATCAGTGGTTACAGGGATGTCAAAAAGCATTGCCCCTGTTTCTAAGAGGATGTCTCTTTGGATATTTTCTTTAATAGTACAGGAAGAGAATAATGCAATCACTATCAAAAACAGGAACGTATATTTATTATTTGCCATTTATAAGGGAACTTAAGTTTGGTTTAATGCCTATTGTTAAAGGGATGGTTTGAAATCGGCGTTCCTGAATTTTATTAAATCCCCTCATGTAAGTACCTTCCAAAAATACGGAAACTTTACCAAAACTATACTCCATGCCCATACCAGTTTCCATCATGGTCATTCCATTGGTTTTGTTATTAAAAGAAGCTACAGCGTTTGATGGCGATAAGGTAACTTCAGGGGTCAATAGAAAACCACCACCTCCTCCTATAAAACCATAAAATCCAAAGTCGCCAACTATTTTTCTATAGCCCAGTGCGATGTTCAATAAATAAGTGGTTACCCTGCCATTATTAACTAAAGTAGCGAAGCCTGCATCAAGGGTTTGCTGCTGGTATTTGTAGGCATGCAAACTTAATTTAGGGTACAAGAAAAGACCATTATTTCCAAGACCTAAATTTAACCCTAGTGTGGTTGAGAATTTGGGTTTTAAGTAGTCATTAGTTTCCCCAATAGGGAATGAAAACCCAACGCCACTAGAAGAATAAAGCTTATCTGTTCTTGAGTTTTGTGCCTTTGTAAAAGTTGGTACGCTCAAAAATAGAGCTAATAAAAGGAAGATTAAATAAGGTGTTTTATGGCTCATGAGTTTTGGTTTTAAGCTTCAACAGCCAGCTTGATGTAAAGTTTAATATTTAGGCATAAATATAAAAACCTATATATAATTTGGTTATTATGGTGTACCATATTAAATATTGTTTGTTATTTTATTTATTGTTAATCAATTAGTTATATATACTTAGTTGAACTTTTTATTTGACTGTAAGGTTTTAGGTAGCGTTAATTCTCTTTGTTTAGCAAAATATAATTCTGTTTAAAGATGTTTTCTATTTACCTACAGTAAGTTAAGTGGTTTATATAAATAATTACTGCTGTCTTTTGTATGCTGCTAAAAAGTCAGTTCTCATTGATTTGAATCGCTCAATTACAGTAGCTATGAAGGCTTCATCAAGGATTTGAAAGATCTCATTTGCTCCGCCACCGGATAGGTCAAGTTCGGAAAGTTTATAGCTTTGTTCGAGGGTTCCTTGTTCAAACTTGACGATGTATTTTTGGTTCATATTGAACAGCGTAATCTTGCATTTTGGATGGGGTAATTCGGCGATTATTCTCATTTCTTATAGATTTTTTTTGTGAGTTTATATAGTAAAAAAAAAGCCATCCTCTCTTTAGAAAGGATGGCTCAGGTAATTTTTATTATAACTTAATGCCTATTTCCTTGATCAGGAAATCTGCTTTGTCAATTTTAGTTGCTACCCAAAGTACATAGCGAATATCAACACCAATAGAGCGACTGTAACTTTCGTTCCATGCATAATCATTAATGGTGGCACCGTAGGCACGGTCAAAATTAACGCCAATTAACTCGCCATTGGCATTCATAATTGGTGATCCTGAATTCCCACCAGTGGTGTCCATGTTATATAGAAAAGATACTGGTACATCATTTAGGTCTTTCTTTGCGAAGGGGCCGAAATCTTTTGCATTCCATAAAGTTTTAATGGTTTCCGGATAGCCAAAATCAGGGTTTCCAGTGGCACCTTTTTCTATTATACCTTTAATAGTGGTGTAAGGTTTCATATAGGTTGCATCAGCAGGCCAATATCCTCTTACATAACCATAGGTAAGGCGTAAAGTACTGTTGGCATCTGGAATGAAGTCCTTCTTTAAAAACTTCTCTTTTACGTTCACATAGTCGCCCATTAACTTATTCAGTAAGCCTTCTCTGCGATCTTTTTCTGGTTTAAGTGCTGCAATTTGCTTATTCAAATCTTGCTCTAACTGGAGTAAGGCATCCTGATAAGCACTTATAGATTTAGGGTTTTTAAGTAAGATATTGAGTACGTAATCCTGATTTTTAAGTTTACTCAACTCAAAAGTGTGCTTGATGAACTGATCAATAAGCGCTGCGCTGTTACTTCCTTTGCTGGTGATTTTGTTCACTGCATTTACTTTTTGCTGTGGTGAAAAAGCGGCAGCATCATTCAGCATTCTTTTAAGGATAGTTTTATCAACATCGAGTTCAAAGGAGCTATAGCTATTAGAAAGAGCTTGTTTAACCTGATTGATGTTTTGATCAAAAAAGCCTTGCTTTTGTGCTGCTGGCTGTGCATCAAGTGCTGTTTTAAAGTTGTTGATGTTTCTGGATACTGCCAACAAACTAGTTGAGTTGTATATTTGTGATAACCAAAGGTCGCGATTAGCATCACCGTTAATTACTTTATACAATTCGTCAATATCTTTCATCAAGTTGCCGTATTTTGCTTTCTCCGCTACGTTATTGTTGATGAATTCGGCCAGGGCAGCATCTTCTTGTTTTTTCTGTCCAATAAGATCAATGCCTCTTAAGCCTTGTAATTTTCCACGATAGTTTTTCATCACGTTGGCATTTCTTTTAATGCGTGTTGCCAGCTTTATTTCTATGCGCTTATCCTTCTTCCCTGCATTTTCCATGGTCTGGTTTTGGAAATCATATAGTTCTGAGGTATAAGGTAATACGAATTTTTGCTGGTAAGTTATGAATTCGGAAGGACGGTGACGGAAAGTACGGCCAGGATAGCCTAAAATAAACACGAAATCTTCTTCGTCAGTGCCATTGGCATTAACTTTTAGGAATTTCTTTGGGGTATATGGGACATTGTCTTTTGAGTATTTAGTAGGCTTACCATCTTTACTTACGTAGGCGCGCATAAAAGAGAAATCTCCAGTGTGGCGTGGCCACACCCAGTTGTCGGTTTCACCGCCAAATTCTCCAATTTGTCTGTTCGGAACATACACTAATCTTACATCTAGTATGGTTTTATATCGAAATAGGACATAGGTTTTGCCTATAAACATTTCTGATACTTCTGCCTTAATTGTTGGGTCTTTTTGCTCTGCTTCGTTAACAATGTTTTTCATGGTATTGTTAATTAGCTGTAACCTTGAAGAAGGATCTGTTATTTGTGCAACTGCTCCAAGAACACGGTTAGAAACATCTTCATAACTGTCGGTAATGCGACAAGTTAATCCTTTTGCTTCAATTTCTTCTTCTTTTGATTTGGCTACTAAACCTTTATTTAAGTAATCATTTTCAGGTGTGCTTGCCAATTGTACGGCACTAAATGCACAATGGTGATTGGTGATGATTAATCCTTCATTGGAAATGAAAGATCCTGTACATCCGCCAACGTTTACCAAAGCATCAACCAGACTGGTTCCATTTGGATTATAAATTTCTTTTTGATCTATCTTTAATCCAGCTTTCTTTAAATCAAGCTTGTGCAGCTCACTTAGTGGAAACATTCCTTCCTCTGGTGGTGTGTAACCAGATTGCAGGATACCGAACACCAATAGTGCGGTAAATAGTAAGGTTTTTTTATTCATTTGCATGATATTAATGTTAGTTAACATCAAATCTAATAATTTTTAGGCTTTTAACAGGATTAGGACTATTGGATGTGAGATATTATTTAGCTTTGCATCTAATAATTTACACTATGGCTGATGATTTAAAAATTATAGAGGGTAATCATAAAGAAACCCAATATCAATCGTTACTACCTCAGATTGAAGCATTGATTTCTGGTGAAAATGATTTGATTGCTAACCTTGGTAATATTACTGCTGCTTTGAAAGAACAATTCAAATGGCTTTGGGTAGGGTTTTACCTGGTGAAAAATGAGGAGTTGATTTTGGGGCCTTTCCAAGGTCCTGTTGCTTGTACACGCATAAAAAAAGGCAGAGGTGTGTGTGGTGCTTCCTGGGAAAGGGAAGAAACTTTAATTGTTCCTGATGTTGATGCTTTTCCCGGTCATATTGCCTGCAGTTCTGCCTCTAAATCTGAAATTGTATTGCCATTATTTAAAGATAATGTGGTTATGGGTGTGTTGGATATTGATAGTGAATATTTATCTCACTTTGATGCAGTTGATGCTATTTATCTTAATAAATTAATGAAGCTAATTAATGCCTAAATTACCCTTTTATTTTTATCGTAATGAGGTTGTAACAGATTTAGCTCAACAATTATTGGGTAAGCAATTGTTTACTTTTATTGGTTGTGAACTTACTGGAGGAACCATTGTTGAAACGGAAGCATATAATGGCATATTAGATAAAGCGTCTCATGCTTACGGCGGCAAAATGACAAACAGAACTCAAACTATGTATGCTCCCGGGGGACTATCTTATGTTTATTTATGTTATGGCATTCATCATTTATTTAATGTAGTTACTGGCCCTGAAAATATTCCTCAAGCTGTTTTAATAAGAGGAGTGGAGCCTACAGTAGGTTTGGAAGTTATGCTGCGCCGGAGGAATATGCCTCAACTCAAACCTAATCTTACTGCAGGTCCTGGTGCAATGGCTAAGGCATTGGGAATTGACTGTAGTTTGAATGGAAAGGATCTTTTAGGGGATGAAATATGGATTGAAGATAATGGCATTTTTATTCCTGATGATCATATTGTGGCCGCTCCCCGAATAGGTGTTGCTTATGCTGCAGATCATGCTTTGTTGCCGTGGAGGTTCTATGTTAAGGGTAATAAATTTGTAAGTAAGCATAATAGGTAGAAAATTTTATGATATTTGGCTCATGAATTCCCTCACTAATGATTAACTATAATCCAAAAGAATGGTTCGCCTTTGTCTTTCATCTTCATAAGGCAGATACGTTTAGAAAACTTTGGCAAATTATGGCTGCAATAGCTGTTTTTTCTACTATTGTAGCTTTCCTAGGCTTGAATTATCTCGAACTTTCTCAAACTCCTTATGCCAAGAACATCGGGATGATGCACAGTTTGCTAGGTTTCGTCATTTCAATGTTATTGGTGTTTAGAACAAATACCTCGTACGACAGGTGGTGGGAAGGTAGGAAATTATTAGGGAGCCTGGTTAATGTTAGCCGGAATTTTGCGATTAAAATTAATGCCTTGGGTATTGACGGGGAAGACAGTGCTTTTATTAAAAAGTTCGTTTTCTTCTATGTTATTACTTTACCTTTTGGCTTAGTGCTTAGTCTTGGTTATTATATGGTGCCCATCATTCCCTTCATTTTGTATGTTTTGGCGAGTTTAGAGCTTATTGCAGAGCAAATAGAAAATCCTTTTGGGTTGGATGCGAATGACTTACCCCTTGATGATATTTGTACTAACATTAAACGCTACACGGCAGAAATTTTATTGTAAATGATTAAAATTGCCTGGCATAAGCTTTACGCACATCCTTTACCTGAGGGACATCGTTTCCCAATGTTGAAATACGAGCTTATTCCAGCACAGTTGCTCCACCAAGGTTTAATTACCAACGATTACCTTTTTGAACCGGACCCCATACTAGAAAGCATTATTTTGCTAACTCATCAAAAGCAATATTGGGAAGCATTAAGGGATTTTACATTAACCGCTAAAGACCAAAGACGTATCGGCTTTCCTTTAAATGCTCAATTGTTGGAGCGTGAAATGAGAATTGCACAGGGAACTATTGATGCAGCTTTATTTGCCATATACAATGGTGTAGCTTTTAATGTTGCCGGTGGAACTCATCATGCTGGAAGTTTTTGGGGTGAAGGTTTTTGTATGTTGAATGATCAAGCTATTGCTGCTAATTACTTGTTAAATAATAAACTAGCTAATCGAATCTTAATTATTGATTTAGATGTACACCAAGGTAATGGTACTGCAGAAATCTTTCAAAATGAACCTAGGGTTTTTACTTTCTCGATGCATGGTGAGAAGAATTTCCCATTTAGAAAAGAACTGTCTGATTTAGATGTACCGCTTGAAGATGGAATAGGTGATGAAGTTTTTCTGTCTAAATTAACGGGGCTACTCCTTGTATTATTTGAACAACACCAACCAGATTTTGTGTTTTACCTTGCAGGGGTAGATGTATTGGAGACTGATAAATTGGGTAAACTTAGTTTAACAAAAGAGGGCTGTAAAGAAAGAGACAGACTGGTTTTGCAAGCCTGCAAAGACCGCAATATTCCACTGCAAATAAGTATGGGTGGAGGCTATTCTCCACAGATCAAAGATATTGTTGATGCGCATTGCAATACCTTTAAATTGGCATTGAATATTTTTGAATAACTAATTTTTGCCTAACATTCTTAATTTAAGTGAATTGTAAATTGTTAACATTTGCTTTTTTTAAGATATTTTTAATGAAATTTGTCCGTCCGGACTTAACCACATTAAATGAAAGTTGTAATTGCAGAAAAGCCCTCTGTTGCTCGGGAACTAGCGAAGGTTTTTGGGGCAACTACAAAGAGGAATGGGTATATTGAGGGTAGAGGTTATTCTTTTACCTGGGCCTTCGGGCACCTTTTACAGCTAGCGCCTCCACAGGAGTATGGTTTTATTGGCTGGCGCAGGCAACATTTGCCTATGTTACCCAAAAAATTTAAACTCGCCATTCGAAAGGTTAAAACAAAAGATGGCTTCGTTGATGATCCTTCTGTAAAAAAGCAATTGGATATCATTAAACAATTATTTGATGAAGCTACAGAAATTATCGTGGCCACGGATGCTGGACGGGAAGGTGAGCTCATTTTCCGCTATATATATTATTTTTTAAAGTGTAAAAAACCTTTTAAAAGGTTATGGATATCTTCACAAACAGATGAAGCTATTAAAGATGGTTTTAGAAATTTAAAGCCGGGTACAGATTACGATACACTTTTTAATTCTGCCCATTGTCGCTCAGAATCAGATTGGTTGGTAGGAATGAATGCAACCCAAGCTTTGAGTATTTCTGCAGGCTCGAGGTCTGTATTGTCTTTAGGTAGAGTTCAAACACCTACTTTAGCTATGATTTGTGCCAGATATCTGGAGTCTACGAATTTTGTGCCCCAGAAATATTACCAGCTCAGCATACTGTTGGATAAAGACGGACAGTTTTTCAAAGCCATTTCCGTCAATAATTTTGATAAGAAGGATGATGCAGAAGTGCTTTTTGAAAAAATTAAGGATGTTAAGTCTGGATACCCATTTGGTGCTGAAATTGTGGATGTCGAAGCTAAACCTAGAAAAGAACCCCCACCACTTTTACATGATTTAAGTAGCTTACAGCAAGAGGCTAATAAGAAAAAAGGGTTTACCGCCGACCAAACGCTTGGTTTGCTCCAAAATCTATATGAAAGTAAATTAGTTTCCTACCCAAGAACTGGTAGTAGGTATATCGGGGATGATGTTTTTGCCGGAATCCCTAACTTAATAGAAAAAGCGCGTTCACATCCTGATTTTGGAAAGCAGGCTGAATTTTTATTAACAGTCTCTTTAAATAAACGAAGTGTAAATGCAAAAAAGGTTACTGATCACCATGCCGTTTTACCTACTGGTGAGCCAGCGTATAACTTAAGTGCCGATAAGCAAGCTATTTATGATATGGTGGTTGGACGAATGCTTGAGGCTTTTCATAAAGAGTGCATTAAAGAAATTACAAAAATCACTATAGCTGCAGGATCTGTATTTATTGCCAACGGAACTGTAATTCGGTCAGCAGGATGGCGGGCAGTTTGGAATGATAATGAAGAGGATAAAAAAGACGAAGATAATCCTTCTCTACCCAAAGTGAAAGCTGGAGAACTTCTGCCTATTGCAGATAAGGCTTTACTTGAAAAACAAACTAAGCCAAAGCCAATGTTTAATGAAGCTTCCTTATTAAAAGCACTGGAAACTTCAGGTAAAGAAATTGAAGATGAAGAGCTTCGTTATGCAATGAAAGACACTGGTTTAGGTACTCCGGCAACTCGTGCATCAATAATTGAAACTTTAATAACAAGGGAGTACATTACCAGAGAAAAAAGAAACCTTATTCCAAGTAAAAAAGGTCTTGCAGTATATGACGTTGTCAAAGATCAAAAGATTGCCCAGGCAGAATTAACTGGGCAATGGGAAAAGCGTTTAGAAGAAATTAGGACGGGTGCTTCTGTAGTGGATTTTAAAGCAGAAATAACGGAATATACACGGACAATTACAAATGAATTACTGACAGCAGGTGCAAGTTTGCTAAATAAAATGGAAACTGTAACAAAATAGTTTCTTCGAAATATTTCTTTTATGGTACTATTTTTGACATAAGTTGTTATCTCCAGAATAGGTTTAAATTGTCCTTATTTTGGGGATAAAGGCTACATATTCCTCCTTCCATGAAAAAATAGATGAGCAAACAAAAAAAAATAATGATCGCTGATGATGATCCGGGAATTTTAGATGCTGTAGAAGCGATGTTAGAATTTGGAGGGTATGAAGTAAACTCAACCTCAAATGGTGCTACTGTTTTAGAAATGAAAGATAGCTTTCCAGACCTTCTTTTGCTTGATATTTGGATGTCTGGTACTGATGGTCGTGATGTTTGTAAGCAATTAAAATCAAAAGAACTAACTAAAGATATGCCTATTATAATGATTTCTGCAAGCACAGAATTAGAACGCTCGGCAAAAGAGGCAGGTGCAGATGACTTTCTGGAAAAACCTTTTGATATGGAAGAATTACTCCAAAAAATCGACTATTTCCTAAGTAAAAAGAAATAACTATGTATATTTCGCTGGTTGTTCTATTGGTTATAGCCTTAGCAGCCTATTTTTTATTAAGTAGACCTTTCTTCGGTGAAAAGCCTGCTGGTGATCGTTTAGTGCGCATTATGCTGCTTTATAATTTTCAAAACGGAGCAATTCAAAATCTTTCTCCCACACCAATGAAACCTGATGAGGTAAGTTACTGGAAGATAATTCGGTGGTTCGGTCATTCTTCTTACCTGCTACAGGTTAATGGAATAAATATCTTAGTTGATTCTCTAAGTGTTGGGGCACATTTAAAGTATTGGAAAATTTCTGCAGAAAAGATTAAAGAACTGATTTGGGGTGATGCCTGTTGGCCATTTATTCACCTATTTCTAAAGGAAACCGTACAGGTAGCACTTGATTTAAAAGCTAAAGTTTTAATGCCTATATACTGGGGAAAATATACTTTAGCCATGCATGATTGGAATGAACCTGTTATTAACTTTGTAAAAGCGGCTGAAAAGAAAAACCTTAGCGTTACCATTCCTCAATCAGGTGACGCTGTACTGGTTGGTTTACATTATCCTGATCAGCAATGGGGGATCTAAAAGCAGACTGGCTTACATCAGTAGAAAATTTATTAATTGATCAAGATATTCAGGCGGAAGCGCTAATCCACGAGTATTTTTACTTATTATTAATTGGAAATGGGAAGTTAATCCTTAATCTGGTTTCTCTTGAACAAGATTTTGTTCCCGAAAAATTCATTGTTTTACAACAACATTATCAAGAAAAAAATATTCAGGTAATTCACTTATGGCAAGATGTGTTTTTAACCAAAAAGACTCAAGTCATCAATAGAATTAAAGCTATACTGGGATTAAATAAACGTATACATGGCCGAAGTACATCGATAGAAAAGATCTCTAAAATTGATGCAGCAGCATTCCTAAATCAATACCATTTACAAGGAGATGTAGGGGCTAGGTACAGGTACGGTTTAGTTTATGAAAATGAATTGGTAGCAGTGGCTACCTTTAGTAATAAAAGAAAAATGAACAAAATGGGTGCAGATTATACCTCTACTGAGCTAATCCGCTTTGCCACAAAAGAGAATTTTACTGTAATAGGGGGACTAAGCAAACTCCTAAAACATTATGTGAAAGCTATTGCTCCAAACGATGTGATGAGTTATGCAGACCGTGATTGGTCTATTGGAAAAAGTTACTTGTCTTCGGGCTTTAAATTAAAAGCAGAAACTTCTCCGGCGATATTATACCTTGATCAGGAAACTTTACAACGCTATTTTACCCACCGTAAACCAGTACAGCAGCAGGGGGGTGCCATCAATCAATACATTGAAGTGTTTAATACCGGAAATTTAAAATACGTACTCGTTCTATAGATGTCAAAAAAGCCTTTGCTAATTGTGTTGGGTCCTACTGCTTCAGGTAAAACTAAACTTGCAGTGGCACTTGCACATGCCTTAAATGGAGAAATAATCAGTGCTGATAGTCGCCAGATTTTTAAAGGGATGGATATTGGGACGGGGAAGGACTTAAAGGAATACATAATCAATGGTAAAGCTATTTCTTATCATTTAATTGACCATATAGCGCCAGGAAATCGTTACCAGGTTGATGCCTTTAAAGAAGATTTTTATCAGGTATTTAACTCCTTGTCTGCACAACATAAATTACCGATTCTTTGTGGTGGAACCGGAATGTATATTCATAGTTTACTGCAACAGCATGAATTTACAGCTATTCCTGTAAATGAGGCTTTGAGGGAAAAATTATACAGTTTTAATTTACCCCAATTACAAACCTTATTACTTACTTTCCCACTTTCTTCAAGGCAACATGCTGATCAGTCTACCCATAAACGTTTGATAAGGGCTATTGAAATTGCAATTTATTTAAAAAACCACAAGTTTGTTGCAAAACCTAGAATTGAAATCAACGCACTCGTCATTGGCTTAACTTCCAGCGTTGAATCCCGAAGAAACAGAATAATGGAGAGATTAGAGCAAAGGTTGAAAGAAGGACTGGTAGAGGAAGTACAATCATTAATTGCCAATGGTGTAAGTAAAGAAATATTGGTGTTTTATGGGTTAGAGTATAAATTTGTAGTGGCTTACCTTTCAGGTGATATTGATTATACAAAATTTAGAGAAAGCTTATATACTGCTATTTGTCAATACGCTAAGCGACAGATGACTTTCTTTAGAAAGATGGAAAAGGATGGCGTTAAAATTCATTGGTTTGATATAGAACAGGAAGATAATATGGAATATAGGGCCATTGAACGCTATAATGATCATTTTCTGCTTTAAATGTAATTAATTAAACATTATTCTACAGTGGCATGCAATTTGTTTATGTAGTAATATCAGGTTTAAAACTGATTTATTTAAACGAAGTCAAATAGATATGAAAACAACTACTAAATTTTTAGCCACTGCAGCAGCTGCAGTAGCCTTATTTTTTACAACAAGCGTAAATGCACAAAAACCAAAATTAGGTATAGGAATCAATGCCGGTATACCCACTACCGATCAATATAATTTTACACTAGGAGCTGATGCTCGTTTACAATTTGATGTATCAAAACAAATTTCCATTCCTGTAACCGTTGGTTATACGCATTTCTTTTCTAAAGATAACTCACCAGAAATTAAACAGGATTACGGTTATATTCCAGTAAAAGCAGGTGTTAAGGTTTTTCTTAACGAAACAGGCTCTGGTCTTTACGCCTTAGGAGAACTTGGTGCTGCTTTCGGTGTTTCTGATCAAGCTAAAACTGGATTTTTATACTCTCCTGCTGTTGGTTATGCTTGGAGCAGTGGCTTAGACCTTGGTGTTAAATATGAAGGTATTTCAAGTGCAAGAACTGCAACTTCAGTTTATGAAAAAAATGTTAGTCATATCGCTTTACGTTTAGCTTATGGTTTTAAATTGTAATATTTAACTCACAAAGCATTTAAGCCCCTGAATTTTTTCAAGGGCTTTTTTTATTTATTCAAATTTAAAATGCTATTTTGAGCAAAAAAAAGAGTTTATGAATAAATATATTGGTGCTGTACTTTTACTTGCGATGGCTTCTTGTGGAAACCCTTCGCAAGATACTGCTAAGGTAGGTGACAGTACAGCCGTAACGACTTCGTTGGTTGCAAAAACCGTGAGCTTAAAAGACCCTACAGTACAAGCAATTTTTGCTGGGTACATTGTACTCAAAGATGCATTGGTTAATGGAAATGAAAAAGATGCCCGTGTGGCTGCAAATGAATTGTCAGGTAAACTGAACGCCTTTAAAGGTTGCGAGAGCACTGCACTGATAGCAAATAAGATCAATACTGCTAAAGATTTAAAAGAACAAAGGAAAGAATTTACTTCCTTGAGTGCTGATGTTATTGCTATGTTTAAGCACGCCGATTTAAAAGAAGGAACGATCTATGTGCAACATTGTCCGATGGCCAACAATGGCGATGGTGGTGATTGGCTGTCTGCTCATAAAGAAATTAAAAATCCTTATTATGGAGATGAAATGATGGAATGCGGTGCAGTAATAGAAGAACTTACAGTTGTTAACCAACAAGTAAAATAGATTAATTAGTTTTGTTATATAAATTATAAGATATGTCAGAGATTGCAGAAATTAAGATTGACGGAAAAGTATATGAATTCCCGGTTATTACAGGTACGGAGGGCGAGAAGTCAATAGATATTTCAAAATTAAGAGAACAGACAGGTTACATTACCCTGGATTTTGGATACAAGAACACGGGTTCTACAAAAAGTGCCATTACTTTTTTAGATGGCGAAGAGGGCATTTTAAAATACCGTGGTTATTCTATCGAAGAGCTTGCAGAGAAATCAACTTTTCTTGAAGTTGCTTATTTGTTAATCTATGGTGACCTTCCAAAAAAGGAAGAATTGGACGGTTTTCAATCACAAATTAGAAATCATACCCTCATTCATGAGGACATGAAGAAATTTTTAGATGGGTATCCGTCTAAATCTCACCCTATGGCACAGCTTGCTTCGTTGGTTTGCTCTCTTTCTACTTTTTATCCTGAATCCCTGATAGCCAATTCTGTACCGGAAACAATGGATTTAACCATGATTAAGTTATTGGCTAAATTACCTACAATTGTTTCTTTTATTTATAAGAAATCTTTAGGTCATCCACTTATTTACCCTAAGAATAAATATGACTACGTTACCAATTTCATAAACATGATCTTTGGACAGCGTACTGAAGAAGTGGAGATTGATCCTGTTGTAGTTAGTGCCATGAATACTTTATTGATCCTTCATGCAGATCATGAGCAAAATTGCTCTTCATCGACTGTTAGAATGGTAGGTTCATCTGACTGTAATCTTTATGCTTCCGTATCTGCAGGTATAGGAGCGCTTTGGGGTCCTTTACATGGTGGTGCAAATCAGGCTGTAATTGAAATGCTAGAGTTAATTAAAGCCGATGGAGGTGATACAGAAAAATGGATTAACAAGGCTAAAGATAAAAATGATCCTTTCCGCATGATGGGTTTTGGTCATAGGGTATATAAAAACTTCGATCCAAGAGCTAAAATCATTAAAAAAGCTTGTGATGATATTTTAGAAAAACTGGGTATTAATGATCCTGTTTTAGAAATTGCAAAAAAACTCGAAGAAGCCGCTCTTAACGACGCATACTTTGTAGAACGTAAATTATACCCTAATGTTGATTTTTACTCGGGTATCATTTACAGAGCTTTGGGTTTCCCTACAGATATGTTCACTGTGTTATTCGCTTTAGGTCGTTTACCAGGTTGGATAGCGCAATGGAAAGAAATGCATGAAAATAAAGATCCTATAGGCCGTCCGCGTCAAATTTACGTAGGACATACGAATAGAGATTTTGTGACTATCGAAAACAGGTAGTTTTTCTTTGGTCTATAAAAAAACCGATGTTAGCCGCTAACATCGGTTTTTTTATAGACTTATTTTTTTAACAACATTATTGCAAGTATCACCACAATGAATAGGTAATGACAAATAGTTAGTCATTAGTGGCCCAATGCTTTAATTGCAGTTTCCTCTGCGTGATTATGTTTGTATTTAAAAATGAATGGAAAAACTACAGCAAGTGCTAAAGTGTAAGCAGCAAAACTCAGCCAGATATTTGTCCAATCTTTGCTTTGATCTGCAAAAGTAAAAAAATGGTCAATGATCATTCCGCTGGCAAAACTACCAAAAAGGGCACCAAAGCCATTTACCATCATCATAAATAATCCCTGTGCACTTCCCCTCATTTTTTCATCAACTTGTGTTTCAACAAATAAGGAACCAGAAATATTAAAAAAATCAAAAGCCATACCATAAATAATGCAGGATAGAATAATCATCCATAAGCCACCTGCGGGATCTCCAAAAGCAAATAAACCAAATCTCAATACCCATGCTAACATGCTGAAAAGCATCACGTATTTTATACCAAATCTCCTCAAAAAAAATGGTATTGCTAAAATAAACAGTGTTTCAGAAATTTGAGATATAGACATAATAATTGCTGGATATTTTACAGCAAGAAGATCTTTAAAGGCTGGTACGTTTTTAAAATCATGCAAAAAAGTATCACCATAAGCATTGGTTAGTTGTAATGCTGCGCCTAAAAGCATGGAGAATATAAAGAAAACAGCGAATTTCTTTTGCTTTAGTAAGGCAAAAGCCTTTAAGCCAAGAGAATCAACAAAAGATTTTGTGTTTTCTCTATCAGCCAGTGGAGGGCATTTAGGTAAGGTAAAGGCATAGATTCCTAAAATCAAAGAAACTCCAGAAGCGATGTAAAATTGATTCGCTGAAGCTTCATTTCCTGATAAACTAACCGTCCATAATGCCGCTATGAAACCTATAGTACCCCAGATTCTAATTGGTGGGTAATGTTTAACAACATCTTTTTTATCGTTTTTTAATGCAGAATAGGCTACAGTGATTGACAACGATAGTGTAGGCATATAAAATATCATGTTCAAAAGGATAACCCAGAAAAAGGTAGAAGGGTTATCAACCATGGGCAGGCAAAAAAGAACTATAGAAGCCAGAATATGCATGGTTCCATATAATTTTTCAGCATTAATATAACGATCTGAAATAATACCGGTAATAGCCGGCATAAAAATGGACGCTATACCCATTGTAGAGAAAATCACACCAAATTCAGTACCTGACCATTGCTTGTTTTGAAACCAATAAACTCCGATTGTTAGCAGCCAGGAACCCCATATAAAAAATTGCAAAAAATTCATTAGAGTTAAGCGAGCCTTAACATTCATAATAATGGTTGAGTTTAATTTTTAAATTAAATTGAATATAATACTATTTATTAAGGTCAATGAGAAATGAAGCTTACAGCGTATTTCTTTTGTTTAATTCATCTCTAATTCGGGCAGCTTTTTCATAGGCTTCGTCAGTAATTGCCTCCTGAAGTTTTTGCTGTAATTCTTCTACACTCAATGACTTGTAATTTGTGCCCGGTATGGATGTGGATATGTCCTCAGAACCTTTTTCTTTAGCCATACTATCCATGTTCTCTAAGAAAAGCAAGTCATTTCCTTCTATCACGATACCTGCAGAAGAAATAATAAATTCATAGGTATAAATAGCGGCTTTGAAGCGAACCGCCAGAGCAATAGCATCTGATGTTCTTGCATCAATTTCCCGCACATTCTGACCATCCGTACAAATTAATTTAGCAAAGAAAACACCGTCAACCAGGTTATAGATTAATATTTCTTGTATTTGTATCTGGTAAGCTTGTGCAAAAGATTTGAATAAATCATGAGTTAATGGCCTACTTGGTGTCATTTTCTCTATTTCAATGGCAATTGCCTGTGCTTCGAACGCACCTATAATAATAGGAAGACGTCTTCTTCCATTTACTTCTCCCAATACCAGTGCATAAGCACCTGATTGTGTTTGGCTATAGGATAATCCTATAATGTCAAGTTTTACTTTTTTCATATTAAAAAACACCATGCAGACTTTCGCCTGCATGGTATTATTATCCTTTATGTGCCTTTAAAGCCTCGATTAATTTAGGTACTACTTCAAATGCATCGCCTACAATTCCGTAATCTGCAACTTTGAAGAAAGGTGCTTCCGGATCTTTATTGATAACAACGATAACTTTTGAAGAACTTACACCGGCTAAGTGCTGTATTGCACCCGAAATACCTATAGCAATATATAAATTCGGACTAACTGTTATCCCTGTTTGTCCAACGTGTTCTGCATGTGGTCTCCAATCAGCATCAGAAACTGGCTTAGAACAAGCCGTAGCTGCACCCAGCAATGTTGCCAGCTCTTCAATCATTCCCCAGTTTTCTGGTCCTTTTAGTCCTCTTCCTGCAGAAACAACCAATTCAGCATCTGGTAAAGATATTTTATCTGTAGCCCTTATAATTTCCTTTACAATGGCCACTAAATCTGTTGCTTTAACTTCTGGAGTAAATGCTTCAATAACAGCTTCAACAGGTAATTCTTTAACGCCAAAAGCATTAGGGTTTAAAGCTATAACTTTGTTTGCCGAAGTTAATTCGGTAATAGCGAAAGCTTTTCCTGAAAAAGCAGTTTTCTTAACATGAAATTTTCCGCCTTCTGTTTGCGGTAATTCTATTGCTCCGTCAATTAAACCTGCAGTAAGTTTTACAGCAATACGTGGAGCCAAACCTTTTCCAGAGAAAGAGTTAGACAATACCACAATATCGGCATTTTCTTTTGCAGCACCTGCTGCAATAACTGAAGCATAAGCCTGGTTTACAAAGCTACTCAACTGATCTGATGTAACATTCAAAACTTTTGATGCACCATATTTACCTAATTCTTTAAGTTCACCATCACCAACATTACCGATAGAAATTGCGGTTAAATTAGTTCCCTGTGCATCGGCAATTGCTTTCGCATAAGAAACGGCTTCATAACCTGATTTCTTAAATTTGCCATCGGCTTGTTCTATATAGACTAAAACTGACATAGTATATTTTTAAATTATTATTAAAAGAGCTAAAAACAATGCTTAGATCACTTTTGCTTCAGAATGTAACAAATCAATTAATTTAGCGGCATCTTCAGCTGGTATAAGTTTAACCGTTCCTCTTGGTGCTGGAGTTTCAAATTTAACTATTTTAGCTACTACTTCAACAGCAACGGCTTCAACAACTTGCAGTGGTTTTGATCTTGCAGACATAATACCTCTCATGTTTGGTATTTTTGGCTCTGCTACACCTTCAGCACAGCTAACAACAAACATTCCATTTATTGACACTACTTCTTTACCACCTTCAATTTCGCGTTCTAAGGTAGCTGTAGTTCCATCATAATCCAATTTTTTAATGATAGAGATGGAAGGAATCGCTAATAACTCTCCAACCATGGCAGCAACTTGTGCACCATTGTAGTCAATTGACTCCCGACCACACAAAATCATGTCAAAACTGTTGCTTTTAACATACTCTGCAATTTGAAAAGCAGTGAAATAAGCGTCCCTGGGGGCAGCATTAATCCTTACTGCATCATCCGCACCAATCGCCAAAGCCTTTCTAATGGTTGGCTCGGTACTGCTTTCGCCTACATTCAAAACGGTTACTGTCCCTTTTCCACCTTCACAAAGTTCAATAGCTTTCGATAAGGCAATTTCATCATAAGGATTTACAATAAATTGAACTCCTGCTGTATTGAATTGTGTATTATCGTTGGTAAAAGTTATTTTTGTTGTCGTGTCGGGCACATTACTGATACAAACTAATATTTTCATATAAATTGTCTTTTTGCAAATCTAATTAAAAAAGCAGGGAATAAAATGCAAACCACCCGATTAATCTCGTTATTAGAGTTTTTAAAAAGTGATCCTAACGATCCATTTGTTATTTACGCCCTGGCAACCGAATATAACAGCTTAAATGATACCAAACAAGCCTTCCATTATTATCATCTATTAATAAGTGATCATCCTGATTATGTTGGCACTTATTATCATTTAGGTAAATTATACGAAAAAAACCTTGAATTAGATAAAGCAACGGAGACTTATCAAAAAGGCATGGCAGTAGCCAGGGAAAAGAGGAATAACCATGCTTTCTCTGAATTGCAAGGTGCCTATAATTCAGCAATGGGGTTAGATTATGAGGATGATTAATAGCTAAAACAGTGAAAAAAAAACACCTGCTGTTTATTAGAAACGTGTTCCTGTTTACACTGACTGCCTTTGGTGGTGCACAGGCTCATATCGCGCTTTTATTAAAATATTTCGTAAAAAATACCCGGTTTATCACTGAGGCAGAACTATTGGAATTAAATGCCCTTGCGCAAATTTTGCCTGGTCCTGCTTCAACACAAACGCTTGTTGGTATTGCTTATAAGGTCGGTGGGTTAAAGCTTTCTATTATCACTTTTTTTATATGGATCATACCCTCTGCAGCGGTTATGACTTTTGCTGCAATTAGTTTTTCCCAATTCGATCAAAAAGAAAAGTTTGTAGAGATTTTAGAATACATCCAGCCCATTGCACTCGGTATCGTTGGCTTTGGTGCCTTTAATTTATCAAAAAAAGTGCTGGTCTCACAACTGTCAATTATGCTCGCCATTTCATCTGTAGTGGCCACACTAGTTTTGAAAAATGCCTATGTGTTTCCTTTGGCCATCCTAATTGGTGGCATGGTCTCTTCAGCCATTGACACGCCAAAAGAAGAAACAGAGCTCCGGATGAACCTCTTTTCCAATATTAATCCCAAAAAACTAAGTTATTTTATTGGCGTATTGCTGTTACTGGCCTTATTAGGTGCCATTATTAATAACACTTCACCTTTTAGTTTACCCATCAGGTTGTTTGAGAATTTCTATCGCAACGGGATTTTTATTTTCGGCGGGGGACAAGTATTGGTTCCTCTAATGTTTACCGAGTTTGTCCAGATGAAACAATACCTTCATGCTTCAGGCTTTTTATCTGGATTTGCCTTTCAGCAGGCTTTACCCGGACCTACATTTTCTTTTACCAGCTACGTAGGTGCATTGAGTATGAAAAACTTTGGCTATAATGTATACGGACAAATTACAGGGGGTATTGTTGCCGTTTTGGGTATAAATTTACCTGGCTTGATTCTCGTATTGTTTATTGTTCCCTTTTGGGATGATTTAAAAAAGATCACCAGGATTAAACATTCTCTAGCAGGCATCAATGCCGTTAGCGTCGGCTTTATTATTGCCGCATTTATACTCTTGCTGAAACCAATAGGTATTGATTACCTATCGATTTCAATCATGGGTATTACCTTCTTAATCCTTAATTTTACACGTATCAGTCCCCCAATAATAGTTATTGCTGGTATTTTATTAGGTTATTTTATTTAAACTTTTCTAAAGAAGCATTAGAACGGTGCATCATCATCTTGCATGTCATCCATTCTTGAAGGTTTGATGATCACATTTCCTGCAGGTCGGTCAAATTCTGGCGATGGAAGCATTCCAGAACCCGGGCTATCCATAGAGAAACTATTTTGTGGCATAAAGTTTTCTTCTAAATCGGCAAACTTTACATATTTACCAATAAACCTTAAAGGCACAATACCGGTTTCACCGTTACGGTGTTTTGCGATAATTACTTCACCAATACCAGCTTGAGAACGTCCTTGTTCATCTTCAGTAATACCATAGTATTCAGGGCGATACAAGAATAAAACCATATCTGCATCCTGCTCAATGGAACCAGACTCCCTTAAATCTGATAATAATGGTCGTTTACCATTTTGACCTGGTCTGTTTTCTACCGCACGACTTAACTGTGAAAGTGCTAGTACCGGAACATTCAATTCCTTAGCAACAGATTTTAATGCTCTAGATATACTGCCAATTTCCTGTTCTCGGTTTCCTCCGCCACTGCCACCATCACCTTTTCCATGCATCAATTGTAGGTAATCGACAATGACCATTTGTATGTCGTATTGTGATTTCAATCTTCTGCATTTGGCTCTAAATTCAAAAATATTCAGGGCGGGGGTGTCGTCAATCAATAAAGGCGCTTCAGTTAAGCGTCCAATTTTACTGTGTAATTGTTGCCATTCCCATTCTGCCAGGTTTCCTTTTCTGATTTTTTCCTGCTCAATTTCCGTCTCACCAGAAATTAAACGATTCACCAATTGAACAGAAGACATTTCCAGGGAGAAAACTACTACGGGTTTTTGAAAATCAACAGCGGCATTTCTGGCACAAGTTAAAACGAAGGCCGTTTTTCCCATTGCCGGACGAGCCGCAATGATCACTAAATCTGATTTTTGCCAACCTCCGGTGATCCGGTCTAAATCGGTGAAGCCAGAAGGTACACCTGTTAAGCCGTCAGTTTTTGTTCTTAACTCTTCTAATGTTGCTAAAGATTGTTTGATAATCTCGTCCATTTTCTGCGTATCCCTACGTAAATTATTTTGGGCAATATCAAACAAGTTTTTTTCTGCATGATCTAAAAGATCGAAAATATCTGTTGTATCCTCATAGGCATTTTGAATAATTTCTGAAGATATCCTGATCAGTTCTCTTTGAATATATTTTTGAGAAATAATACGTGCATGGTATTCAATATTAGCTGCTGAAGCTACACGGTTAGTTAAATTGGTAATATAATAAGCCCCACCCACAATTTCTAAGGTGCCAAGGTTACGCAATTCTGAAGTAACCGTTAATATATCTACCGGTTTAGATTTCTGAAATAAAATACTAATCGCTTCAAAGATTTTTTTATGTGATTCCTGATAAAAAACTTCAGGTTTTAAGATGTCAATAACGGTAGAAAGGGCATCTTTTTCTAGCATTAAAGCTCCTAAAACTGCTTCTTCTAAATCTATAGCCTGGGGCGGTATTCTGCCCATTCCGCTTACGGGATTAGTTAATCTGCTTTTTCTAGCTGTATAATTAGATTTTTCTTGACCTTGGGTATCAGTACTCATGGTGCAAAATTAGATAAAATTAAACTCCCATTCTGAATTGTTTTTGAACATAATGCTGATAATTATTTATGCCGTAAATCTTTTTATTTAGGCTATTTTTGCGCATTATTATATACGTATGGAAAACTTTAAAAGGTCTGGAAGACCTAAAGAAAATAATGAGTTTGTGTTCGGTATCCGTTCTGTTATTGAGGCTATTAAAGCTGGTAAAGACATCGAAAGCATTTATATTCAAAGGGGGCTTTCCGGTGATCTGATTACGGAGCTTAAACCTTTATTGAAAGACGTTGAGGCTCCTATTCATACTGTTCCAGTCGAAAAACTGAATAGAATGACACAAAAAAATCACCAGGGTGTTATTGCCGTAATCTCTTCCATTACTTTTCAGAAAATTGAAGATATTATACCTACCATCTACGAAAAAGGTGAAACTCCGCTCATCTTAATTTTAGATGGTATCACTGATGTTAGAAACATGGGAGCAATTGCCAGAACTGCAGAATGTGCTGGTGTGCATGCTATTTTAGTGCCTACAAAAAACTCTGCTCAAATTAATGCCGATGCAATTAAGACCTCTGCAGGGGCTTTATTTACCATTCCCGTTTGTCGCCATGCCAATTTGCATAAGGCTGCTTTATATTTACAGGAATGTGGGCTGCAGATTGTTGCTTGTACCGAAAAAACAAATGATATGATTTATGCACCCGATTATACTGCCCCAACGGCAATTGTAATGGGAGCAGAGGATGACGGGGTTTCCAATGAAATTATAAGAATGGCCAATCATTTGGCTAAAATACCCATGTTTGGCGAAATAGGTTCTTTAAATGTTTCTGTTTCTACAGGGGTTATTCTTTATGAAGCAATTAGGCAAAGAACTAATGCCTCAAAATAAAAAAATGGCACAGGCATGGGTTTTATTTCACCAATGCCTGTGCCATTTTTTTTAACTGTTGATGGTTATTTAAATATATTTAGAGCCGAACTTTGATTTTAAATCTGCAACAATTTGTTTAACACTTTGTTCTTCACTTCTTGGGCATACCATTAATATATCGTTGGCTTCAACAACAATATAATCATGTAATCCATTTAATACCACCAATTTATTGTCAGGCACATTAACCATACAATTAGATGAGTTAAACATCATTACTTTATCTGCAGGTAGCACTGCATTGCCTACATAATCCTTTTCTGCCATTTCATAAATCGAAGCCCACGTGCCCAGGTCAGACCATCCAAATTCGGCAGGTAGTACATAAACATTGTCGGCTTTTTCCATAATACCAAAGTCAATAGAAATATTGGTACACTGCTGGTAGGCGTTACTTATAAATGCGGTTTCATCTGAAGTATTATAAATCGTTTGTCCGGATTTAAAAATATCATACATTTCTGGCAAATGTTTCTCAAAAGCTTTATTGATTGATTTTGCCGACCAGATAAAAATGCCGGCATTCCACAAAAAGTCGCCGCTTTGAATAAATGATGTGGCCAGATCAGTATTAGGCTTTTCAGTAAAAAGCTTAACTTTATAAAGCTTTGGATCCGTAGGTAAAGTATTTTCAGTATACTGAATATAGCCATAACCCGTATCTGGTCTGCTGGGTTGTATGCCTAAAGTAATTAAGCAATCATTGTTGGCTGCTGCTGTTAATGACTGTTCAATAGCCGCTATAAACTTATCCAGATTGGCTATCGTATGATCTGATGGTGCAACAACGATGGTTGCATCTGGATTGATTTCTGCAATCTTCATTGCCCCATAAGCAACACATGGCGCTGTATTGCGCATAATAGGCTCTGCAAGAATTTGATTGTCTGCTATGTTTGGTAACTGCTCTTTAATGATGGAAGTATATAATTCGTTGGTTACAATAAATATATTCTCCGGCGGACAAATCCTTAAAAAGCGGTCGTAGGTACTTTGAATAAGAGTTTTGCCTATACCAAAAAAGTCAATAAACTGCTTTGGAAACTCCGTTCTGCTCACTGGCCAAAAGCGGCTTCCAATGCCACCAGCCATAATTAATGCATAGTTGTTTTTATTCATGCTTTGTTTATAAAATAAGGTTAAATGATTCCTTCCTGAAGAAGGTCGTGTAAATGTATGATGCCAAAATATTGATCTTCTTTTGTGACCAATAATTGCGTTATATTATTGTTTTTAATGATTTCCAATGCATTTATGGCTAATTCACTTTCTTCAATTTTCTTTGGATGTATATTCATGATATCTTTCGCCCTAATATCGGCTAAATTAGAGTGTTTTTCTAACATCCTTCTAATATCCCCATCAGTAATAATTCCAAGTATTTTTTCTTCCTCAACCACTACAACAACACCTAAACGATTCCTGCTAATCTCTATAATCACATCTTTAATAAGCGCCATTCCCGAAATCTGCGGTTTTTCATTCTTTAAAGCAATGTCGCATACTTTAAGATATAGTTTTTTACCCAATGAACCCCCCGGATGGTATTTAGCAAAATCATCTCTTTTAAAATCACGTACATGAAGTAAAGCAACAGCAAGTGCATCGCCCATTGCCAATTGGGCAGTGGTACTTGTTGTAGGAGCAAGGTTATGAGGACAAGCTTCTTTTTCGACTTCAGTATTTAAAATCAGGTCTGCATACTGTGCCAATGTCGAATCAAGCTGGCCAACCATTCCAATTAATTTATTGCCAGAATGTTTAAGCAGTGGTGCCAAAACTTTTATTTCAGGAGTATTGCCACTTTTAGAAATACAAATGATGGTATCATTCCTTTGTATCATTCCTAGGTCGCCATGTACGGCATCTGCAGCGTGCATAAATACAGCTGGCGTACCTGTAGAATTCAAAGTTGCAACAATTTTCTGTGCAATAATGGCACTTTTACCAATTCCCGTAACCACAACACGGCCTTCACTCTGTACTATTATGTTCACAGCGGTTACAAAATCTTCATTAATATTCTTTATTAAGCCTAAAATGGCTTCTGATTCCAAAGCTAAAGTATTGACCCCAGCCTCTATTATAGATTTTTTACTTTTCAAACAGAATTAATTAGTATCTTGATGCTTTAATTAGGGCAAAATTATGTTATTTTGAAGCAAAAATAGCACGGAATATTTTATACACAAAATGGATGTAAAAAAGTCGTTGTTTGACAACTTACAAAACTTTTTTGGTTTTGATAATTTTAAAGGTGATCAGGAGTCAATAATCACCAATGTTCTTGAAAGAAAGAACACGTTTGTAATAATGCCTACTGGAGGTGGTAAATCTATATGTTATCAGCTACCTGCACTGATGAGTGAGGGTACTGCCATAGTAATTTCTCCACTGATTGCGCTGATGAAAAATCAGGTAGATCAGTTGAGGGCTTTTGGGGGGAATGATAGTATAGCACATTTTCTAAATTCTTCATTAAATAAAACTGATATAGCGCAGGTAAAAAGTGATTTGTTAAGCGGGCATACCAAGCTTTTATATGTAGCACCAGAATCTCTTTCTAAACAGGATAACATTGATTTCTTTAAATTGATTAAAATCTCTTTTGTCGCTGTTGATGAAGCGCATTGTATTTCAGAATGGGGGCATGATTTCAGACCGGAATACAGGAAGATAAGACAAGTAATTAGTGGTTTGGGCGAAGACATTCCTATTATTGCATTAACCGCAACAGCAACTCCAAAAGTTCAGCAAGATATTATAAAAAATTTGCAGATGATGGAGGCCACCTTATTTAAATCCTCTTTTAACAGGCCAAATTTGTTTTATGAGATCCGTCCTAAAAGAGATGTGGTTAAAGAAATCATCAGGTATATTAAACAGAACACTGGTAAATCTGGTATTATTTATTGTTTAAGTCGTAAAAAGGTTGAAGAAGTTGCAGAAAGCCTGAATTTAAATGGTATTAAGGCATTGCCATACCATGCAGGTTTAGAGCCAAAGGTTAGGGCAGATACGCAAGATAAATTTCTAATGGAGGATGCTCAGGTTATTGTAGCCACCATTGCTTTTGGAATGGGTATCGATAAACCTAATGTTCGGTTTGTGATACACCATGATATTCCTAAAAGTATGGAAGGCTATTACCAGGAAACCGGTAGAGCTGGCAGAGATGGGGGCGAAGGTATTTGTGTTGCTTTTTACGCACAAAAGGATGTGGATAAACTGGCGAAATTTATGAAGGATAAACCCGTGGCCGAAAGAGAAATAGGAACCCAAATCCTGAAAGAAGTAATCGACTATGCCGAATCCGGCGTCTGCCGCAGAAAACAAATCCTACATTATTTTGGTGAAAACTTTAATGAAACTGGCTGTAACTGCATGTGCGACAACTGTAGAAAACCTAAAAAACAATTTGATGCTGAAGTCCAGTTAAAAGCAGTTTTAACGCTTATTAAAAATATAGGCGAGCGGTTTGATGATACGCATATCCTTAATATTTTAATGGGAATGGAAACCGCTCAAACAATCGCTTATCAGCATTCCAAATTGATGGAATATGGTCTGGGTAAAATTGAAGGGGAGAACCTTTGGAAATCCTTGATCAGACAAGCAGTACTGAATAATTTTCTTTCAAAAGATATAGATAATTACGGCTTATTACATTTAACCAATTCAGGCCGCGACTTTATAGAGAACCCTTATAGTTTAAAGTTTGTGTTGAATGATCCAATTGATGCTGCAAGGGATGATGATGAGGATGATGTAAAGCATGGCTCTGGTGCGCTGGATACACAGTTGTTATCGTTACTCAAAGACCTGACCAAGAAAATTGCTAAACAGAAAAATCTACCTCCATTTGTGGTTTTTCAGGATCCTTCGCTGGAGGAAATGTGTACACACTTCCCAATTTCAGTAGATGAGCTGAAACAAATTTCTGGTGTTGGTAATGGTAAGGCATTTAAATTTGGTGCACCGTTTATTGAGTTGATCAAAAAATATGTGGAAGACAATGACATTGAGCGCCCGGTAGATTTGATTATTAAAACTCAAGCCAATAAATCACAACTCAAAGTTTCTATTATTCAAAATGTTGACCGCCAAATTGGTCTAGAGGATATTGCTAAAGCTAAGGGCATCACTTATTTTGATATTCTGAAAGAAATTGAGGCCATTGTAAACTCAGGTACAAAATTAAATCTTAACTATTTTGTAGATGAAATGATTGATGATGACCGTCAGGATGAAGTATTTGATTATTTTCGTGCCGCAGAAAATGATTCTATTGACACTGCATTGAAAGATTTGGGGGAAGCAGATTATACACGTGAAGAAATACAGTTGATGAGAATTAAATTCATGTCGGAATTAGGTAATTAAGCTACAGCGAGGAATAGAAATAGAATAACCATGATCAATTTTAATATCGACAAATTACAGCATATACAGGCTAATAATTTCTTTTTAATGGCCGGACCTTGTGCCATTGAAAGTGAAGAAATGGCTCTGCGTATTGCTGATAAAATTATAAATATTACCGATAAGTTAGAAATTCCATATATTTTTAAAGGTTCTTACCGAAAGGCAAACCGCTCAAAAGGTAGTTCCTTTACCGGTATTGGCGATGAAAAAGCTTTGAGAATATTAGAAAAAGTAGGCCGGTCTTTTGGTATACCAACAGTAACAGATATTCATGAAAGTGCCGAGGCCGAAATGGCAGCAGCTTACGTTGATATTTTGCAGATTCCTGCTTTTTTATGCCGCCAAACTGATCTTTTAATTGCTGCTGCAAAAACAGGAAAAGTAGTGAATGTAAAAAAAGGCCAGTTTCTTTCTGCAGGATCAATGAAATTTGCCGTAGAGAAAATTGTAGAGGTTGGTAATAATAGGGTTATTTTGACCGACAGGGGTAACACTTTTGGTTACCAGGATCTTATTGTAGATTTTAGGGGTTTACCTGAAATGCAAAGTTTCGGTGTCCCAGTGGTTATGGATTGTACTCATTCCTTGCAACAGCCCAACCAAAGTAGTGGTGTTACCGGTGGTAAGCCAGCATTGATAGCAACCATTGCTAAAGCGGCAATTGCAGTTGGTGCAGATGGTTTATTTATTGAAACCCATCCTGACCCCGCATCGGCCAAATCTGATGGTGCTAACATGCTCCAGCTTAATCAACTCGATGCACTCCTCGAAAAATTAGTAAGAATTAGAAAAGCGGTTATTTAACCGCTTTTTTTTTGACTAATATTTTAAATCAAGTGAACTTCTTCTTCTTATGTTGTAGATATTATCCTATAATTTAATAGACTATTCTCAGTATAGACCCTTAATATTGCGTTATAACTCCTTCGCAGCTTATAGGGACCTCATACCGGCTTTGTATAGCAAATCCGCTATAAGCTCACTACCAGGTGCGTACCTGGTGCCCGTTAAAAACCTATGGGCATCAACTTAATCTTAACTGATTATTGAACAACAGTAACTGAAAGTAACCTTTACAAATAAAGGTTATTAAAACTTTTCAAGGAATAATTTTAGTAGACCGAAATTAAGGTGGTTCTTTACAAAGAAATAAAAAATGGAATATTGATTAAGGTATGTTCAGGTATTTATGCGTCTGCAAAGAGATTTCCCATTTAGGATTGGCCATTACATATTCAATGATCAATGGTGTTATTTCACTTGCTTTAGACCATTCAGGCTGTAAATAAAGCTTACAGTTTTTAGACACGGTAAGGGCATATTGTTCAGCCCAGATAAAATCGCTTTTATTAAACACAATTACTTTAAGCTCATTGGCAAAAGGAGTAATGTCTGGCCTTGGTGCTTTAAATTTCTTTGGCGACAAACAAATCCAATCCCATGTACCCGAAAGGGGATAGGCACCTGAAGTTTCAATAAAAGTTAAAATATTTCTTTCCTTGAGTTTGGCCGTTAGGTAGTCCATGTTATAGATCAAAGGCTCGCCTCCGGTAATTACGACCGCTTTACCTGGAAAGGTTTCAGCTTTAGCAGCAATATCATCTGCTGCCGTTAACGGATGTAGTTCAGCATTCCAGCTTTCTTTTACATCGCACCAGTGACAGCCCACATCGCATCCCCCCAAACGTATAAAATAGGCTGCTTTGCCTGTATTGTATCCTTCGCCCTGTATAGTGTAAAATTCTTCCATTAATGGAAGTAAAGTGCCGTCGCTTGGTATTTGATGTGCCATAGAATTATACAAATGTAAATAATTCTGCATAGTATTAAGATTATATGTAAATTGATCTTAGTTTAAATGACCTGTTTATGAAATTTGGGCTTGATAATGATATAGAAGCGCTATGTTGAAATGGTACAAAATAACTGATGAACTTCCTGAACAAGATTTTGTAAAGCAGATTATTGTTAATGGAAAGAAACTTTGTATGGTGAAGGATCAGGGAGCATTTTATGTTGTCGAAAATACTTGTCCCCATGCCGGTGGAATACTGAGTGGTGGTTGGTGTAAAAATGGCCAATTGGTTTGCCCTATCCACCGTTGGGAATATAATTTGAAAACTGGTAGTGGGGCAGAAGGGCAAGGGAATTATATTGATGTTTACCCTTTGGAGAACAGGATAGATGGCCTTTATGTAGGCTTAGAAGATAGTTGGTTAAAAACGTTTTTTAAACCATAAAAAAGAGATTTACAGTTAATTAACTGTAAATCTCTTTTTTTGCTGAAGCTAAAGTGTTTTTTAGTAAGCCCACTATTGTCATTAACCCTACACCACCCGGTACCGGAGTAATCCATGATGCTTTTGGGGCAACATTTTCAAAATCTACATCCCCATAAAGTTTAAAACCAGATTTTGTGGTAGTAGAAATCTCTCTGTTAATACCTACGTCAATAATGATTGCACCGTTTTTTACCATGTCTGCAGTAACAAAATTCTTTTTACCAATAGCGGCTACAATAATGTCGGCTTGTAAAACAATTTCTTTAAGGTTGTTGGTTTTACTATGGGTCAGTGTAACGGTACAATTTCCGGGGTTTGCATTTCGGGCCATTAAAATACTCATCGGACTACCAACAATATTGCTTCGGCCAACCACTACGCAATGCTTGCCCGTAGTGTCAATTTGATAAGCCTGCAGCATCAATAAAATACCATAAGGGGTAGCTGGAATAAAACAAGGTAAGTTACGCATCATTCTGCCCAGATTTACCGGATGAAAACCATCTACATCTTTTCTATAATCTATAGCTTCCGTAACTTTTTCAGGATCTATATGCTTAGGTAATGGTAGTTGTACAATAAGTCCATCTACAGTTTCATCCTTGTTGATTTCTTCAATTTTCTGAAGAAGTTCTTTTTCAGAAATAGAAACATCATACCTCACTAAAGAAGATTGAAAACCAACCTGCTCACAATTCTTGATCTTGCTGGCAACATAGGTTTCACTGCCACCATCACTGCCTACCAAAATTGCTACTAAATGTGGTTTCCGTGCACTTTCACTTAGAAAATCGGCAGCTTCAGCAGCAATTTCTAATTTAATCTTTTCAGAAGCAAATTTTCCGTCTAGTAACTGCATATTTGTGTTTCTCTTTGTTCTTTAATGAGTATATATTCTTGTTATTAATCTAATTTCAATACTGCCATGAATGCAGATTGTGGTATTTCAACATTACCTACCTGGCGCATGCGTTTTTTACCTTTTTTCTGTTTCTCTAAAAGTTTACGTTTACGAGAAATATCACCACCATAACATTTTGCAGTTACATCTTTACGCATGGCTTTTACATTTTCTCTGGCAATAACTTTGGCACCAATTGAAGCTTGAATAGCAATGTCAAATTGTTGTCGCGGAATTAATTCCCTTAATTTATCACATATTTTTTTACCGAAGTCATAAGAGTTCGAGCGATGTATTAAAGATGATAATGCATCTACATGTTCTCCGTTAAGCAAGATATCTAAACGAACAAGATCCGACTGGCGGTAACCTATCTGGTGATAATCGAAAGAGGCATAACCTTTAGAAATGGTTTTCAACTTATCATAGAAGTCAAACACAATCTCACCCATTGGCATTTCAAAAATCAATTCTACACGATCTGATGTGAGGTAAGATTGATTGACAATGGAGCCTCTTTTTTGAATACAAAGCGACATTACAGGGCCAACAAACTCCGCTTTGGTAATGATATTAGCTTTGATATAAGGCTCTTGAACAAATTCTAATTTGCCTGGATCCGGAAGATCAGAAGGGTTATTGACAATAAATTCTTCGCCACGGGTTGTTTTTGCAATGTAAGAAACGTTAGGTACAGTAGTAATAACTGTCATGTCGAACTCCCGTTCTAAACGCTCTTGAACAATTTCCATGTGCAGCATGCCCAGGAAACCGCAACGGAAGCCAAAACCTAAAGCTGCAGAGCTTTCTGGTTCGAAAACAATGGAAGCATCATTGAGTTGGAGTTTATGCATCGCTTCGCGAAGTTCTTCAAACTCATCGGTATCAACAGGATAAATACCTGCAAAAACCATGGGTTTAACTTCTTCAAAACCTTGAATTACTTCTAAAGAAGGATTGGCAACATTGGTAATGGTATCACCAACCTTAACTTCACGGGCCTCTTTAATACCAGATATGATGTAACCTACATCGCCAGTTTTTACAATAGGCTTAGGGAGCATGTTTAATTTAAGCACACCCACTTCATCGGCAATGTATTCTCTGCCGGTATTGATGAATTTTACTTTATCTCCTTTACGGATTTCTCCGTTAACCACTTTATAATAAGCAATAATGCCACGGAAAGAGTTAAAAACAGAATCGAAAATTAAAGCTTGTAAAGGTGCTTCCGGTTTACCCACAGGTGCAGGTACACGGTCAATAATGGCTTGTAAGATTTCCATTACACCTAATCCGGTTTTTCCAGATGCAGGAATAATTTCTTCTCTTTTACAACCAATCAATTCAATGATCTGATCTTTAACTTCTTCAGGCATTGCACCAGGCAAATCCATTTTATTTAAAATGGGAATAATTTCCAAATCATGCTCTAAAGCTAAATATAAGTTGGAAATGGTTTGGGCCTGGATTCCTTGCGAGGCATCAACGATGAGCAATGCACCTTCACAGGCAGCAATGGAACGAGAAACTTCATAAGAAAAATCTACGTGCCCCGGGGTGTCAATTAAATTGAGGGTGTACTCCTGACCATCAACAGTATAGTCCATCTGTATAGCGTGACTTTTGATCGTAATTCCACGTTCACGCTCTAAATCCATATTATCCAGCAACTGCGCTTGTGATTCGCGTTTGGTAATGGTATTCGTGTATTCTAATAAGCGATCAGCTAAGGTGCTCTTACCGTGATCTATATGTGCAATTATGCAAAAGTTACGTATGTGCTTCATCTTTGCGCAAATATAATCTTTTGATCGGTTTAAACTATTGTAAAATCATCAGCATCTTGCAGAAAAGGAAAGTTTTTGCGTATTTTTGTTAGTTCCTGGTAACCGATACTGAAAGTATAGAGGTCTTCATCTTCAGGTTTATAATATACAGTATTTCCAAAAGGATCTATACACATGGAATGACCACTGTGGTAAACTTGATTACCATCATGACCAACCCTGTTTACAGCAACAACGTAACTTTGGTTTTCTATAGCTCTTGCTGGTATAAGTGCTCTCCAATGAGCAGTTCTACTATCTGGCCAGCTGGCAATTATTAATAAGATATCGTATTCTTCCTTTTTATTTCTAAGCCATACTGGGAAACGCAGGTCGTAACAGGTAGACAATCGTATTTTCCAGCCTTTTAACGCTACAATAACCTGGTTGTTTCCTGCGGTGTAGTGCTCATTTTCCTTCCCCATGCTGAACAAATGACGCTTATCATAATATTTATATTCATAGTCTGGCGTCATCCAAATTAAACGGTTGTAATATTTTCCATTTTCTTTAATTACGATACTTCCAGTAACCACACAATCGTATTTTTTAGCGGTATTAACCATCCATTCCATGGTTTTACCATTCATTTCTTCTGCTAGTACTTCAGGATTCATTGTAAAGCCGGTGCTGAACATCTCTGGAAGCACAATAAGGTCTGTTTTTTCCTTTACACCTGAGGATAATCTTAAAGCGAGATTTTGCAGGTTTTTATCAACATTTTCCCAAAATAAATAAGCCTGGAAAACTGTAATCTTTAAATTGCCGATATTGAGAATACTAGGTTTTTCCATGTTTTTTGATCGTAAAGAATTTTTAAATTAAAGTTTAATTAATCTTTCAACGGCTTTTTCGAGTGTTTCTTGTTTTTTTGCGAAACAAAATCTTAAAATATAACTGTCAGGAGGCCTGCTATAAAATGCTGAAAGTGGTATCGCAGCAACACCAAAATCTGCCTGTTCCAGGTATTTTAGAAGTCGTTACTATCATTATTTATTCTGCTTCTTCGTCTTTAAATAGTTTAATTTCATGATCTGCAATGGTAATCAATCTGTCTTTATACAAGCCTCCAATAATTTTCTTAAAGGCATTTTTACTTAGCTTAAAACGTTCGTAAATAGCATCAGGTGAACTTTTGTCGCCTAACGAAATTACGCCGCCTGAGGCTTTAAGCTCTTCCATAACGCTGTTTTTATTATCAAGAATATGACTATAGCCCATTGGCTGCAAGCTTAGGTCAATTTTGCCATCAACTCTGATTTTTTTTAGCCAGCCTTTACGTATTTCACCTGAATGAAGCTCGTCAAATAACTCGTTGGTATACAATAATCCAATGTATTTATTGTTTACAATAGCATTAAAACCCAAGTCAGAGCGGTCTACAATTAATAAGCTCACTTCATCACCTTCATCAAGGTCAATATCTTCTTCTTCCACGAAATTGGTTAGCCTCGAAGATGCCACCATTCGGTCATTGCTACTATCCAAAAACACGTAAACTACATGTTTATCGCCTTTGAACATAGGTCTTTTTTGTTCTTTTTCCGGAACATAAACATCTTTATCAATGCCCAGGTCCATAAATACCCCATCCTCGCCATCATCAACAACAGTTAAATAAGCAAAATCACCTACACAGGCCAATGGTCTTTTAGTGGTTGCCAATAACCGGCCATCTTTATGTACATATACAAATACATTTATATTTTCACCGGTTTCGGTATTTGGAGGTACAAGATTGTATGGTAATAAAACCTCCTTATCGCCATCAGTTAAAATGAGTCCGGTTTCTGTTTTATTAATGATCCTTAAATCGTTGTATTGTCCTATTGCTATCATATTATTGTTGTTAAGCCATCAACTTCAATGGCTGTTTAATTAATTTGATTGCAAAGGTAATAAACTAGCTGTCCATTGTACGCTTATCAAAAACAAAAGGTGCTGATTTTAAAGAATTGTTTTTTTTAGAAAACTAATTGTTCCAGATGGATTAGGAATAACCTGATCATAGCCAGTTAGGTACAGGTAACAGGGGGAGATCAGATTCAAGAAGTCTGAATTGGAAAAGGTAAGCAGTTAAAGAGGAGATAGGTTAAAAGTATTTGCGGGCCGGTAAATATACTTACCAGCCCTATTATCCTTATTAAATGTTTTGAGGAGCACCGGGTGTAGTAGTTGCTTCATCTTTCAATCCTTGCAAAGAATCAGAAACATTTTTAGATTTTCTTCTTACATCTTCAACAATGCGGTCTTTTGCTTCTAAGGCTTTTTCTGCTTCAGTACTACATTTTGCCTTCATAGATTGAACTTTTTCTTTAACGCTTTCTGTTAAATCATCAGCCTTATCAGCGATTTTACCTCTGGTATCTGCGCCACTTTCTGGTGCAAATAATATACCTATAACTGCCCCAACTGCTAAACCTGCTATTAAAGCTACTATTGGCAAGGATGAATCACTTTTACTTGCTGCACAGTCAGATATTAATTTTTTAAATTTCATAATTTAATGTTTTTACCTACTTAAACAAGTATATTAATTTTATGTTTTAATAAAATTTAAAATAACACAATTTACTACCTTTGTAATTCGATAGGCACTATGATTACTAAAAATAAACACAGAATTTACTTAAGTCTGTTTTTCTTTATGTCTGGTTTAAGTTTTTCAACCTGGGCCTCAAGAATTCCTTCCATAAAATCCAATTTTAATTTTAATGAAGCAGAGTTAGGTACCATACTCTTAGCTTTGCCTATAGGTTCTTTAATTGGTTTACCTTTATCAGGCTGGCTTGTATCAAGATTCAACAGCAGGGTGCCCCTGGCAATTGGTTATGGTTTAAATACACTGGCACTTGCCCTTATTGGGTTTGCTAATAGCACGATAACGCTGATAGCTTCGGTAATGATTTTTGCTTTTACGACCAGAATTTTTAATATATCTGTTAATACCCAGGCTATTACCTTACAAAAACAATACGATAAAAGAATTATCGGTTCCTTTCATGGTTATTGGAGTACAGGCGGCATAGCAGGTATTCTGTTGTCAACGCTTTTTATAGCCTTAAATGTGGGCATGCAAATGCATTTTATCATTATTGGTGCTGTAGCTTTATTTGTAACGGTCTATTCCTATCAATTTTTACTGAAAGAAGACCGTTCAAAAACAGGCAATAAAATCAGTATTCAAAAACCAGATCCCTATATTTTTTACTTGGGTTTGCTGGTTTTTTGTTGTGCAATTTGTGAGGGGGGGATGTTCGACTGGAGCGGGATTTATTTCCAGGAAGTGATAAAGGTTAAAATATTTACCTATGGTTACCTTATTTTCATGACTTTTATGGCACTTTCCAGGTTTATATCAGACACCATAATGGAAAGGATAGGAATGCAGGCTACTTATATCATGTGCAGCCTGTTTATTGTTGTCGGCATTTTACTCTCCATCATTTTTCCATATTTCTGGACCGCCATGATTGGATTTTCTTTAGTTGGTTTTGGAACGGCGGCAGTTGTGCCAATGTCTTATGCCCTTGCCGGAGCTTCCCGTAAATACTCGCCAGGCATGGCAATTTCTATAATCGCTACTTACTCAATTTCGGGCATGCTGATTGGTCCACCGTTAATTGGCTATCTTGCTCATGCTTTTGGTCTTAGGGTGTCCTTTATTATTTTTGGTCTTTGCGGATTAATGCTTATTCCACTTTCGAAAATGTTTTTTAAACATAAACAATCGCTCGAAAAAACAATTTAGCTTTTTAAATGTTTAATTTAAAAATTTTATAATTAATGCCTAATTGGACAAAAATTTCGCTCAAGATTTTCTCTGTAATTTTAGGTTTATTTATTTTCACTTTTATAGTGCTAGCTATTTACGTTCATGCTAATAAACAGAAGTTGCTCGTTGCTATCACTGAGGAATTGAATAGAAATCTGGATGGTAAACTTACTATTGGTGGAATGGAACCTACCTTTTTAAAAGGCTTTCCGGGCGTGTCATTAGTTTTAAACAACGTGGTGATGCAGGATAAGAAATGGGCAGAACACCGCCACACACTTTTATCGGCTAAAAAGTTTAATATCGCCGTAAATGCGCTTGCTTTTTTTAAAGGGATTATTGAAATTAAGAAAATAGAAATCAACCAAGCAGTTATTTATCTTTATACAGACAGTAATGGCTATAGCAATACCTCTGTTTTTAAGAAAAAAAGTAAGGATACGCTTGGTCTGAAGGAAAGTCAGTCTTTGCCAGAGTGGAGAAAGTTTGCTTTAAACCACGTGAATTTTATTATTGATAATCAAAAAGGCAGCAAATTATTTCAATTTGAAATTGATGAGCTCACAGGTAAAATAGATTATCCTGACTCAGGATGGAGAGCTGCTTTACAGCTGAAAATCTTGGTTAAGAGCCTAGCTTTCAACACAAAAAAAGGAAGCTTTATCAAAGATAAAATTCTTGAAGGGCCATTCCTGGTATATTATAATAATAAATCTGAAGTAGTTACAGTAGATCCTAAAAAGATAAAAATAGCAGAGGAAGACTTTATTATTGGCGCTAAATTTTATACAGGTAAAGATCCTGTGGAGTTCGCGATACAAATTAAAGCACCGAAAATTCTCTGGAAGAACGCTTATGGGTTGTTAACACCTAATATCAGCAAAAAATTAAAAATGTTTAATTTGAATAAACCCATTATTGTGAATTGTAACATCGCAGGCAATATGGGTTCTGGGGGTGATCCTTTAATAAATGTAGGTGCCATGATTAGGAACAATACCTTAAGTACTCCGGGTGGTGATGTGTTGAATTGCAATTTTGATGGTGCTTATACTAACAATAATTTCAAAGGACAAGGCTTTAATGATGCTAATTCTGCTATAAAATTATACCACTTCACTGGAATATATGAAGAAATTCCTGTTAATATAGATACGGCTGCCATTAATAATTTAGAACGACCTGTGGCATCTGGTTTCTTTCAATCAGATTTCGATATCACTAAACTCAATAGGCTTATTGGAGCTGACCTGTTAAAATTAAATAGTGGAAAAGCAATAGTAAAACTGGCATTTAAGGCTGATATAGTTGATTTTAAATTGTCAAAACCGTTTGTCCAAGGAAGAGTCCTGATCAACGATGCCGCTATAAACTATGTTCCAAGGAGATTGAATTTTAAGAACACATCCATTTCTCTTGTTTTTACAGAAAAAGATCTTTTAATTAAGAATTTAAGGTTGCAAACCGGAAAAAGCATTGTAAATATGGAGGGAAGTGTCAAAAACTTCCTAAATCTATATTACAGCGCACCGGAGAAAATTTTATTAACCTGGCAAATCAGGAGTCCAGAATTACATTTAGGTGAATTCTTTGGGTTTTTAAGCCAACGAAAACTAGCAGTTAAAAAGAAAAACAAGTTCAGATCAACATTTTCAGAAGATTTAAATGCTGCTTTTGAAAACAGTAGGGTAGCATTGGATTTAGTGGTTGACAAGGTGTATTACCATAAATTTTTAGCAACTGATGCCCGTGCAGAACTTTTCCTTTCACAGGCTGGGATAACGGTTAAAAATGTTCAAGTTAAACATGCAGGTGGATTGTTAAAACTTAACGGAAGCCTAATTCAAAATAAGCATCACAACTACTTCGCTATTAATACTACGATCAGTAATGTGGATATCAAAAATTTCTTTTATTCATTTAACAACTTTGGACTAAGCACGATAACTTCTGAAAACTTACGGGGTTATTTATTTTCTAAAACAAAAATAGCCGGTACGCTAACAGAGAATGGCAAGATTTTGAAAAATTCAATTAATGGGCATGTAATTTTTGATTTGAAGCAAGGAGAATTAATCAACTTTGAGCCCATCACTAAAGTTGGTCAATTTGCATTTCCATTAAGGGACTTAAATAATATTACTTTTCGTAACTTAAATGGAAAGTTTGATATAAAGGGTGAAACGATAACCATAAATCCGATGAATATTAGCTCCAATGTACTTAATATGGATGTTGCAGGAATTTACTCGTTAGGTAGTGGAACAAATATTGCTTTAGATATTCCGCTTAGAAATCCTAAAAAGGACGATGAAATTGAAGATTCTGATGAGAAACGTAAAAAGCGCATGAAAGGTATTGTGCTTCATATTTTAGCTACAGATGGTGAGAATGGGAAAATTAAATTCAAATGGAATAAAAATCACGAATAATTTCCAAACAATTTAATTTGGTTCTTGTTGATAAGTAAAGCATAAAAAAAGATTTTAACTTACACTCACATTGCAAATTAGACATTTAATTTAGTTAGATTTGTATAAATTTTTAAACATTAATGAAGATATTTATCACAGGCCTTCCTTTAGAAGTAGGGGAAGATGAATTAACAGCCGTATTTGGTGATTTCGGTCAAGTAAAATCACTTAGGATTATCAAGGATCGTGAAACTGGCCAAAGCCGAGGTTTTGGTTTTGTAGAAATGCCAAACGACGAGGAAGCCAAAGAAGCTGTTAAAAGAATGAACGGTGGCGATTATAATGGTAACCGTATTAAAGTTGCTGAAGCTCAGGAAAAACCAAACACTGGTGGCGGTAATGCTGGTGGTGGTTTTAAACGTAACAACAACAATAGAGAAAGAAGCTATTAGTAGCTTTTTTTAACAGAATTCTGTAAATAAAACATATATGACCAGCTTTAATTTTATTATAGCTGGTTATTTTTTGTACTAATTTAAATGGCTCTTCATGTTAAAAAAATATAAGGCATTCAGCTTGCTCTTTCTTATTCTTTTAGTTTTTCATTTTATTGCAGTCTTTTTTTCTGTTTCAATACTCCATATTAGCATCAATATTTGTTTTCTTCTTATCTTAATGGTGTTTTTTGTGACGAAAACCAAGCTTCATGGCCGGTTTCATAAACGCCTTTTTACAGGTTTATTGTTTGCCTTGGCTGGTTCTCTCTTGTTACTGTTTACTGGTCGTTTTTTAACGCTCAGTTTTATCTGTAACTTACTTGGTTATGTATTTTATACCCGGGCTTTTTATTTAGATTTCAGGTCTGCACAAGAATTGGATAAAAATAATGCAAGGATAGCAATAGCCTTTTGTACTTTATTTGGTATGGGTTTATATGTTTTTTTACGTCCTTATTTAGGAATAATGAAGATACCTGTAATGATCTATGTATTTATTAGCTGCATGATGCTCATGATGGCAGTTTTTAGAAATCTGCGTGTAAACAGGGAAAGCTTTATATTAATATTTGCTGGAGCGCTATTGCTGCTTTTATCGGATAGCCTATTAGTCATTAATAAATTTGTAGCTACTTTTCCATTTGCAGGAGTATTAATTACAACCATTTATATGACTGCTCAATATTTAATTATAATAGGGGGAGTGGAGCGAAAGTTATTAAATAAATAATGATATTATTTATTTAATCATGACGCCAGCTTTGTTTACCAATGGAATCTTGATTAAATTTTCATCTACAATACTCTCTGGCAGAAAGATGAATTTCCTGTCGTAAATAGTGCTGCCAATATAATAACTTAACCAATATTCATTAGTTAATCCAAAAACGGAAGTATCGATTGCCTCTACGGCAGTAAAGGATTGGGCAGTCATGTCGCCAAGAAAATGCCTCAATACAGAAGTTTTAACAGGTTTACTATCTTTTTCACCATAGCCTTTTGAGCTGATCAGAACATTGGTTATAGGTTCCTGCTTTAAGTTAATCAGGTAAACATTCCAATTTTCAACTTCAGGAGTTTCACTAATCAGCACTACGGCCATCGCTACATCCTCAACAATATTTTCTGGAAGATCTTTTTTCATGATTATATGTTATTTTAAAGGTTATGAATCAATCATAACCTTTAATTGTATGCGGGTTTAAAGCTGTGAGCTTATGCTGTTTTATTTTTTCTTGGTAACGACTTTTTTTGCAGTCACTTTTTTAGCGACTGTCGCAGTTTTACTCACTGCTTTTTTCTTCGCCTTTGCTTTTACTTCGAAAGCATTTGGAATCTGCTCCTCAATTAGTTTTTTCACCTCTTCCAAAGAGAAGTCTTTTAAGTCTTCCTGCGTGTATTTTTCTTTGGTAGCCGGGTTTTTACTTAGCTTCAGCATTTCTTTACCGAAACGGATAAATGGTCCCCATCTTCCGTTTTCTATCGCAATTTTCTCTGCATTCCATTGTTGAATGTACCTATTAGCTTCCTTTTCTATTTTTTTACCTATAAGTTCATCAATATTTGTGTCACTTAACTGCTCAAAGTTATATGCCTTAGGTACATTAATAAACAAGTCATTCCATTTAATGAAAGGGCCAAAGCGACCTGTACCTTTGGTTACCGGAAGTTCCTGATAATGTGCCACAGGTGCATCGGCAAGTATTTTTTCATTAATGATTTCCACTGCACGGTCTTTATCAATAGAAAGTGGATCCTCGTTTTTAGGAACAGAAATGAATGCATCTCCCCATTTAACGTAAGGGCCAAAACGGCCAACACCAACAGATACCTCTTTTTCCTGAAAATCTTCTAATTGAAAAGGTAATTTAAATTGCTCCAGTGCATCTTCAAGGGTAATGGTACCTACCGACTGCGATTTTGCCAAACTAGCATAACGTGGTTTTTCTTCGTCATCAATTTGGCCAATTTGCACCAATGGGCCATATTTGCCAACTTTTACATATACATTTTTTCCACTGGCCGGATCTAAACCTAACAAGCGTTCGCCATTAGCTCTTTCGGCAGTTTCCAATGTGATTTCTACTTCCTTATGAAATGGCGTATAAAAAGAATGCAGCATTTTAGTCCACTCCTGCAAACCCTGAGCAATTTCGTCAAATTCCTTTTCAACTTTAGCTGTAAAGTGGAAATTTACAATATCTTTAAAGTGCTCTACTAGAAAATCATTGACAACCTCTCCAATATCTGTTGGGAAAAGTTTGTTTTTTTCAGCACCAGTAATTTCTGTTTTTATCTCTTTGTTTACAATGCCATTGCTTAACACCATAGATACAAAGTCGCGCTTTTTACCTTCTTTCTCTTCTTTGACCACATAACCCCGATTTTGAATTGTCGAAATTGTGGGTGCATAGGTAGAGGGACGGCCAATTCCTAACTCTTCGAGTTTTTTAACCAGACTTGCTTCTGTATATCTTGCCGGAGGACGGGAGAAACGCTCTGTTGCGTTCATTTCTCTCAACGTTAGCGACTGACCATTAGCTAATGGAGGAAGCATATTATTATTTTCTGCTTCTTCTAGTTCATCATCGTCACTGGATTCTAAATAAACCTTTAAGAAACCATCGAACTTTAATACTTCACCTTCTGCAACCAAATGTTCGCTTCTGCTGCTGATTTGAATATGTGCCGATGTTTTTTCAAACAGTGCTTCACTCATTTGCGAAGCAATAGCCCTTTTCCATATCAACTCATACAGCCTTTCTTCTGAACTATCTCCAGAAATGCTATGGGCATCAAAGTAAGTTGGTCTAATGGCCTCATGTGCTTCCTGAGCACCAGCAGTTTTAGTTTTATAAGTTCTTGGATGAAGGTATTTCTCGCCCCAGGCAGATTTTATTTCATTTGAGGCAGCGAGTATAGCCGTTTCAGATAAGTTGACAGAATCTGTACGCATATAAGTGATTTTTCCACTTTCGTACAGTCTTTGTGCCACCTGCATTGTTCTGGATACGGAGAAACCAAGTTTCCTTGAGGCTTCCTGCTGCAGGGTAGAGGTGGTAAAAGGTGCTGCCGGATTACGTTTAGCCGGCTTGGTTTCAAGTTGACTGATTTTAAAAGATGCCGCAATGCAGTCTTGCAAAAACTTTTCTGCGTCAGTTTCCTTTTCAAATCGTTGTGGTAATTCTGCTTTTACCAATTCTTTTGCGTTTCCGGTATTAAATTGAGCCGATATTTTAAAGGCAGCAGTTGCTTGAAATTTATTGTATTCTCTTTCGCGGTCTACTATTAACCTAACAGCTACCGATTGGACTCGACCAGCTGATAAAGAAGGTTTGATTTTTTTCCATAATACAGGCGACAATTCGAAACCAACCAGTCTGTCCAAAACACGCCTGGCTTGTTGCGCGTGAACCAAGTTATAATCTATAGTACGAGGGGTTTCAATTGCTTTTAAAATTGCTGGTTTGGTGATTTCATGGAAAACGATACGTTTAGTTTTGTTTTCTTTTAATCCCAGGGTTTCGTAGAGGTGCCAGGAAATTGCTTCTCCTTCACGATCCTCATCGGAAGCTAGCCATACCATTTCGGCCTCTTTAGCGAGCTTCTTTAACTCTGCAACCACTTGTTTCTTGTCGGAAGGTACTTCGTAAGTCTGACTGAAATTATTAGCTATATCAATTCCCATATCCCCTTTAACCAAATCACGGATATGGCCATAACTCGATTTTACCAAGAAATCTTTACCTAAATACCCTTCAATGGTTTTAGCTTTTGCGGGTGACTCTACTATTAATAAATTCTTAGCCATTCAGAACGTTTTTCTGCAAATAAAGCTATAAATACCGCTAAATTCAAAATAGAATCCATTTTTTATTGAATTTTCAAATTCAAATGACAGTAATTTCCGTACTTTTTATATCAGTTAGGAGCTATTTCAAAAGGTTGTTTTACTTGGCTAAAGCGTATGGTATAGTTATATTTGTCTGATATTTTACATTTTTTGAGTACTTGATTCTCTTCCAAAAATTAATTCTTAAATTCGTTCTTAAATAAATCCTATCATTATGAACATATTATTCATATTACTAACTATGTTTTTCAGCCCACCGAAGAACATTTACAATTTTACAATCAAAACCATTGATGGTAAAGAGATTAAATTATCCAAATTTAAGGGTAAGAAAATATTGATCGTTAATACCGCTTCGAAATGTGGTTACACCCCACAGTATGAAGATCTGGAAAAATTGCATCAACAATATGGCAAAGAAATTGTGCTTATAGGTTTTCCTGCTGGAAATTTTGGAGGTCAGGAGTTAGCAACCAACAAAGAAATTCAGGACTTCTGTAAAAAGAATTTTGGCGTTACATTTTTGTTAAGCGAAAAAGTAAGTGTGAAGGGCGGAGATATTGATCCTTTATTTCAATACCTTACTTCGGCACAGAATCCGGATTTTACCGGAGATATTAAATGGAATTTCGAAAAGTTCCTGATCAATAATAAGGGTGAACTTCTGCACCGTTACAGGTCAACGGTTAAACCTTTAGACCCTGCAATAACTAAAAACTTCTAATCAAATTAAATTTTAAAAAAGGCTGCATCATTTTTAAAAATGATGCAGCCTTTTTTAAAATTCACTATTTTTTGCTGTTTAGCAGAGGAAACCACCTCCAAGCAAATCATTGCCTTCATAGAAAACGGCCGACTGCCCTGGTGCAATAGCTGATACAGAATGGTCGAATACAACCCTCATTTTATCTTTTTCCTGTACAATAGTACTTAACATTCCAGCATCTTTATAACGTATTTTAGTAATTACATTATCCATTGGAAGGTTAATGTTTTCATATTTTACTAAATTGATATTACGAACCATTGCTTCCCGTCTTTCCAACTCATCCGCTCTGCCAAGTACAACTGTATTGCTCTCTGGTAAGATCTGTGTTACAAACATTGGTTCGCCGAATGCAATACCTAATCCTTTTCGTTGTCCGATCGTATAAAAAGGATAACCTTTATGCTGTCCGACAATCATTCCATTGCTAAGAATAAAATTTCCTCCTGCTACTCTATCCTCAAGATCCTCTACTTTATGTTTCAAAAATGCACGGTAATCGTTATCAGGAACAAAGCAAATTTCATAGCTTTCGCTTTTCTTCGCAAGCTCTTCCTGACCCATGTCTAAAGCCATTTGTCGGATTTTTGATTTTGCAAAAGAACCTAAAGGGAACTTTGTCCGTGAAAGGTTTTCTTGTGATACCCCCCATAAAACATAAGATTGATCTTTATTTTCATCAAAACCTTTTGAAATTACGTGTCTGCCGTTATCTTGTTTTCTGACATTGGCATAATGACCAGTCGCAATAAACTCACAATCCAGCTTATTGGCTCGTTTGAGTAAAGCCTCCCATTTAATATGGGTGTTACACAATACACAAGGATTAGGGGTGCGTCCGGCTAAATATTCATCAACAAAATTATCAATTACATAGTCGCCAAATTCATCCCTAATATCTAAAATATAATGTGGGAAGCCATAATTAACGGCTAAGGTTCTGGCGTCATTGATACTGTCGAGACTGCAGCAGCCGGTCTCCTTACTACTTGTGCCAGAGGTAGCGTAATCCCAAGTTTTCATGGTAAGGCCAATTACCTCATATCCTTGTTCATGTAGCATTACAGCAGCTACTGAACTATCCACACCGCCACTCATGGCTACTAAAATTCTGCCTCTTTTACTCATTGTGTTCTAATCTGGTACAAAAGTAAATGTTTTAAAATAAAGATTGTCGTCAATGACGTCAATAGCTTGTAAAAAGGATTAAATCCCCGCTTTAAAAATTTTTAAATCTATTTTCTATTATTGATAATTTATTTATAAATTAATATTTTTCTTTTTTTGATGATATTTGTAAATAAATTAATTTAAATTAATAATAAGGCCTTAATGATTGGAAAAGGCATTAAGTTAATTTTTTTCAATGAAAGTGATTTTCTTATTTTGAAATGTTGATTTTTCTTTTAATATTTGTTTAAGCCAATTAATTATAGTTATTAAGCCTCAAAGTATTCTTTTGGTTAAAGTAACTTTGTTTTAATGGTGTAAATCTGGTTAAGAGTATAATTGAATATAAAAAAGACAAAGTTATGAGGCAATTAAAAATCGGACAAACCATTACAAGTAGAGATTCAGCATCTTTAGATAAGTATTTATCGGATATTGGAAAAATAGGTTTATTAAGTGTGGAAGAAGAAAGTAATCTGGCTAAGAGAGTTCGTGATGGTGATCTTCGTGCAATGGACCTACTTGTAAGCTCCAATTTAAGATTCGTTGTATCTGTAGCTAAAAAATATCAACATAGAGGAATGGCGCTGGGTGATTTAATCAACGAAGGAAACCTTGGATTAATTAAAGCAGCGCAAAGATTCAATGAAACTAAAGGATTTAAGTTCATTTCTTTTGCCGTTTGGTGGATCAGGCAAGCCATTTTACAAGCACTATCAGACCAGACCCGAATTGTACGCTTACCCCTAAACCAAATCAGTTCAATCATAAAGCTTAATAAAGCAACCTTAACATTAGAACAGGATTTAGAAAGAGTACCTTCATCATCGGAACTATCTGATTTTATGGATGTTGATATTGATAAAGTGGAGGAATATCTAAATATTGCCAGGCTACCAGTTTCTTTAGATGCCATTATTAGCGATGAAATTGGAAGTACTTTACTTGACACTATAGCTGATAACAGTCCAGGTCCTGATTGTGCCTTGCTAAAAGATTCTTTTAATGATGATATTAGAAAAATTTTAGATACCTTACCACTACGTGAACGCAATATTATTATTCTATATTTTGGTTTAGGGAATTCTGAGCCGATTATACTGGAAGAAATTGCGATTATAAATGGCTTAAGTAAGGAGAGGGTTAGGCAATTGAAAGATAAAGCGCTTAAAGAGCTTAGAAGAAGAGCAAAAAGTTTTAAAAATAATATCTTAAATACGGATTAATTGCATTATTTTGTTTGTAGGTTTAATTTTGTATAAAGGGTCGGTTCTGCTTAACCGGCCCTTATATAAATGCTGGTATGGAATCTGGGTCATTTCCCTGTATTTGGTTTTTCCTTATTTGAGAAATTTCTTTAGGTTTAATTCGTGCTAAAGTATTAATTCCTGTTGCGCCATTATACAAAAGAAAGCCACCAATTAAAAGTTCCTGAATTCCCATTACAGGAGAATGGAAAGCTAGTTTTATTCCTCTTTGAAAAATATATGCCCCAACTATTATCGATATAAGTCTTTTTCCAGCATCCATTTCTCTTGCATCATTTATATTGATTAGTGCATTTCCCGTAACAATTGTAAGTTTATGTTTTAAATTCTGGAACATAGTTAATGTTTTTAGGTAAATAAATTTAACACATTTTTCGTATATTTTGTTTGACTAAAAATCAATATTCCAATTTTACATTTATCAATATTACCTTCCCAATTAAGCTAGCCTTTCCAAAATCATTTTTATAGCATTTTCTACTATTTTCTGTGGGTTTTTACTGAATTCAAAACTAACGCGACTGGCTAAAATAGCATTGATTGATAATGCCTTATGTCCGAGTACTTTTGATAATCCATAAATGCCAGCTGTTTCCATTTCAAGGTTGGTAATTCTATCAGGTCCCTGTTTAAAGTTACTAATCATGTCAATAAAATTAGGTACAGCATTTTTAGCACGTAGCTGTCGTCCTTGTGGCGCATAAAATCCTGGTGCTGTTGCAGTAATGCCATGCACAAAATCTCTTCCTATGGTTTTTAATAAAACTGGATCTGCAGCAGTTAAATAGGGGTGTATGTTTCTATCGGTAGAAAAATGCATTTTAATAGCTTCCAGTAAATTGTGTACTTCACCAGATACTTCATGAAGGTAATAGTTCATCAACGAGTCGAATCCTAAACCAAAAGAAGATGCCAGTATGGTACCCATGGGTAAGTCGGGTTGTACCGCACCGGAAGTGCCAATCCGTATGATATTTAAAGAAGTGAGGTTTTCTTTAACAGTTCTCGTTTCAAAGTCAATATTTACCAATGCATCGAGTTCATTGATAACAATATCAATATTATCGGTTCCAATACCAGTAGAAATTACCGTTATTCTCTTTTTCCCCAGTAGGCCAGTATGCGTGATAAATTCTCGTTTTCCTTTTTTTAATTCGATTGAATCGAAATGTTTGGTGATTTCTGAAACACGGTTAGGATCTCCAACAGTAATGACGGTTTCAGCAACATCTTCAGGTAAAAGATTAAGGTGGTAGATACTACTGTCTTCATTGATAACTAAGTCTGATGATAATAATTTTTTCATGTTAAGCCTTGATGTTGCGTAAGCAATTAAACCGTTCTAATATATTCGGCTTTTAAAGTATCTATATCTTCTAAACGTTTAAGAACTTTAATTAGCATTGATTTTCTAACTTCAATATTCAAGCTACAGGTAGAGTCAAAAAATTGGGAATGAACGGTTAAGTCTTCGTCCTTAATGGTTTTCATTACTTCATTCATACTTAAATAATCAAAAGTTATTTTGTAGCAATCATTAATGGTTTTCTCTGTTTTACATGAATTTTTTAAAGCTTCAATGGTGGCACTTTTATAAGCGTTAATTAAACCAGGAACACCTAAAAGTGTACCGCCAAAATAACGCACTACAACTACTACTATATTGGTTAATTCATTAGAAAGTAAGGTGTTCAAAATAGGTCTTCCTGCTGTTCCGGAAGGCTCACCGTCGTCGTTGATACGGAAAATGCTTTTATCAGGACTTAAACGTAAAGCCCAGCAGAAATGCCTGGCCTTACCATGTTCTGATTTGAGTTTAATTATTAGTGGTTTTACTTGTTCTTCGTGGGTTATAGGAAAAGCATAGGCAAGAAATTTACTGCCTTTATCTTTAAAAGTACCTTCTGCAGGGTATTTTATGGTATAATAGGTGTCATCAAACAGCATAAATTTGTGATAAAGTAATCAGAATAATTGATCCCAGAGCCAGAGTTAAGCCAATGTAATTGATCTTGCTAAATTTTTCCTTAAACAAATAAATTCCAATTATACTTCCTAAAATAATGACACCGATATTCATTGCGGCAAAGACTGTAGATGGGCTTTGTGCTAAACTCTGGTGCGCTTTAAGGTAAAATAGAATATTTCCAAAATTAAAGACACCCAGTATTCCACCACAAATAAAGTTGATGAAGGCAAGTTTTTCATTCTTATAAATTATAAGGTATAAAATGGATAAGATAGAAACCAGAAAAGCGATACTAAAAATAATGATTAGGGAGGTCGTATAAGGTATTGTTTGTATTTGTGCTATTTTCTTGAATAAAACATCTATTACTCCAAAACCCAGAAAAACGATTATCGGGTATAACCAATTGGTGGATGTTTTAGTCGAATTTTGTTTTTTAATTAAAACCAATAAGATTGCTGTAAAGCCTAAGAGGAGACCAATTAATTTTAAGCTATTCATTTGTTCTTTGAATAAGAAAAAGGCAGCTAATATGGGTATAAATAAAGACAGTCTTTGTGCTATATCACTCTTAACAATGCCAATGTGCTTAATAGATGCCGCTAAAAACCAGAATATTACTGGCAGTAGTATACCTAATATAATATAGGTAGGAGAAGGAATAACCACGAGATCATTGAATTGTGGTTTAAAGAAAAAACAGCCTAATGCTATGGCAAAAAGATAATTCCAGCTAACAGTTTGTATAATATTGATTTTATACCGGCGTGCGAGTTTTAAAAGAACAGCAACAGTAACACTACAGCAGATGCTGATTAAGATATAGATCATATAGATTGCCAATTTTTATAAATGATCAGTTTATCCAGATTAATTGGGATTACCTCCGTAATTAATCCATTTATTTGTGGCGCATAGACACCCGTTTCCCAATTTTTAGCCGCATTGAAAACCCTTGCTTCATCCCATAAACCGGAAGAAATGAATTGATTTAATATATTGGCACCACCCTCTATAATTACTGACTGTACATCCATTAAATATAATTGAAAGGCTATTTTTTGCGCTAAATAATACTTCATATCCTCCATTTGTATATAATGGATGTTTTGAATAACGTTTGTTTGTACCTCGTTAAATACAATAGTCTTAGCCTCTTTGTTATAAATATGCTTTTCAAAAGGTATTTCCAGGTTTTTATCAATAACAAGTCTTATTGGATTTTTACCTTCCCATTCTCTTGTAGTCAATTGTGGATTATCTGCAATTATGGTTTTTTTTCCCACAAGGATTGCATCTTCTTCAGAACGCCATTTGTGAACTAACCTTTTAGCAAGAGGAGTGCTAATCCATTGTTTTGAAGAATTTAAAGGGGCAAAATAGCCATTGGCAGTCTGTGCCCATTTTAATATAATGTATGGCCTCTGTTTTTCAATTCTGGTGAAGAAGCGCCTGTTAAGTTGCCTGCACTCGTTTTCTAAAACCCCTTGGTGAACTTCAATGCCGGCATTCTTTAATTTTGAAATCCCTTTGCCATCAACATCTGGAAATGGATCATTATTGCTTATGACAACTTTTTTAACTTCATGCCTTATTAATAGATCTGCACAAGGAGGGGTTTTTCCAAAATGGGCACAAGGTTCAAGGGTGACATACACTGTAGCATCTTTTAAAAGTGAAGCCGCTTGGGTGCCATATTGAGCAATAACTGCATTTACAGCATTTAGTTCAGCATGTGCCTGACCGAATTTTGAATGATAACCTTCCCCAATGATTTTATGACCTTTGACGATAACACAACCCACCATCGGGTTAGGACTTACCGAGGCGATTCCTGTTTGGGCCAGTTCCAGGCATCGCTGCATATATAATTCATCTGTCATCATCGCAAAAGTAAGGTATATTGTTTGATTTAATTACTTTTACAACGTATGAATTTTAAAGCTTTAAAACACTTTTTTGTCCGTGAAATTGCCGGTTATTTTGATCCTCAGGAAGCTGAAGCACTATTTTATATGGCCGTAGAAAAGATTTCGGGATGGGGATGGAGTAAAGTAATGCTGAGCAATCAAGTTTTGTTAAAATTAGGTGAATTTCAGCTATATCAAGATGTCATTAAACAACTGCAGCTTGGAAAGCCTATTCAATACATTTTTAATGAGGCACATTTTTATGGACTAACTTTTAGCGTAAGCCCTGCGGTATTAATCCCAAGAGCTGAGACAGAGGAATTGGTAGACTGGATACTTCAAACCATACTTCCAACTCATCAAAATGGAGATTTGCTCGACATAGGTACAGGAAGTGGTTGTATAGCAATTTCTTTAAAAAAGCATTTGAAAGAATGGAATGTATTTGCCTTGGATATTTCTGCTGAAGCATTAGCCATTGCAACGCTAAATGCGGAAAAAAATAAAGTGGCCGTCCAATTTATTGCTGCTGATGTGCTGGAATATAACAGTCATCAAAAGTTTGAATTGATAGTGAGCAATCCACCGTATATTAAAGAAAACGAAAAAGATGCAATGCATGCAAATGTGATGGAGTATGAACCACATCAGGCTCTTTTTGTTAGCAATGAAAACCCCTTGATTTTCTATAACACAATTGCTGATTTTGCGCAACAAAACCTTAATAAAAATGGGTATTTGTTTTTCGAAATTAACGAATACCTGGGGCGACAAACTGTAGCGCTATTAGCCGCTAAGGGATTTATTCATATTGTTTTAAAAAAGGATATGCAGGGAAAAGATAGAATGATTTGTTGCCGAGTTGCGGGTTAATTTCGTGGATGAAATTGTGTGATAATGGAATGCAGGTAATCACGATCAAGGTGCGTGTATATTTCTGTTGTCGTAATACTTGAATGTCCGAGCATTTCCTGCACTGCACGTAAATCCGCTCCTCCTTCAACCAAATGTGTCGCGAAAGAATGTCTTAAGGTATGCGGACTGATGCTTTTTTTTAAGCCTATTTTATCAGCAAGTGTTTTAATGATGGTGAATATAGAGATGCGTGATAATTTGGTTCCAATACGGTTTAAGAAAATAAAATCTTCATTGCCCTTTTTTATTTTTGAATGTACCCTAACCTCTGCTAAATAAAGATTAACAAATTTAAGCGCTATGCTTCCAATGGGTAGGATACGTTCTTTATTTCCTTTTCCTGTTACTTTAATATATTCAGCTGCTGTATTTAAATCAGAAATGCGAAGGTTGCAAAGCTCTGAAACTCGCAGTCCACAACCATATAAGACTTCAATAATTGCTTTATTTCGCATGCCTTCGGATGTTGAGGCATCTATAGCTTCAATTAAATCGTTAATTTCTAATAGGGAAAGCGTACTTGGGAGTTTCTTATTGATATTTGGCGCTTCCAGTAATTCTGTTGGATCATCAAAAATTATGGTTTCAATCATTAGGAAGGCAAAATAAGATTTCAGTCCCGATACTATTCTTGCCTGTGAATTTGGTAATACTCCTAATTCATTTAACCATTTCAGGAAAGCTTTAAGGTCTTTAATAGTGATGTCTTTAGCTGCCATATTTAGATCGATGGCATCAAAATATTGTATAAGTTTATTGACATCGTTTAGATAAGCATCGATTGAATTGTTGGAAAGTGCGCGCTCCAGTTTCAGAAAGGTTTTAAATTCTTTTAAATAGGGATTGATAATCACAGAAAAATTTTATACTATAAGTTTTTACCATTAAGTTTGGAGGGATGAAGATACAAATTATTAACGGACCAAATTTAAACCTTTTAGGAATTCGTGAGCCAGGCATTTATGGTAGCCAAAGTTTTGAGGCTTATCTTGAGGAATTAAAAATGCTTTACCCGAACTTTGAAATTGACTATTTTCAAAGTAATGTTGAAGGCGAGCTGATCAATAAACTTCATGAAGTTGGTTTTTCAATTGACGGAATTGTATTAAACGCTGGTGGTTATACGCATACCTCAGTTGCCCTAGCAGATGCTATTTCTGGCATCAAAGTTCCCGTAATTGAAGTTCATGTTTCTAACATTTATGCCAGAGAGGCGTACCGGCATGTTTCTTTAACGGGTAAGAATTGTAAAGGTGTATTAACTGGTTTTGGTATGGATGGTTACCGCCTGGCGCTGGAAAGTTTTATAAACGGCTAAAGTGTTTAATTTTTTTTATAAAATACTGATAAACAATGCTTTTATGGTACATACCTATGTGTTCGCTGTAGGGTAATTGCACATCGGATTTCTTTTTATGGGTGATAGAAAAGTTTTTGAAAAAATCGAAATGTGCTTTTGAAACGGCCCATGCGAACTTTACTTCCCCTTTAGCTAAAAAGTTTAACAGGGCTACCAAATCTAGGAGAAAGCGAATAAATATCATGCGAAAGGCTTCTGATGAGGATAGGTTTTTTTGCATGATAATCAGGTTGTTTCTGAAATTAAGATAGGTTTTAAAAGGGTTTGTTGCGTTTAAAGAACCTCCACCTACGTGATAAACTTCTGCATCAGGACAAAACATGATTTTATAACCCAGGTTTTTTAACCTCCAGCATAAATCTATTTCTTCCATGTGTGCAAATAAGTCGGCATCTAAACCTCTGGCCTTTTTCCAATAGTTACTCTTTATAAAAAGTGCGGCGCCGCTGGCCCAAAATATTTCTATAGAATCATTATACTGTCCGGTATCTGTTTCTATAGTCTCAAATATTCTTCCACGACAAAAAGGATAAGCATATTGATCCATAAAACCACCAGCAGCACCAGCATATTCAAATTTAGATTGATCTGATTGCGATTTAATTTTTGGTTGTGCTGCAGCAATTTGATCATCACTTTCCATGAGCGCTATAACTGGTTTAATCCAGTTTTCAGGAACTTCAACATCAGAATTTAAGAGAATAAAATAATCGGCTTCAACCTGAGACAATATTTTATTATATCCTTCAGCAAAACCATAGTTTTTATCACTTTGTATAACTTTAATGGTAGGGAAAGCCAGATTTAAATAATCAACAGATCCATCTGTTGAGCAGTTGTCACCAACAATAATTTGAAGGTTGTCATAGCTGGATTTAATGACGCTTGGTAAAAATTTTTCCAGCAGACATTTTCCGTTCCAATTTAAAATTACGACAGCTACCCTTGGATCCATATTAGTTGATTTCTGGCCTGTGTTTCCATCTTTTATGACTCCATAGCCAATATTGAGGTTTTGCATTAATATGATCTTCTAAAATTTTGAATTGTGCAGCTGTAATTTCATGTTCCATTGCTTCTTTAGGATGTGCAATAATGGGTATGCAGTCAACTTCGTAATAACCCCTTTTGATAACGTTAACCTTTAAATAATATACTGGTCGGTTGGTTTGTACCGCAATTTTTTCAGGTCCGGAGAATACTGGCGTTTGTTGATGTAAGAAATTCATCCAATAATTTGTAGGATCCTTTACTGGTGTTTGATCTGAGGCGAAACAAAATACTGAAGTTGTTTTCCTGGAACCAGCAACTGTACGAAGGGTTTGTTTCATTGCAATTGGCGTATTTCCAAAGCGGGCACGCATGTTATAGAACCAATTATCAAATACTTTATTGTTAAGCGGTTTATAAATAACATATTTGGTTTTAGATAAATTCAAACCAAATGCAAGCATTCCCCATTCCCAATTTCCATAATGTGCCGAGCAAGCAATAACACTTTCATCTTTTTGTAATCGCTCTTCAATAAGGTTCAGGTTATTGAATTTATATCTTATAGCTAATTCCTTTTTAGAAATTAAAGGCATTTTTATAATTTCAAATATCAAATCGCATAAGTATTTGTAATAATGCTTTTCTATGGAAATGATCTGGTAAATATTTTTCTCAGGGAAAGAGTTCTGAAGGTTATCCCTCACAACTTTTCTTCTATATCCGCTAATATAATAAAGAATATAATAAAGTATATTTGAAAAACCGTAAAGTATAGGGAGTGGAAGCAGGGCTATCCCATATAAAAAATATATTCCAATATAAGAAAACCCCTTTTTTATCATTAATTTGGCAAATTAAGAATGCAAACATAGTTAACAAATGCAAAGTCACGCAATATTTCCACTTTTTTATCTTCCGCCAGTAAGTTATTTCTCTGCTTTGCAGGCTAACAATTTCGAATTTATTATAGAATCAAAGGAACATTTTCCAAAACAGACGTTTAGAAACCGAGCTAAAATTTCTTCACCAAATGGCAGTTTAGATTTGTATATTCCTGTTGTTAAGGGTTCTAAAATTCATACTGTAATAAAAGATGTTAAAATAAGTTATGATTTTAAGTGGCAACGACTGCATTGGCTAAGTTTACAGAATTCTTATCGTAATTCTGCTTATTTCGAATATTACGAAGATGAATTAGCACCATTTTATCATAAGAAATTTGAATTTCTTTTTGATTTTAACCTCGAATTGTTTGAATGGGTATTAACGAAATTAAAAAAAAATACTGAAATTGAGTTGACTGAAGAATATATAAAAGAACTGGGTTTACAGACTGATTTTAGAAATAGGCTTAACTTTAAAAGTCCGGAACTATTATTTCCACCTCAGCCTTATTTCCAGGTTTTTGAAGATAGAAATGGTTTTATAGCAAACTTAAGTATCGTAGATTTATTATTTAGCCAGGGGCCACAAGCAAAATTTATCATTTAGTTTTATGGCTAAAAACATTAAAAGTAAAAAAAAGAGAAAATACCTCGATTTAGCTGAGGCAGGTGCTAGTCCTGGATCTGTTTATATAGCTGAGTATGCGTTAAAGCCATTGATTACCATTCATAGTTTTAATGCTGTAGATTATAAAATAGAAAAAGTAAATAACCTTAAAGGATTGAAAGAGACTCTTTCTGTTCCAGGTTATACTTTTTGGATAGAGATAAAAGGGTTTAGATCTAAATCACTATTTGAGCTATTAAATGCTGATTTTAACATCGATAAACTTATATTAGAAGATATAACCAGAACTTATGAACGCCCGAAAATTGTTGAGTATGATGAATATGTTTTTGTCGTAAGCAGAATGCTTTTTCTGGATGCAGATAAAAATTTGGAAAATGAACAGGTGTCATTTATCCTGATGGATAAGGTGTTATTTACCTTTCAGGAACAATATGAAGAATACCTCGTGCCCGTAAAAAATCGATTAAGAGTTGGAAAAGGGAATATAAGAACTGCTGGAAGTAGCTATATCATGTATGCAATGATGGATATTATTGTCGATCAATATTTTGTTATTTTAAATAATTGGGGCGAAGATCTGGACGAGATAGAAGATAGGTTACTTGCTAAGCCTGATCGCTCGATAATGTACGATATTCAGGAAATTAAACGTAATTTAATCAACATCAGAAGGGTGGCATGGCCAGAAAGGGATAAATTAAATGACATATTAAGAAGTGACAGTCCATTAATAACAGATCAAACAAAAATGTTTGTCAAGGATGCCTACGACCATTGCATACAGTCGATAGATATCATGGAATCCCTAAAAGAAATTTCGGCAAGTAATCTTGATATGTATTTATCTATTATTAGTAACAGAATGAATGAGATCATGAAGGTGTTAACTATAGTATCTTCTATCTTCATACCGCTAACTTTTATTGCTGGTATCTATGGAATGAATTTTGCAAATGAAGACCCATTAACAGGTAAAATATTACCCAATAATATGCCGGAGTTATATGTAGAGAATGGGTATTTGTATACTATGATTTTTATGGCAATTATTGCTGTTGGTCAATTGTTCTATTTTTGGCGGAAAGGGTGGTTTAAATAAGATGCAATTATTTGATTTGGATAAGACCGACGTATCAAAAATGAAATCAGCCCTGAATGGGGATGATGAGCATTTAAAAATGATATTGAGTGCATACCATGCCTCTGAAATTGCGATTTTATTTGAAAGTCTGCAACAAGATGACCGGCAAAGGATTATTAATTTATTGCCGGTAGAGGTGGCTTCTGAAGTGATTTCTGAGATGCACGAAGAAGCGCATCCGGAAGAATTATTGCTGCAACTCCATCCTGAAAAACGGACTGAAATTGTTGAGGAGCTGGATTATGATGATGCTACTGATATTATTTCCCAATTAGAAGAGCACGAACAAAAAGAGATTCTGGAGGATTTGAGCGAAGATAATGCTTCAAATATTAGGAATTTACTTCGTTATGATCAGGATACAGCTGGAGGATTGATGAACACCGAGTTTATTAAAATCAATTTGAACCTCACCAAGCAGGATGCTGTCGTTGAATTAATTAAGCAAAGTGAAGAAATAGAAGAGTTCTACACCATATTTGTGGTAGATGATGATAATGTTTTCCATGGTATTGTATCGTTAAAAGATATCATCAAGGCTAAGGGGAATGTAAAAATTACGGCGTTAGTGAAAGCGGAGGTCGCTTGGGTCTATCCTGATACGGATCAGGAAGAAGTAGCAAAATTGATTTCTCAATACAACTTAACCAGTATTCCGGTTGTTGATCATGAGATGCACTTACTCGGCAGGGTAACTTTTGATGATGTTATTGACGTTATTGAAGATGAAAATACGGAAGACATGTTAAAGATTTCCGGTGTTTCTGAAGACGAAGAATTAAGTGGTAATTGGATAGAAGCTGTTAAATCGCGCTTACCATGGTTAATTATTAACTTAGCAACTGCATTTTTAGCTTCAGCTGTAGTACGCTATTTTGAGCCAACACTGGCTAAAATAGCGGTCTTAACTGCTTATATGACTATTATTGCCGGAATGGGTGGGAACGCAGCAACTCAGGCCCTCGCTGTTACCGTAAGAAGAATATCTTTGTATGATTTAACTGATAACCAGGCTTATAGAACTGTACTTAAGGAATTTACAGTAGGCTTAATTAACGGTGCTGTGACTGGTTTAATTGTGTTGATTGTTGCCTTGGTTTTTGATAGCAATCCATTATTAGGCGTAGTGATCTTTTTAGCGATGACAGGAAACCTCGTCGTAGCCGGTATTACTGGTGCAGGTATACCCTTAATGTTGAAGAGGGTAGGAATAGATCCGGCAATTGCCTCGTCTATAATTATAACAACATTTACAGATGTTTTTGGTTTCTTTTTGTTGCTAGGCCTTGCCAGTAAGTTACTGCTATAAAGCAGTAACTTTTGTTTCTATATTTCCTCTAGTCGCCTTAGAATAAGGACAAGCACGATTTGCTTTTTCTGCAAGAGTTTGTGCTTCTTCTGTAGAGATGCCAGGGATATGAACATCTAGTTCTGCAGATAACAAAGCAGTATTACCATCCTGATTAAAAGAAATATGAACAGTAACTGAAGCCTCTGATACATCAACCCCTTCGCGTTTAGCTATTGATCCAAGTGCACCAAGATAGCAAGGGCCCCATGCAGCAGCGAACAATTGCTCGGGGTTTGTTGCACCTCCTTGGCCACCCATTTCCCTTGGTGCCCTAACTTCGAATTCTATTTGACTGTCGCTTGATTTTATATGTCCATTTCTGCCACCTTTTGCAGTTACTGAAGCTGTATATAATTTTTCCATAAATTTTTGTTATTCATAGTTACAACAAAAAAACTAGTGTAAAGTTTTAAAATTTATCTTTTCAGTTATTTTATAAATGTCATAAGCCACTTTCTGAATCAATTCTACTAATTCACTGATCACGATTAAATCTTCTTTTTCCCTATTTTCATCTGTTTTCATTTTAATTAATGGAACATTACTTATTCCTGATGCAGGATTGTTTAAATTTTCTGTGGATAAATTGATCAGGTAAATGGTGTTATTAATTAAAGGCTTCAATTCATCCGTGTTTTTTAAGGAGAAGGAATGCTCTTTATTATATAAGGAAAGGGTAGCAATATAAGAAGATAGTAAATGATTTAAGGCTGTGAACTGTTGCATTTCCTTCATCATTATTTGCTTGCTTTTTGGCTCAGAAAACATTCTTTGAAAAAGTGAGGCTAGGTTAGCAGAGGTTACATATACTTCTTTTCTAGCTACTTTATATGTGGTGAGGTTTTGTGTTTTTTCGAAGTACAATATTGTGACTTGTTCAAAATAATTAACATTAGCTTTCAATGTTGAAATCATGGCATCTTTTAATTTTTCATGTTCCCAATTGGGAAATAAAATATAACTACCCAAAAAAGCTAGTCCTGAACCTATTAAGGTATCTATTATGCGTTCACTAGCCACAGAGAAGCTCCCCATTCCAAGGAAGTTAAACAGAACCAATATATAAGGAGTCATGAATAAGACGCTTACAACGTAGTTTTTGCGCTGAAAACTGTAACTTAATACCATGCACACTAAGAGGATAATAAACAATGCGTTTTTATCATGCACAAAGGTGAGTACAGTTAAACCGATCCCAGCACCAATAATTGTCCCAATAATACGCTGGTAATTTCTTTGTTTTGTTAAACTGAAGCCCGGTTTCATAATGACAAGAATGGTAAGTAAAATCCAATAACTATGAGAAAATGGAAGTACTTTGGAGATTATAAAGCCAAGCAGCATTACTATTGCAACTCTAACGGCATGCCGGAATGCCGAGGATTTAAAAGTTAAATTCTCCAGCATCAATTTAAAATCTATAGTTTGCCTGGTTATAAACTTTTCCGTATCAATATTTCTACTTTTTAAATTTATCTTTTCCTTTTCATTGAAATACCCATTAATAGTTTTTACCCTGATTAATATGTTTTCTATGTTTACTTCGATATTTTTTAAAGCAACAATACTCAGCGTATTATAAGTACCAGCTGTATTATTAACTTCAAGCTTTGCAATTTCGGTCTTTAAACGGGTTACTTCTTTCATTAAATGGCCAGAAAGGAGAGGAGTACCCCCCGTTTTTAAAGCAAAGGCCAAGTTATCTAATTCATTAGCAATTTTATTAATAACCTTTTCATAATGGGTTAATATTCCTGATGAATCAAATTGCTCATGTAATTTATTGTAATTATAATAAGTAGACATGACCTGCTCAAACAAATCCACCATATCTACAAAAACAATTAGTAAAAATCTTCCTTCAGGTGTTGAATCCCTGACAATTTCTCTTGTTTTAAACAGTAATTCTCTTACAGCATCTTGTTTCTCGTGCACTTGCACTTGTAACTGAAGTAAAGAAGCGTAATTTTTGTCATAATCGATATTTTGATGATAAAAATTAGCTTTTGCCCTTAAAAAAGTAGCAACTTCATAAATAGACTCGCTCAGTGTTTGCTGAACAATACGATAAGGTCTGATTCTATAAACAAAATAACTCAAAATGGTGTACCAGGTGCTGCCAGCAAGAATTAATCCGGCATAAAGTGAAACTTCCTGCCATGGTCTGATATCATCAACACTTAATACAATCACTAATAACGATGCTGTACCAATGGAGGCTGCACGAGTTCCGTATAAAGAGAACATGGAAAATATAAAACTGCCCAAAGGCAGTAATACACCTATGAAGTAGAGATTTCTGTTCGTGAGACCGACAAAAAAAGACAGGATAAAAATTAATCCTGTGGTGATGATCATTGCGTTTCTACGGTGTACAATTGGTCCAGGCGAATCCACAACACTCACACATAATGCACCTAATGATAGTGTTAGCCCTAATTTAAGCAGACCAAATTGTGCCAGAATCAAAGATGGACATAGTACCCCAAAGGTTATTCTTAAACCATCTACAAAGTATGTACTTAATAGAAAATCTTGAATGCTTCTGATCGGCTTATTAAACATGTGCAAACAATAATGAGATTAAGGCACGCTTTTATATTAATATTGGTTGTACTATAATTAATATTATGTTAAGTAGAGTTATGTACACACCCTATTTCCTCTTCATAATTTAAAATTCTTCAAGTTTACGTTTCAATTCCTGAACTTTATCGAACTTGTTTTTTCTTGAATAAATATCTGTTAATAGTTGAACTGTCGCTTTATCATTCGGGTTTATTTCATTTGCTTGTAAGAGCGTTAATTCAGCTCTATTGATATAGGAGTTAAATAAATTAATATGTGTGGTATCTTTAGACTTAAGTGCTATGTTGGCAACATCTATATAGGTTAATCCTAATTGGTAAAGTGCATCGAAATAATTTTGATCTATATCCAATGCCTTTTTATAGGCAAGTTCGGCTGTTGTATGATTTGATTTAAGCTGTTGCAAATAACCATATAGGAAATATAATTGTTTATTTTGCGATTCCAGTTTCAATGTTTTTTCTATTGCACTAATCGCCTTATCATACTTTTTGTTATCTATGAGTAAATTGATATAGTCGTTAATTAAAAACATATTAGTTGGATTAACAACCAATCCCTCCTCTAAGGCATTAATTGCCAAATCGTTTTCAAATTTGGAAGTATGCATGGTTGCAATAGATTGAAATAAAGTAGGATTTTTAGCACCTTCAGTTTGGGCACGTTTAAAATATTTTAGTGAATTAGTAACATCACCCATATTTTGTGCACTTATAGCAGTATTTATTGCTAACGTAGTGTCATTCGGAAATAAATCACTTACAGTCTGTAATAAATTAAAAGCCTTTTCGAATTCATTTTTTTGATAAGCCTTATTACCTTTATCTTGCTTTTTTAGGATGATATTATAATTTGCCGACTCAATTAAACTGGTGTTATTTTGAAATCTATCTAGTTTTTTTGCTGTATCTATGGCTTCATTAGCCATGTTATAATAATTGTCGGCATTACTTTCATTATCTTCAAGTATTGCAGCGTAAGAACTGAGGTAAGCCTTAATTGCCCAGGTTTCAGGCCAGCGTTTTGTTTTTCTGTCTTTTTGTGCAGCTTCGGTAGCTTTTATACCTTCCCCAATTACATTCATTTGGTTAGCTTTATCTTTTCCACTAGAAATAGCCGCCTGTAATTTTCCCACAGCATTTTGGGCTATTTTCATTTGACTTTTTTGGCTGTAGCCATGGAATGAGACAAAAAATAAGGTAGCTATTATGATTAAGGATATGTTCTTCATTAATTCTGGTTTTGAAACAAATTTAGATAAAAAAAAAGAGGGATAAAATTTATCCCTCTTTTTTATAAAATGTTATTCCATTAACTATGGATTTAAGGCTTTAATTCTTTTTTCAACAGCATTATATTTTACTGTGTCACTTTTAAAAGCATAAATCCTTTTCAAGGCTTCCAATGCTGAAGCAGATTTTGGATCTAATTCAGATGATTTCAAATAATAAGGTAATGCTTTATCAAGAAAACCAGTTATCTGAGTTGTCAATTCATTAGCTTCTTTTATTTTCTTAGCATCTAATTTATTCTTTTTCTCCTGAATAGAAACTGCTTGTTGGTAATAAACATCACCTTTCAAGTATTGATAAATTGCATTTTTAGGATCTTTAGCTATTAATTTATCAAGCATTAATTCAGACTTTGCAATATCTCCTTTGCTAATATACAATTGAGTTTCAATTTGAATGAAGTTTTCAGCTTCAGGATATTTTTCCGATGCTTCTTTTAAGGTTGCCAATGCAGCTACTGTGTCCTTTACTTCTACCAATTGCATATTGATCACCTCTGAATATAAATCTTGCGCATTTGGCGTATTGAAAGAAATTAGTTTCTTAAAGTTTTTAATAGCATCAGGATAATTCTTCAGGTTTTTTGCCATAATACCAGCATTTAAATACATAGAAGTATCTGAAGGGTTTTTTTCTGTAGCTTCATTAAAATATTTCAAAGCAGTAGCGAAGTCTTGTTTATTATATGCTGTAAATGCTCTGATTTTAACAGAATTATTGATGTTCATTTCTGCTGTAGCTATGTTTTCTTTTTCACCACCTTTAACATCTAAAGCTTTTGCTTTCACAACTGCTTCTTCAGCAATTTTTTGTTTAGCAGCAGAATTATCTAAATTAACAGTATCAGTAGCGGCGATTGAAGAAGCAAAGAGAGCTCTGTAGGACCATGCTTCAACGAGTTCTTTAGATTTCGCATCTACAATAGCTTTATCTGTGTGTTCTAACCCTGAATTTAATGCTGTTAAAGATTTTTCAAGTGTTTGTTTTCCATTGGCCAGCAATTGAAATAAACCCCATTCTTTTTTTGCAGCAGCAACTTCACTCTTTTGTGCATTTGCAAATGAGGCAACCCCCATTAAAAGCATACTAAAAAGTACTTTCTTCATGTTATTTTATTTTTTATTTTGTTTACTGATTAATTAATTTTGTTCTTCAGGTTCTGAATCTTCTTGATCATCCTCTTGCTCATCACCATCCTCTTCTTCTTTTTCGGTTGCTACAGTAGCATTATCTTTTTCTTCAGTATCAGCAGCCGGCTCCTCTAAAATGACTGCATCTGTTTCCTCTTCTGTTTCATCAACTTCTTCGTGATCGATTTTAGCTACCGAAGCAATGGCATCATTTCCTTTTAAATTAATTAAACGAACACCCTGAGTTGCTCTACCCATAACTCTCAAGCCACTTACCACAATTCTAATAACGATACCTGATTTATTAATAATCATTAAATCATCTGCATCGGTAACATTTTTTATAGCAATAAGGTCGCCAGTTTTTTCTGTAATGCTAATGGTTTTAACCCCTTTGCCACCTCTGTTGGTTACACGATAATCATCAATATCTGTACGTTTACCATAACCTTTTTCAGAAACCACCAATATCGTTGCTTCAGCATTATCTACAGCAATCATACCAACAACTTCATCTTTGTCATGTCCAAGGGTTACACCACGTACTCCTGTAGCGGTTCTACCCATTGGTCTAACAGTAGATTCGTTGAAGCGGATAGCCCTTCCAGAACGCAATGCCATCACAATTTCACTGGTTCCACTAGTCAAGCTTGCTTCTAATAACTGATCACCCTCATTGATATTAATGGCATTAATACCATTAACTCTTGGTCTTGAATAGGCTTCTAAAGATGTTTTCTTAATTGTACCTTTTTTGGTACACATAATGATAAAGTTGTTTTCAAGGTAGTCTTGATCTTTAAGATTTTTGACTTTAATATAAGCCTTTATCTTTTCTTCTTTAGGAATATTAATGATATTTTGGATTGCTCTTCCTTTACTTAAGCGTGAGCCTTCTGGTATTTCATAAACCCTTAACCAGAAACAACGTCCACTTTCTGTAAAGAAAAGCATGTAATTATGATTAGAAGCGATGAGCAGGTGCTCAATGAAATCTTCATTTCTTGATTCACTACCTTTTGATCCTTTACCACCTCTAGCCTGGGTTCTGTATTCTGTTGCTGGTGTACGTTTAATGTAACCTTCATGAGAAATAGTGATCACTACATCTTCATCCTCAATGAAGTCTTCCATGCTCATGTCTTCAGCAGAGTGAACGATTTGTGTTCTACGTTCATCACCATACTTCAACAGCATTTCATTTAATTCATCTTTGATGATTTGCATTCTTAGACCTTCATCTTCTAAAATAGATTGAAGGTAATCGATGGTTTTCATCAACTCATCAAATTCTTCTTTAATTTTATCGCGTTCAAGGCCTGTTAAACGACGTAAAGTCATATCTAAAATAGCACGAGACTGGATATCGGTTAAAGCAAAACGCTCCATTAAACCTACCCTAGCTTCTTCTGGTGTATTTGAAGCACGGATTAATTTGATAACTTCATCAATATGATCCAGTGCAATTAATAAACCTTCCAGAATATGTGCTCTTTTTTGAGCTTCAGCCAACTCAAACTTAGTCCGGCGAATTACAACTTCATGCCTGTGGTTAACAAAATGGCTGATCAAGTCCTTCAAATTTAGCATTTGAGGTCTGCCTTTAACCAGGGCAATGTTGTTTACACTAAAAGAAGTTTGTAAAGCAGTTTGTTTAAATAGGTTATTTAATACGATGGAAGCATTTGCATCACGTTTAATTTCATAAACGATTCTTATTCCATCTTTATTGGATTCATCTTTAATATTCGAAATGCCGTCTATTTTCTTTTCCCCAACCAGTTCTGCTGTCCGCTCAATCATCATGGCTTTATTTACCTGGTAAGGTATTTCTGTCACAATGATAGTTTCACGGTCTTTATTCGTTTCAATTTCTGCTCTAGCACGCATAACAATACGTCCTCTACCCGTTTCGAAAGCATCTTGCACACCAGTATAGCCGTATATAATGGCACCCGTTGGAAAATCAGGTGCTTTAATGAATTTCATTAATTCAGCAATAGTGATTTCATTATTTTCAATGTAGGCAATTGTACCGTTAATTACCTCTGTAATATTGTGTGGAGGCATATTTGTTGCCATACCAACTGCAATACCAGAAGCACCGTTTATCAGTAAATTAGGTACTTTTGCGGGTAAAACGGTAGGTTCCTGTAAGGAATCATCAAAGTTAAGCTGAAAATCAACCGTATCTTTATTGATATCAGCAAGCATATCTTCCGCTATTTTTTGAAATCTTGCTTCCGTATAACGCATTGCTGCTGGCGAATCACCATCAACAGAGCCAAAGTTACCTTGCCCTTCAACCATTAAATAACGCAAACTCCACGGTTGCGCCATCCTTACCATAGTTAAATATACGGATGAATCACCATGTGGGTGATATTTACCCAGCACTTCACCGACAATACGTGCTGATTTTTTATAAGGTTTATTGTTTGCTAATCCCAGATCAAGCATACCGTATAATACACGACGGTGTACCGGTTTTAATCCATCACGTACATCAGGTAAAGCTCTTGATACAATTACAGACATCGAATAATCGATATAAGCAGACTTCATCTGCTCTTCAATATTGATTCTAATAACTTTGTCGTTTTCCTGATTTTCTAAATCTTCTGCCATAAAATAGTGTTCGTATAAAACGATTTAAATAAGGTATTGTTATAACCTTGCGAATTTAAGAAAATATTGCTGTTTAACCTTATGAAATTGTTAAACCCAATTAATTCCTTTTATAAGCTTACTAGTCGTATACGCTTCGGGTGAATTTTCCTTTGGCTGGAAATTATAAATCCACTTGGCCATTGGGGGTAAACTCATTAAAATCGATTCAATTCTTCCATTGGTCTCCAGGCCAAATTTTGTTCCAGAGTCATATACAAGGTTAAATTCTGCATATCGGCTTCGTCGAACATATTGCCATTCCTGTTCCAGTTCGGTATAACTTTGATCACGGTTTCGGTCAATGAGTTCTGTGTAGACAGGTGCAAAAGTTTTACCGATCTCCAAAGAGAAGTCCAGTATTTGCTCAAAACTTAGTTCGGTATTTTCAGGTCTTAACCTATCGTAAAAGATTCCGCCAACGCCGCGAGTTTCTTCCCTGTGTTTGATGTAAAAATAATCATCAGCTTGTTTTTTAAATTGCGGGTAAAAATTCGGGTTAAAATTATCGCAGGTATTTTTTAGCAGGTGGTGGAAGTACCTTGCATCTGTATCTATCACATAATGCGGTGTTAAATCAATGCCGCCACCAAACCACCTGGTTTGTTCATCCATTTCAAAGTACCTTATATTCATGTGTATAATAGGTACAAATGGATTTATAGGATGTAAAACTATGGATACCCCAGTGGCAAAAAAGTCTTCGCTGTCAACTTTAAATGCTTTTCTTACTGATTCGGGAAGTTTGCCATGGACCGCCGAAAAATTTACACCACCTTTTTCAATAACGTTACCATTTTGGAATACCCTTGTGCGGCCACCTCCTCCGCCTTCTCTTTCCCATAATTCTTCTTCAAATTTCGATCCTCCATCTGCAAGTTCTAATGCGTTACAGATTTCGTCTTGAATTTTCTTATATTCCGTTGCGACTAATTCTTTGAATATCATAATTCAAAGTTAACGCTAATCGGCTTCTATAGTGTTTGTTTAGTGGAGATAGTACATTTTTTTGACAGTAAAAAAAAAGCCATCCTTGTGAGATGGCTTTTTTTAATTCATTTAAATGCTACATTGGTGGCATTGTCTTAGTGGTGTCAGGTGGCATTATTTTACTTGTGTCAGCTGGCATTGGTGTAGTTGTTGTATCTGTTGTTGGTGTAGCGGTGGAATCCATTGTCGTACTGTCTTTAGTTTCTGAAGCATTACGGTTAGAACTGCATGCTGAAGTGGCTATAATCAATGAACCTACCATAGCAAGACTTAAAATTGTTTTTTTCATAGGATTATAATCTTGTTTTGATTAATAACCACGAAAAGGATAAAATGTTTTTAATTATTCAATAATCTTTCAGATATTTAACATAAATGATTGTATCAGAAAGAACCCTAAAATGGGCCTTGTGTTTCTATCCGCCCTTATTATTCCAAAGAATTTGGATTAAAAAATTTCATAAAGGCTTTAGAGGAGTAGATGTTAAAATAAGTAAAAGTATTTTAAATAAAAATTATAACGGTTCCATATATGGGGGCACTATCTACAGTGCTACAGATCCTTTTTACGCCCTTTTATTTGATCAACTTTTGCAGAGAAGGGGTTTTAAAACACGTGTATGGTTAAAAAGTGCTTCCATTCAATACCTAAAGCCTGGGCATAGTCATTTGTATTTCACTATAAAGATTACAGATGAGATGCTGCAGGAAGCTATTCATACTTTAACGAAAGATGGAAAGTTTATTAAGGCCTACCCTATGGAATTGACTAATAAAGATGGCTTGGTGTGCGCTACAGTGTTGAATGAAGTTTATATCAGAAACCTGCACCATGGAGAAAAACATATTGTAGCTTATTAATGGCACGTACATAAAAAATGCTCCTGATTCTGCTTAAATAGCTGTAGTTTTGCGCATTATTTTTATTGCTATGCTTCACCAGTTCTACGCAAAATACAAACCTTATTACGCCGATAATTTAAAATTAGCCCTACCCATTGTTGTTTCTCAATTGGGGCATACTGTTGTTCACATGGCCGATAGTGTTATTGTAGGGCATTTTGCAGGTACCATACAGTTAGCTGCCGTATCTTTGGTTAACAGTGTTTTTATGCTGATTTTGGTTATGGGATTAGGTATTTCTTATGGCTTAACGCCATTGATAGCGCAAGAAAACGGCCGTAACAATTTCAAGGAATGTGGTAAATTGTTGTCTAACAGTTTAATCATTAATATGATTACAGGTGTTATTCTGTTTTGCTTTGTCTATTTTGGGACATTATTTATCCTTGATCACCTCGGCCAATCGCCAGAGGTTGTTGCGTATGCCAAACCTTATCTTAGTTATTTAGGGATATCCATTATTCCATTAATGATTTTTCAAACCTTTAAACAATTCGCTGAAGGCCTTGGCTTTACCAAACAAGCGATGTATGTTTCTATCTGGGGAAATGTAATTAACATCATTTTAGGCATTATTTTCGTAAAAGGGATGTTTGGTATTGCACCTATGGGTGTTAAAGGTGTTGGTTTAAGTACACTTATAGACCGGTTTTTGATGGCAGTGGTTATGGTTACCTATGTTTTCCGCTCCAAACATTTCAAAATATACTTGGAGGGTTTCAAGGTTAATGTTTTAGATAAGATAATCAGTACAAAGATTTTTAAAATTGGTGCGCCGGTAGCCTTGCAATATTCTTTTGAAATCAGTGCTTTTAGTGGGGCTGCAATTTTAATTGGAACCATTGGCGCCGTTGAGCAGGCTGCCCACCAGGTTGCCATAAACTTAGCGGCAGTAACTTATATGATGGCCAGTGGTATTGCTTCGGCAGCAACGATTAAAACAGGTAATAATTTGGGGAAAAGAAATTTTGTTGACCTCAGGTGTGCAGCAATTGCCAGTTATCATGTCGTCATTGGCTTTATGAGCATCACGGCATTGCTTTTTATTTTTGCCAACAACCTCTTGCCTTATATTTATACGGAAGACAGCGCGGTGATAAATATTGCAGCACAATTATTAATTATTGCTGGATTTTTTCAATTATTTGATGGAACCCAGGTTGTTGGCCTGGGTGTTTTAAGAGGTATCGGTGATGTTAACGTGCCCACCTTTATTACTTTTGTTGCTTATTGGATTATTGGAATACCCTTAGGCTATTTTCTTGGCATAACGCTGGGAATGGGTGTAAATGGTATTTGGTATGGTTTAACCTTTGGATTGCTGACCGCATCGGTATTATTGTTCTTTCGTTTTCAAAAAAGAACAAAATACTTGATCGAAAGTGTCTAGCGTTGAGGCTCACCTTCCAGCCAACCCTGGTTTAATGCTTTAAGGAAAATATCAGCAGACTGCGCACCTGAAATGGTGTGTTTTTGATTGATGATGAAAAAAGGCACACCACTAATACCAATGCTTTGTGCAGTTTTTTCGTCATACCTCACCTCATCTGAAAAGGAATCAATTGTCAGCATTTGCGTTACAATAGCCTTCTCTATACCTAATTCTATTCCAATTTGAATTAAAGTGTCTAGGTTTGCAATGTTTTTTCCATCTGTAAAATGCGCAGCAAACAGGCGCTCTTCTGCATCATCTGCTAAGCCCAGGCTTTTAGCTAATTGAATTAACCGGTGTGCATTAAAAGAATTAGCAATTTTTAATTCGTCGAAGTTAAAAACCAAACCGTTTTCTGCAGCAGTATCTTTAATATATTGGTGCATTTCCATCGACCACTCCTTGCTTTGTCCTTTAACCTCTGCCAAATAATCGTAGGCATTCTTTTCGGGCTGTGTTTTTGCCTGAGGGTCCAATTCAAAGCTGTGCCACTCTACTTCTACATTATCCTTATGTTTAAATTGAGCTAAGGCATGCTCAAATTTTCTTTTTCCTATATAACAAAAAGGACATCTTATATCCGACCAAATAGCTATTTTCATGTGTTTAAAATTCTTATTATTGATGTTCAATTTTATAAATGGTAGTTTGTTTATAAATTTCTCCGGGTAACAAAACCGTAGTGGGAAATTCAGGTACATTAACGGCATTAGGGTGATGCTGTGTTTCCACACAAAAAGCTTCAAAAGGGCCGTAATTTTTACCTTTTTTACCGTTATTAACGGCCAAATATTTTGCCGTATAGAAATGTGCAACAGGTTCAGTAGTATAAATAGATAATTTCAGGCCACTGCTTTCTTCAGTAGTTTCAGAAGCCAGGGTTAATTCTCCGGGTTCTTTATCTAAAACAAAAGTCTGGTCGTAACCCTCCTGATCATCCCAATTGCTGCCAATTAACTTCGGCCCAAGGAAGTCGTATTGGGAACCTTCAACAGGAATTTTTACTCCTGTAACCACATAATTATCATCTTGCTGCAGGTAATAACTTGCAGGCATTCTATGCGTATGGTTACTAATATTACCACCATTGGTTGCTAAATTAAAATAACCATGGTGGGTTAAATTAATCGCTGTAGGCTCATTTGTTTCGGCTTTATAATCCAGGATAAGTTCATTTTCGGCGGTGAGTTTGAAGGTGAGTTGTATGGTTAAATTACCTGGAAAACCCTCTTCACCTGCCGGACTTACATATTGTAGCGTTAAACTCGGACCTAATGCAGGTAAGATGTCCCATACTTTCCTGTCAAAACCAATGTACCCGCCATGAAGCGTGTCTGAACCTATATTTTGTGATAACTGGTAAGCTTTTCCTGAGATATTAAATTTCCCGTTTTTTATCCTGTTGGCATAACGTCCTATTACAGCGCCTAAATAAGGATATGCTGCTAAATAATCGTCATTAATATATCCTGAAAAATCATCAAAGCCCAGAACAATATCTTGAGAATCACCTAATGCATTCTTCACCACAAAATTACTTATGATTGCACCATAATTGTATATTTTCACGTAAGTACCTTGATTATTAGTTAGTTCTACGGCAAATATTTCCTTTCCGTCAATAACATGTTCGGTCTTTATTAATTTTGCTTTCATATAGGTATATTGGGGCTGTATATAATAACAATACTATCAATACTTTATTTAAAACAAGAACTTAATTTAAATTTTTACATGAAAACGGATTTAGAGCAAAAATTCTTTGAAAATTATCAGCATAAAGCCACAGCCACCTATTTCACTCCTGGGAGAGTAAATTTAATCGGGGAGCATATTGATTATAACGGTGGTTTAGTAATGCCATGTGCCATATCTTTAGGCACCTGGTTGTCTGTGGCGCCAAATAATGAAAAGGTTATCAGGTTCAAAAGCCTTAGTTTTGCTGAAGAACAAGCTGTTCCGTTACAATCCAGTTATAACAAAACCGGTGAAGATTGGTATAATTATCCACTTGGTGTTTTTAATGAAATTTTAAAAGAAAAAGCAATAGACCAAGGCTTAGATCTCCTTTTTTATGGTAATATTCCCATTGGTTCAGGTTTATCCTCTTCTGCATCAATCGAAGTTATTATGGCCTATGCGCTGAATGAATATTTTAACCTGGGTTACACCAGATTAGAATTGGTGTTATTGGCTCAATGGGTCGAGAATCAGTTTATTGGTGTAAATTGCGGTGTAATGGATCAATTTGCAGTTGCTTTTGGAGAAAAAGATAAAGCACTGGTATTAAATTGCGATACCCTTAAATACAGGGTTGTAGCTTGTGATATGGGCAATTATTGTTTAGCTATCATCAACACCAATAAACCAAGAAAACTTTCTGAATCTAAATATAACGAAAGGGTACTGGAATGTCAGACTGCATTGAAACAGCTCAATGAAGACATCACGTTGAATAACCTCTGCGAACTTAATGGAGAGAAATTTGCACTTCATAGTCACCTGTTAACTGATCCGGTTATACTTAAAAGAGCAACTCATGTGGTTAAAGAGAATGACCGTGTAAGTTTTGCAGCAAAAGCATTAAATGAGGGTAATCTAGCAGATTTTGGTCGCTTAATGTATGCTTCTCACCTATCCTTGAAAGAGCTTTATGAAGTTACAGGTGTTGAATTAGATACTGTAGTGGATTTTTGCGAAAACTACGCTCCTGTAATCGGCGCACGCATGACAGGTGCTGGTTTTGGTGGTTGTGCCATTGCTTTACTCGAAAATGGATTTGAAGAAGATTTTGTAAAAGAGCTTAACCTCTATTATACAGAAAAAATAGGCTACGCTCCTACTGTTTATTTTAGTGCTATTGGAAATGGCGCATCAACAATTTAATTTTACTTTTGTAAAATGCAAAAATTGAAATTAGATGACCTTAATAGGGTAAGTGTAGCGGCATATAAGGAACAGGAAAAATTGCCTGTTGTTGTTGTTCTTGATAATGTTCGAAGTATGCATAACGTTGGTTCTGTTTTCAGAACTGGTGATGGTTTTGCTATAGAAAGAATCGTTTTATGTGGCATTACGGCAAATCCTCCTCATCGGGAAATAGAGAAAACTGCTCTTGGGGCTACTTTATCGGTAGATTGGGTTCATTATGAGGAAACCACCACTGCCATAAAGGCTTTGCGCCAGCAAGGTTATACCATTATAGCTATTGAACAAGCAAAAAATAGCACCATGCTGAATGCTTTTAAGCCTGATCAGGAGAAAAAATACGCGCTTATTTTTGGAAATGAAGTGGATGGGGTAAGTGAACAAGTGATGGCTATGATTGATGAATGTATAGAAATACCTCAGTTTGGTACTAAACATTCTTTTAATATTGTAATTTCTGCTGGTATTGTTCTTTGGGATTTCTTTGCCAAATTGAGGCTGTCCTAAGTTAAAGTAAAACTGTTTATCTTTCTTGTACAAATAAAATAAGGCTGTTTCATTCCAAATGATGACAGCCTTATTAATGTAGCAACATTTTTAAGCTGATTAGAAATGAAAAGGCGGTGTTATGCCTTAGTTTATTTGCCTTGATATTTACCAGAACCCTGACAGGTTTTTGGTAGGTACTTTGGAGGTCATTTAGACCTAGCAATGACCTACCAACTACCTATCAACGACCTTTCAAGGACCTGTCAAAAATGACCGATCGATAGCGTTTCAAAAATGAAGGCATAAAAAAAAGGAGGCAGTTCATTTTAACAATGATACAGCCTCCTTTTAAAGGATTTTATATAATAAATTTACTTAAGCATAAGGAATGCCATCTTTACTGGATAGCTTACTAAAGCCCATTAAATATTCATCCACTTTACGTGCTGCTTCGCGTCCTTCAGAAATTGCCCACACTACTAGAGATTGGCCTCTTCTCATATCGCCGGCGGCAAATATTTTAGCAATATTGGTTTGGTATTTACCTTCTTCCGCTTTTACGTTTCCACGGTTATCAAGTTCTACACCTAAATTTTCTATTAGTCCTTCTTTTTGAGGATGAAGAAAGCCCATGGCGAGTAATACAAGTTGGCAAGGTAATTCACGTGTGGTACCTTCAATTTCGGTAAAATTAACTGGTCTGCCGTTTGCATCTATATCCCATTTTACATCAACAATTTTTAGGGCTTTTAAATTACCTTGTTCATCTTTAATGTATTCTTTAGAATTTACTGCCCAGGCGCGGTTACAACCCTCCTCATGAGAAGAAGTAACTTTTAATAACATGGGATAAGTTGGCCATGGCATATTTGAGGTGCGCGCTTGTGAAGGCATTGGCATAATCTCAAACTGGGTAACAGATTTAGCCCCCTGTCTGTTAGACGTTCCAATACAATCAGAACCTGTATCGCCACCACCAATTACAATAACATCTTTTCCGGTAGCTAAAATGGCTTCCTGGTCAATATTAAAATTCCTTACTCTTTTGTTTTGTTGTTTCAAAAAATCCATGGCATAATGCACTCCTTTAGCATCCCGGCCAGATAGGTTAAGGTCTCTAGGTATAGTTGAGCCACCAGCAAGAATAATGGATTGGAATTCTCTTAAGAGCGTATTCAGCTCTACATTTACCCCTACATTTGAATTACATTTAAATATAACACCCTCTTTTTCCATCAAGCTGATGCGTCGGGTGACAATATCTTTTTGAAGTTTAAAATCAGGAATACCGTAATTAAGCAAACCACCAGGGGTATCGTCGCGTTCGTAAACAGTAACTTCATGCCCAGCTTTATTTAATTGTGCTGCAGCAGCTAAACCTGCAGGACCTGAACCAACAATGGCTACTTTTTTTCCAGTCCTGATCAAGGGCCCTTGTGCCTTGATGTAACCTTTTGCAAAAGCCATTTCTATAATGTGTTTCTCTATTTCTTCGATAGAAACCGGTGACTTGTTAATACCTAATACGCAGGCAGATTCACAAGGAGCCGGACAAATTCTTCCAGTAAATTCAGGAAAATTATTTGTGCTCAATAGTATAGCTGTTGCTTGTTCCCAGTCGCCACTGTATACAGCATCATTAAATTCAGGAATTACATTACCTAAGGGGCATCCCGATTGGCAAAATGGAATGCCACAATCCATACAGCGGGCGGCCTCCTTGTTAATTTGATCAGCATGATAGAGGTGAACAAACTCATCATAATGCGTTAAACGTGTTTTCGCATCTTCTTTTACAGGAGCAGTTCTTTCATATTCTAAAAATCCGGTTACTTTTCCCATGATTAAGATATTTTTATTTTAGCATTTCTTTTTAATAACACAGCTTTGTATTCTTTAGGGAATACTTTAATGAAGTGAGCAGATTGTGTTGCCCAGTCATTTAATATGAATTGTGCTAATTTACTTTTTGTAAGTTGGATGTGTTTCTTAAGCAAAGTGTTGATTCTTAGTTCATCTTCTTCATTTAAAGGATCGAGATCTACCATTTCTTTGTTGCATTTGCTTTCAAAATTGCCTTTGGTATCGTAGATCCAGGCAACCCCACCACTCATACCAGCAGCAAAATTACTACCGGTTTCACCTATCACCAATACTTCACCACCAGTCATGTATTCACAGCCATGATCACCAAGTCCTTCCACAACTGCAGTAGCACCAGAATTTCTTACGGCAAATCTTTCTCCAGCCTGCCCTCTAATGTAGAGCTCGCCTGAAGTTGCACCATACAAGGCAACGTTGCCAATAATGATATTTTGTTCGGGAACATAAGTAACATTTGAAAAAGGATAGATGCTTAACCTGGCACCAGAAAGTCCTTTACCCACATAATCATTCGCCTCACCTTCAAGCTCCAGAGAAATACCTCTGGCAGCAAAAGCACCAAAACTTTGTCCGGCAGAACCGTTAAATTTTAAATTTATAGTATCCGGAGGCAATCCTTGTCCTTTATGGAGTTTTGAAACTTCATTAGATAACATGGTTGCTATAGCACGGTCAGTGTTTTTAACTGCAAACTCTTTAAATATAGGTTCTTTATTTAATAGAGCTGGTTGTGCGGCCTTAATAAGCTTACGATCCAATACATCAGCCAGTCCATGGTCTTGTTTTTCTGAATTATAGAAAGTCAAGCCATTTTCAGGTGCTTTAAACAATACGGCAGAAAAATCAAGGTCTTTGAGTTTCCAATCTGCGGCATTAATTTCACGTACCATTAGTGCATCAGCCTGACCCACCATCTCATTTACTGTTCTAAAACCAAGTTCAGCCATTGTTTCACGAAGTTCTTCCGCAAGAAAATGGAAGAGGTTTACAACATGATCAGCTTCACCGGTAAAAAGTTTCCTTAATTCTGGATCTTGTGTAGCCACGCCAACCGGACAAGTATTTAAATGGCATTTGCGCATCATGATACAGCCAGAAGTAACTAAAGCAGCGGTAGCAACACCCCATTCTTCAGCACCTAATAAAGTAGCAATGGCAATATCCCTACCTGTTTTTAGTTGGCCGTCAGTTTGCAGCACAACCCTGCTACGCAAGCGGTTTTTAACCAATGTTTGGTGCGCTTCGGCTAAGCCAAGTTCCCAGGGCAAACCTGCATGTTGAATAGAGGTTAAAGGAGAAGCACCGGTACCACCATCAAAACCAGAAACTAAAATCACATCTGCATGAGCTTTAGCAACCCCGGCAGCAATTGTACCTACACCAGCTTTAGAAACCAGTTTAACATTTATACGCGCTTGTTGATTTGCATTCTTAAGATCGAAAATTAATTGAGCAAGATCTTCAATAGAGTAAATATCATGGTGTGGAGGTGGCGAAATTAAGCCAACACCAGGAGTAGCATGACGAACCTTAGCAATCCATTCATCAACCTTATGGCCTGGCAGTTGTCCGCCTTCTCCAGGTTTTGCACCCTGGGCCATTTTTATTTGCAGTTCATCAGCATTGGTTAAATAGTTGCTAGTTACTCCAAAACGTGCGGAAGCAACCTGTTTAATTGCTGAGCGCATAGAATCGCCATTAGGTAAAGGCTCATAACGCATCTCGTCTTCACCCCCTTCGCCAGTATTGCTTTTTCCGCCAATGCGGTTCATGGCAATAGCCAGCGTGGAATGCACTTCATGAGAAACCGAGCCAAAAGACATGGCTCCTGTTGCGAAACGTTTCAATATATTTTCTACAGGTTCTACTTCATTTAAAGGTACAGCCGGACGATCATATTTGAATTCAAACAAACCTCTGATGGTAAAAGCCTGTTTTGTTTGCTCATTAATCAGTTTTGAATATTGTTTATAAATGTTGTAATCTTTTCTTCTTGTTGCATTTTGAAGCAAGTGGATGGTCTGCGGATTAAATAAATGCTGCTCTCCCTTGCGTCTCCATTTGTAATTTCCACCGGTAGGTAAAATAGTATCCGGGCGGTTAGCTTTACCAAAAATTCGGCTGTGTTTAATTAAAGCTTCAGTAGCAATTTCATCCAACCCTAGTCCACCAATTCTAGATACAGAGCCAGTAAAGTAGTTGTCTACTACATTTTTATGTATGCCAAGTATTTCAAAAATCTGCGCACCATGGTAAGATTGTAAAGTAGATATTCCCATTTTAGAAAAGATCTTCAATAAACCATTATTGATGGCATATATATAGTTTTGCATCAATTTTTCTCTGCTCAGAACACTTTCATCTTCAAAGCTTTTAATCGTTTCCAGGGCAAGGTATGGATTAACGGCAGTAGCCCCGAAGCCAATTAAACAAGCAAAGTGGTGTACTTCCCAAACGTCACCAGCTTCTACAACTATACCAACAGCACCCCTGTATCCTTTGCGGATCAAATGGTGATGAACTGCCGATACGGCTAATAAAGAAGGAATAGCGGCATGCTCAGAATCAAGCGCCCTATCTGATAACACTAATACTTGGAAACCATCTTCAACAGCATCAACGGCGTAACGACAAAGGCGGTCGAGTGCTTTAGCCATGGCACCCGGTTTTCCAGTCGCTCTAAAATAAGTTTGTAAAGTTTTAGATTGAAAAACTCCGGTATCAATACTCCTTAGTTTTTCGAGTTCTAAATTTGTTAATATTGGATGCTTAATACCCACACAGTGACATTGCAAGGCATTTTCTTCCAATAAATTACCATTATTACCCATAAAACCGGCAAGGCTCATCACTACTTTTTCCCTGATCGGGTCAATAGGTGGATTAGTAACCTGGGCAAACAATTGTTTAAAATAAGAAGATAAATGCTGCGGTTTTTGAGATAGCACTGCCAATGGAATATCTGTACCCATAGAACCAAGAGGTTCTTTGGCATCCAGAGCCATTGGTTTAATGATCATGTCTATATCTTCCCTGCTGTAGCCAAATATTTGTTGGTATTTAAAGATAGTCTCTTCAGATAAATTACTAAACACCACTTTGGGATCAGGAAGTTCTTCCAGTCTGATTTGGTATTGGTTGATCCAATCTCCATAAGGTCGTCTACTGCATACGTCCTTTTTGATTTCGTCATCGCTAATAATTCTACCCTGTTCCATGTCTACCACGAACATTTTTCCAGGAGTTAAGCGGCCTTTTTCAATGATTTTACTCTGGTCTAAAGCTAAAACACCAGCTTCAGAGGCCATAATTACACGATCATCTTCTGTAATAGCATATCTTGAAGGACGAAGACCATTTCTATCTAAAGTAGCACCAATTAAATTTCCGTCAGTAAAAGCAATAGCTGCTGGTCCATCCCATGGCTCCATTAATGTAGCATGGAATTTATAAAAAGCCTGCTTCAATTCGTCCATATCATCGTTACCATCCCAAGCTTCAGGAATTAACATCATTAAAACATGAGGTAGAGAACGACCAGCATGAAGTAATAATTCGACTATATTATCTAAACAACCTGAATCAGATTGAGTTTCATCAATAACAGGTAACAATATATTTAGCTCCTCAGGAGTGAAATAAGGAGAAGCGAAAGATTTTACACTAGCTCTGAACCAGTTAAGGTTACCTTGCAAGGTGTTGATTTCACCATTGTGGGCAATGTAGCGGAAAGGCTGTGCCAGTCTCCAGGAAGGGAAAGTGTTTGTAGCAAAACGGGAGTGAATTAAACCAAAAGCAGAAACAACACGTTTATCACTTAATTCAGTGAAATATGTTCTTAGCTGCATAGAAGTTAACTGACCTTTATATACGATTGTTCTGGAGGAGAATGAGGCGATATAAAAATCAGATTTAATTCCGTTTACTGTATTGAGGATTGTTTTGGTGAGGTAGTTTTTAAATACATATAACTTACGTTCAAAATCTGCCCCTGCGGCAATCTCATAAGGCCTGGCAATGAAAACTTGTTCCATTTCAGGCTCTACAGACAAAGCCATATCTCCAATTCCTGCGGGGTTAGTTTGTACTTTTCTAAAGCCAAGTACCTCAAGATCAAGTTTTTCGGCGGCACGATAAATCACCTCCCGGCACTCTTCTCTTGATTTAATATCTTTTGGTAAAAAAAGCATTCCAACGCCATAGTCGCCTGATTTATTTAGGCTAAATCCTACCTTTAAACATTCATCATAAAGGAATTCATGAGGAACTTGAATCATTATTCCGGCTCCGTCACCGGTATTAATCTCCGCACCACATGCACCTCTATGGTCTAGGTTTTCAAGGATGGTAATCGCATCTGAAATGATTTGCTGGGACTTTCTGCCCTTTACATGAGCAACAAAACCGATGCCGCAAGCGTCGTGTTCAAAACGTTGATCATATAATCCCTGATTATCTTTTGTTTGGTCCATAAAACTAAAGTGTGTTAAAGACACTAAGATACGGTTTCTGCGTTTAATTACAATATTTGCATCTCTTTTTTGAAATGTCGAATTGAATTACTAATATTTCCGGCTATTTTTATTAACGCTTCAATTTTAAAGTCATTAAAATACAAATTTCATAATACAAGATTGGGTTTAATGTAAATATTACTTTTTGTATGCTGCTTTGTGGTAATTGTTTTAAAGTTTTCTTCCTTTTCAAGCACTTAAAAATCAGTAAATTACGCATTGAAGGTGTAAAAAAGCAGAATATTTATTAAATTTCTTTTCGTAAACTGAACTGTTTTGCTACATTTGTCCCGGGCAAGTCTTTTACGATCAGCTCCCTTTGAACTCCCCCAGGGCGGGAACGAAGCAAGGGTAGAAGGTTGTAGCGGTGCGATAAAAGGTGCTTGCCCATTTTTTTTCTTTTTCTGAGAAAGGAAATATGGTTATCCCCAACTTATTATTAAACTGAATTTTTCATCACTCGTTTGTTCATTGTAACAAACATTTTGTCTAATTTAGCCTCCTAATTAATCCTGATTTATTCATTTAATTAAATTTTCAAAATAAATAATATGAAATTTTTCATTGATACAGCTAATCTTGATCAGATTAAAGAAGCCCATGACCTTGGCGTTTTAGACGGTGTAACCACCAATCCAAGCCTAATGGCAAAAGAAGGAATTACTGGTGAAGCAAATGTAATTGCTCATTACAAAGCTATTTGTGCTATTGTAGATGATAATGTAAGTGCAGAAGTTATTGCAACTACTTTTGACGAAATGATTAAAGAAGGTGAAGCATTAGCTAAACTGGATCCAAAGATTGTGGTTAAAATTCCGATGATTAAAGATGGTGTTAAAGCTATTAAATACCTTTCTTCAAAAGGAATCAGAACCAATTGTACTTTAATATTTTCTGCCGGACAAGCTTTATTAGCGGCAAAAGCCGGAGCAAGTTATGTGTCACCATTTCTAGGTCGTTTAGATGATATTTCTACAGATGGTTTAGTTTTAATTGAAGATATCAGGTTAATATTTGATAATTACGAATATCCAACGGAAATTCTTGCGGCTTCTATTCGTAGTCCTATGCATATTGTGAATTGTGCAAAATTAGGTGCTGATGTTATTACAGCTCCATTAAGTGCAATTACAGCTTTATTAAAGCACCCCTTAACAGATAGTGGATTAGCACAGTTTTTAGCTGATCACGATAAGGCTGCAAATGGAGCCAAATAGTAAATAGTATTTTAATGTGCGCTACTGATAAAGTAGCGCACATTTTTTTTTAAGAAGCTAAAACTTCTTTTATCTTTTCGTAACTAATTGGCTCATCAGGAGCAATCAATATTCCTTTCACCCCTGCCCCATTTCCTGCTTCTACATCTCTTGGTTTATCTCCTACCATGATTGATAAAGAGGGATCAATATTATAGGTCGCTATGGCTTCCAACAACATTCCTGATTTAGGTTTGCGGCAATCACAATCTACTGAAACGCTTGGGTGGTGCGGACAAAAATAGGCGTGCGTTATTTTAGCTCCTTGTGCTTCAAATTTATCGTACAAAACCTGATGCATGGAGGCCAATGTTTCTACCGTGTATCGCCCTTTTGCGATGCCCCCCTGGTTCGTAATGATGATTAGCATATAACCTTCGTCGTACAGTTTTTTTAATGTTGGGATCTGGTATTCTAAAACTTCAAAATCTTCTATGGTACAGATATAATCATATATCTCATGGTTTAAAACACCGTCACGGTCTAAAAAAATAGCTTTATTTTTCATCTGGTATATTTATTTTTTTAAAGGTTATGAAGCTATCATAAGCTTCTAATTGTATCAGCGGGCAAACTTTATTCGAAGTAAACAGCCAAAGATGGAAATATAGTTTAAAAAAATATACCTTTAAAATTATTTATTATTCATGAAAGAAGAATTCAAACCATTTGTGCCAGCAGAGAGTAATGTGGCAGAACTAACGGTAAAATCTATTTTACTGGGCAGTATTGCAGGGATTATATTTGGAGCGGCAACAGTTTACTTGGCCCTTAAAGCGGGATTAACGGTTTCAGCTTCCATACCCATTGCCGTTTTAGCCATCACCCTTGGTAAAAAATTCTTTAAAACTACAATACTTGAGAATAACATCATCCAAACCACAGGATCTGCAGGCGAATCGATTGCTGCAGGTGTGGTTTTTACTTTGCCGGGCTTCTTGTTTTTGAGTACAGATGTTGGCCGACAAAGTTCTGGAGAAGCATTCTTCAATTATATGACGATTCTGATTCTGGCAATTCTAGGGGGTATATTGGGGACATTAATGATGATTCCATTGCGCCGTTCTCTAATTGTTAAGGAGCATGAAGCGCTACCCTACCCTGAAGGCACCGCTTGTGCGTCGGTTTTAAAAGCAGGTGAACGTGGTGGAACTTTCGCCAGGACTGCATTTTGGGGATTGGGCTTTGCCATGGTTTATGCCATGCTGCAGAAAGTATTTCATGTGATTGCAGAAGCGCCAACATGGGTAAGCAAGCAGACGAATCGGTTTTTACCCTCAGCACAATTGAGTGGTGAAATAACGCCAGAATATTTGGGTGTAGGCTATATTATCGGGCCAAAAATTTCAGGTGTACTTGTTGCCGGCGGTGTATTAGCCTGGCTTGCCTTAATACCCTTATTGGCAACTTTGTTAGACCCATTGCTTGCCGCTGGTCAACTGGTTAAATTAGGTTTACTGGCAGACATCACTAAAGCTGGAGGTTCTGTAGGCTGGGACCCTGTTACGCAAACTTTTGGTGATTATCCGTTAGCGATTTACCAGGCCTATGTAAAACAAATTGGTGCTGGAGCAGTTGCTGCGGGAGGTTTTATCACCTTGTTGAAAACGATACCAACTATTATTTCATCCTTCAAAGATAGTTTGGGGTCTATTAAAGAGGGTAAAGTAGTTGCTGAAATCAAAAGAACTGAGCGTGATCTATCCTTAAAATTAGTGGGTATTGGCAGTTTGGCTTTGATTCTTTTGGTTGCTTTTCTGCCGCAAATTCCGGGCGATAGCTTCACTAATAAATTTCTTATTGGGGTATTGGTAATCATATTCGGGGCTTTTTTTGTGACTGTATCAAGTCGCATTGTAGGCCTTATCGGTTCCAGTAACAACCCTATTTCAGGAATGACCATCGCTACCATTATGGGCACCTGCCTGGTTTTTATAGCTGTAGGGTGGACAGGTAAAGTTTATGAACCTATGGCATTGGTTGTTGGTGGCATGATCTGTATTGCTGCAGCCAATGCCGGGGCTACTTCTCAGGATTTAAAAACAGGGTATTTAATCGGTGCAACGCCTAAGTATCAACAAATTGCTTTATTTATTGGAGTTATAGTTTCTTCTATTGTTATCGGACTTACGGTTCGTATTTTGGATACCCCCACACCAGAAATGCTTGCTCAAGGAATAAAACATGCTATTGGTACGCAGGAATACTCGGCGCCGCAAGCTACTTTAATGGCTACCCTTATTAAAGGGATGCTGTCTTTTAACCTGGATTGGCAATATGTGCTTGTTGGTGTTTTTATTGCCATTACTGTAGAGCTATGTGGTATTAATTCTTTATCGTTTGCAGTAGGTGCTTATTTACCCCTTTCTACTACCCTGCCTATTTTTGCGGGGGGCTGTATTAAAGGATTAATCAATTGGAAAGAGCGCAAAAAAGTAAAAACACAGGAGGAAGATGAGCTTGGTCCAGGTAATCTATTTGCAACCGGATTGGTTGCCGGTGGTGCACTGGCAGGGGTAATTGTGGCAGTACTGATGGTGATTCCTTCTGTTCGGAATAATTTAAGTAAAGTTGATGTTTCTCCGCTGTTTACCCAGTGGTTTGGTGAGGGTGGCTATCAAATTATCGGGGTTTTGCTCTTTTTATTTATGGGTTTTGTGTTATATAATATTTCGGGTAAAAAGAACGAATCTGAATAACCCATGACCTTTCTGCACTCGGTCGAATGCGCTGCATAAGGACAATGTGCATTGAAGGTGCTTACATATAAACTTGAATTGCTCATTAACCAACCCGGCATGAACATTCAATATTAGTTGATAATGATGTATTTTGTTGGAAATTAATCAATTATACTCCCTATTTTAGATTCGCTATAAAGCAGATTCAAGAAAGTATAAAAATCTTCAGCTCAGCGATAAAAGCATTATAAAATGAAGCAAATTAAGTTTCTAATTCCTTTTATCCGTGAGAACGTTAAGATTCATTGGAGGGCGGCAACAAAAAATCAATCCGTAATGCTCTGAAAAAGATAAGCAGCGAAGGTTTTTTAAGTAAAGTTTATAAGCCGCCTATTCCTGATGGCATGCTACAAAAACTGGAAGCAGTTTCTGAGGAATGGTTGGTAAATACGAAAAGAAATGAATTTGTTTTTTCTCAAGGGATGTTTATTTGGGAAGAGTTAAAACAACAAACTATTATAACTGTTGAAAATGCAGAGGAAAAGATTGTTGCCTTTTTAAATATCATCCCCGATCATGTGAAGGGGGAAGGTACATACGATCTTATCAGGAAAACAGCAGATGCACCGAATGGCGTAATTGATTTTATGATGATCGCTTTGTTTAACTACCTACGTGAAAATGGATTTCAAGCTATTAATATTGGCTTTTCCCCCCTATCTGGTTTAAGTAATCCTCATAATTTTCCGGAACGATCTATGAAGTTTGCCTATGAAAAAATCAGGTCATTTTCACATTATAAGGGATTGAGACAAGCGAAAGAAAAATTTTCTCCGGGATGGCAACCTAAATACCTGGTTTATGAGGATGATTATGACTTACTAAAAGTGCCGGCAGTATTAACCCAAGTGTTTAAACCCTGAAATGATGAAGCGATTGTTGTTGTTGTTCATATTGATGGCCTGTTGTTGTGCAGCGGCCTATTCCCTTGAAATTGATTCACTGTTTGATAAGAAGTTCGGGAAAATTACCATATATCATCCCGTTGGTACGCCTAATTCGGTGGCCCTATTTGTATCGGGAGATGGTGGCTGGAGGCGTGGCGTTTTAAATATGGCTAAAGATATAGCCAACCAAGGTGCGCTGGTGTTGGGTATTGATGCTAAATATTACGGAAAATATTTTTCGAAAGTTTCCTCTCCATGTTTGTACCCTGCCGCAGATTTTGAGGAATTAAGTCTGGATATCCAAAAAAAGTATAAAATGGCCACTTATCATAAACCTGTACTTATCGGCTATTCTTATGGTGCCGTCCTCGTGTATGGTATCTTAGCTCAGGCTCCCACAAATACCTTTATGGGGGCTATTGCATTGGGTTTTTGTCCGGATATTGATCTGGCCAAACCTTTGTGCAAAGGCTTGGGATTGACGCAGCATGTTTTAAAGCCTGGGAAATCCTTCATCCTGGAAGCTACTAAAAAATTGGCTGAGCCTTTTATTGTATTAAACGGTGTAAAGGACCAAACATGTCCTTTTGAGGCTACCTCGGCTTACTTAAAAGGTATGCCCATGACAGAACTGGTCACTTTACCTAAAGTCGGACATGGGTTTTCCATAAATGATAATTGGCTTCCACAGTTTAATGCCGCATATAAAAAGATTTTGTCGAGCACAATACATCAAAGCAAAATGACAAAGGAAAATATTCCCCTCACTATTATTCCTTCTTCAAAAAGGAATAAACTGCCCCTGGTTTTTTTTATATCCGGTGATGGTGGCTGGACGAGTTTTGACCAAAACCTGTCTGAAGCCATGGCTTCCAGGGGTTTTTCAGTTATCGGTTTCGACGCTCAAAAATACTTCTGGAATGCAAAGACACCAGAAGGTATTGCTGCTGCTTTCAGTAAAGTGATTTCACAATTTCAGGAAGAATGGAATAAACCGAATATCATACTTGCTGGTTATTCTTTTGGCGCTTCGGTGATTCCTTTTATCGCCCAACGCTTACCTGATGCTATGAAGACCCAAGTTAAAACCGTGGTATTATTGTCGCCTGATGAGAAGGCTGATTTTGAAATCCATATTTTAGATTTGCTTCATATGGGTTATAAAAAAGGCCAGTTTGATGTCATCGCTGAAACTAAAAAGATCAAAGCCCTTATGCCGCTTTGTATTTTTGGGGAAAAAGAAAATGATGATGAAAAAATGAGATTTACTAAAAATGGCCTCCAGGTCGTTAATATTCCCGGAGGCCACCATTTTACACAGGATTTTGCAAGTATTGTTGAAGCAATGATGCGGAATCTCAAATGAAAATACTCATTATTTTAGTACTTGGTTCTTTAGCTGCTCTGGGCTCTTTTTTTATTGACAGTACTTGCCTGGATTTGATGCCATCGCCAAAGACCTCAATACCACTGGTGCCTAAAGTTTCGCTTTCTTTGTCTTGATTCTTCATCGGTATTTCTTTCGGACAATTGCTCTACGGTTCTTTACTTGATAAATTTGGAAGGAAAAAGCCCATTTATATCTGCTTATTGGTTTAAATCACGGCTTCTTTAGCCTGTCTGGCTGTGAAGGATATCAACCAACAGATTGTTAAGTTTTATACAAGCTATTGATAGTTGTGCCACAGCAGTGGGTTCCATGGTCATGGTAGGAGATTTATTGCAGTTTCGCCGAATGCTGTTCCCTACAGTTGGTGATTACTTAATTACTGCCATGGGTTGGAAATATGTATTTCTTTTTCTTGCATTTATGGGTGTCAAATAATTGGCTGCTGTTTATTTTTTCTTACCTGAAAGTTATAAACCTGATTCCATTTACTCCTTAAAATCTATAACACAATGGCACTTATCGCTTTATTTTTATGTTGTTTAGGTTTGATCAATCCTAATGCTGCTGCCCTTTCTCTGGCTCCCTTCACTAAAAACGACGGTAGTGCTGCAGCGTTAATGGGCGAATTGCAGATGGGTCTTGGTGCCCTGGCTTCAGTTGCGGTTAGTTTTTTTCCGGAGAGTTCTGTGTTACTTATGCCGCTGATCATGAGTTTGGCTTTGTGTGTTGCCCTCGTGCTGCTAACTATAGGAAAAAAAATAATAATTTTTAGGGGTTAGTTATCAGTGGTTTGAGGGGTTAATGCATGTTAAGAACAGGTTTCTTCCCAGGGTCAACGCATTTAAATTTGATTTAAAATTTTAAGGAGAAATTGATCGTCCCAGCCGGCTTTTAGCCTTTTGGTTACCAGAGACCCCTTTG
>NZ_JBEONS010000009.1:0-116439 GCF_040544395.1 Pedobacter sp. CG_S7 | reverse complement strand
CGTTCTATTACCGACACCTGCAAGAAAAATGAGCAGGCCATCTTAAATGCTTTCTTGACTATTGCTTCATCATAGAGGTACCTGAGTAGTTACTAATTGCATTACTTTAAATAACGAACAATTATAAATGATGGACGATCTAAAAAACTACAAGTTTGGTGTTTTCTATTTTAATCGTAACGATTCTCGTTTATTAGTTCCAAGAAAATTATTAAGAATGCAAGGATATACTCTAAATTTCGCTAAACCCATAAGTTTTTTATTATTTGGTTTGTTCATCATCCTGATTATTTGCATAATTTACTCCTTATCGAACCTTTCTTTCCAAGACGCCACTGTTTAGCTGATTTGAATTGCTCAAAAACCATAAATTGAATTTTCTCACCTAAATTTACCGGTTTTTTTATATTGAATGCATTAATTGTATTGCAAGACAGCAATTTAACAAAGGAATAAGGGGGTTGCTAACTTAATTATACCGCACATGACATTTCAAATTAGTTATGATTTTCCAATCATAACAAGATAATTATATATTCCTACATTTTTATTAACGGTGATTGCTCTTGCGAAACGACCAACAGCCACGGTGCAATCCTAGAATGTCTTTGAGCTATTAGTAGAATATTACGGCAAAATTCAGTTAAAGAAAAGAGGCAATTTATCAATAAAGTTCACAGCTATCTCAAGACACTTGAATTATTGAAAACTCATTTCATTAATCAAATAGGTTTTGCATTTTTGATAAAGCTGTAACCGATTAATTCATCCCAGCGACTACCCGGTTTGCGGAAATAAACAAAAACCTGGTAATCATTATTGGTTTCAAAGTAAGAACCTTCGTATAAGGTTTCGTCCATATTACCTTGCTCATCTTTATAAAAGTATTTATAATCGTATAAGCCTTGTTTTAAATAGATTTTGGCAGCATACGCTTTTTTATCGGGGTCATAATTGAGTTTACTCTCCGCATTAAGCGTGTAATTATTAAAACGGCCAAGCACATAAACTTCCCCTTTAGTATGGCTTGCTAATGCTTTCAATGTAAAAGCAACATTTACATAATCACTTTCTGTTTCCGGAGTCCTGCCGTCCTGGTTTCTAATATAGAAGCTACCATTTTCATCTAGCTGACTGCTATAATTTTCACTGCTTCTACTAAGATCAGGAATTAAAACGGCGCTAAAACTGCTGTCTTTAGTAATTTCCTGCACTTTTGCCCCAGGGTAACGCAGGCTGCGGATATCGAATTTTCTAAATTCATTTCCGCCTTTAAAATTATTACTTTTCAGGTCATTGTAAACCAATATGCCAGGTTTAATGAATGAAGGTTTACTGTTTTTTAGAGCTGTTTGAGGATTGCCATTTTGCATCACCACAATCTTCAGGTCCTGGTTGGGGTTTTGGATGGTTAAATTACGATGCGTAACAGTGAAATTGATTTTTTGGTTGGTAGCACGCTCTTCAACCTGTGTGCTAGGTTTTACCTCCAAATTGATGCTAACCAAGTTTTCTACCACATATAACCTTTGTGAAATCAGCAACTTTTTTATTTTTCCTACTTCATAAACTTTAAGCAGGTAATTACCCGAAGTTTTCATTTTAACCTGTTCATTGGATAAGCTCAAGCTATAATGCGTAAATTTCTGTAATGTACCAGAAGAATATTGATAGGCTACAATTCTATCTTCGGCAAAAGATTCTACATAATCTAAAGTAGAAATACCAGAAGGTTTCCAATCTGCTGTGCAATGTTCTATTTCGTACCAGTAGTTTTTGCTGCCCGCTTGCAGGTCATCAAAAGAGAAATGCAGTAGTTCTGCTGAGTTCAAAGTCAAAATAGGAAGAGATTGTTCTTTTTGCGTATTGTAGCACTGCACGGTCTTGATAAAAGGTGAATACACGCGGTTATCATAAACTAAGGTTCCCTGTTGGGCAAGGGCCAATTGTGTACAGGCGATCAGCAAAAAAATCAATCTCCCCATTATTGTCATTAACTTTCTATTTCCATAATTTCGGCAGCAAGGCTTTCCCAGGCATTTTGAGCCTTATCAAGCGTATTCTTAGCTGATAAATATTTTTTATTTACTTCTGCAAGCTTAACTTTATCTCCGTAAACCTTGTCGTCTGCCAATTCATTTTCAATGGTTTTAACATTGGTTTCAAACTCAGCTATTTCAGTTTCTGTTTTTTGCAACTGATCATTCAACTTTTTTAATTGCTGCTGTGTATTTGGAGCAGGTTTTTTTTCTTCAACCTTCGGTTTTACTTCTTTTTCTGCTTTATAAGGTATAGTTGTGGCAGCAGCAGGTGGTCTTTTGCTGTTCCATTCTTCATACTCTGCATAAGTACCCGGGTATTGTTTGATATTTCTGTCTTCAATGTACCAGATTTTATTGGCTACATTATCTAAGAAATACCTATCGTGAGATACGGCAATAAAAGTACCTTCATATTGTTTCAATGCCTGAATCAGAATGTTTACCGACTGTATATCCAAGTGATTGGTAGGCTCATCGAGGATCAGGAAGTTGGAATCTGTAGTCAATGATTTTGCTAAAGCCACACGTGATTTTTCTCCTCCAGATAAAACGCGGATTTTTTTAAACACATCATCACCTGTAAAAAGGAAACAGCCCAAAATAGAACGCAATTCTGTATCGGTATGTTTAGGGGCAAAAGCCTGTAATTCTTCTAAAATGTTATTTCCAAGGTGCAGCGATTCTAGCTGATGCTGCGCAAAGAAAGTAGTTGTAACATTATGTCCTGTTTCACAAGTCCCGTCAAAACCTTCAGCACCAGCAATAATCCTTAATAAAGTAGATTTACCTTTACCGTTGGCACCAATCAGTGCAATCTTGTCGCCTTTTTCAATAACGGCTTCCGCATTTTCAAGGATGTCTACATTGGGGTAGCTTTTGTAAGCATTTTCAATTTTAACAACGTGACGGCCAGAGGGCTTAGTAAATTTAAAGCTGAAGTTAACAGTAGGGTTATCATCATCAACATCCTCAACACGTTCCATTTTATCCAGTGCTTTCATACGAGACTGTGCCATTTTTGCCTTACTGGCCTTGGCACGGAAACGTTCAATCAGCTTCTCTTCTTGTTTAATTTTTGCCTGCTGGTTTTTAAATTCACCTTTTTGAATTTCTCCACGCAGTGATTTTTCTTCTACATAAAACGTATAGTTTCCTGCATAAGAAGTAAGCTTACCTTTCCGGGATTCCACAATGCGGTTAACCACTTTATCAAGGAAATACCTATCGTGAGAAACAATTACTATAGCCCCTTCAAAACTCATTAAATACGTTTCAAGCCATTTAATGGAAGGTAAATCCATGTGATTGGTTGGCTCATCTAATAAAAGAATATCTGGTGTTTGCAGCAGAATTTTTGCTAGCATGACCCTCATCCTCCAACCTCCGGAGAAAGTATTTAGTGGCCTGTGCTGATCAGCAGTGCTAAAACCAAGACCTGCCAGAATTTCATTGGCACGGTACTCAATGCTATAGCCGTCCAGTGCTTCAAACTCTTGTTGTTTATCACTTAATTTATAAAGTACCTCTTCAGAATAATCGGTTTCAATTTTCTTTAACAATACCTCAATTTCGTCATGAAGTTGATTCTGACGTTCAAAAGCCTCCATGGCCACATGTAAAATACTGTGGTGGGAGTCGTAAGAAAGTAGATCCTGGTTTAAGTAACCTATCTTTAGATCTTTAGACATGGAGATAGAACCTGTAGAAGGTGCATATTCTCCAACAATTATTTTTAACAGGGTGGATTTTCCAGTTCCATTGGCCCCAATCAGGCCAACTCTGTCACCAGGTTTAATATGCCAGTTTGCTTCATCATATAAAGCTCTGGAGCCTATAAGGAAAGTTAAGTCGTTTATTGAAATCATTTGGATGCAAAAATACGTATTTTACATGCATTTTTTTGTTGTGAATTGGTAAGAAAATAAAAACCTTACTATCTTCGTTGAATGTATCGCTTAATAAAACCATTATTTTTCCAGTTTGATCCGGAAAACGTTCACCATTTTGTTGTAAAAGGCTTGAAATGGTTCAATGATTATTTTCCATTTGGGAAGATAATTTTAAGAAGCACCTTTGACGTCAATATTAAAGGATTAGAAAGAAAAGTATTTGGCATAAAATTTAAAAACCCTGTTGGACTGGCCGCAGGCTTCGATAAAAACGGCGAATACATTGAAGCATTAAGTAACCTTGGTTTTGGTTTTATAGAAGTTGGCACAGTTACACCATTGCCACAGCCGGGAAACGATAAGCCCCGGATGTTTCGTTTGGAGGAGGATGAGGCCCTGATTAACCGCATGGGCTTTAACAATAAAGGTGTTGACACTTTGGCAGAGCGCCTGCGCCTATTGAAAGAAAAAGACCAAACTATTGTGATTGGTGGTAACATTGGTAAAAATAAAACTACTCCAAATGAAGATGCGGTAAATGATTATGTGATCTGTTTTGATCGCTTGTTTGATGTGGTAGATTATTTTGTGGTTAACGTAAGTTCTCCAAATACACCAGGATTAAGGGAGCTGCAGGAGAAGGAGCCCTTGACTAATTTGTTGAAAACGCTGCAAGACCGTAATTTTAAAAATGGGATCAGCAGACCTATTTTGTTGAAAATAGCGCCAGATTTAACAAACGAGCAGCTTAATGATATTGTTGATATAGTTAAATCTACTGGTATTGCCGGTGTAATAGCTACAAATACAACGGTAGACAGGAGCGGTTTATATGCAGTAGAAAAAACGGCACACGAAAGTGGTGGTTTAAGCGGCAAACCCTTAGCAAGGCGCTCTACTGAAGTTATTAAGTATCTTTCAGAAAGGTCTAAAGGTGCATTTCCTATTATTGGCGTAGGTGGAATTCATTCTCCGGAAGATGCCAAAGAGAAAATCGCTGCTGGTGCATCCTTAATACAACTTTATACAGGCTTTATTTATGAAGGTCCGGCTGTAATCAAAAAAATATGTAAAGAATTGTTGAAATAGAAATTTTGAAGTAAAATAAATTAAAGGCCTGTATCATGATCTGTGATACAGGCCTTTAATTTTGGAAGTTTTTGATGAATAGTTGGCGGGTCTTTGCCAGTTCCTTTGCAGGTCATTTAGACCTACCAACGACCTAGCAACGACCTAACAAGGACCTACCAACGACCTGGCAAAAATAACTTTAGGACAAACTGTCTTATGCTGAAATACGTTTACATTAAAAGAATTTGCGCACAAAAAAACGAGGCTGATCATTTTGTAAATGATACAGCCTCGTTAATAAATTAGGAGTTAAAGCTTATGCCTGTGCAGAAAGCTTTGTTAAGATAGCGTTGTTTATAGCTAATTGATCTGTAGTAGATTGTCTTGAACGGCTTCCCAATTCAAGGTTTGTAGCTAATTTTAACGTTTTTACATCTAAACGTGAAGTGTTTTTATTTTTCCTGTCTTTTCTTTTTAATCTGGTAACTGCCATGGTAATAACCTTTGTGTTTTTAATTTATTATAAATCTGGAGGTCGAGAGCGGATTCGAACCGCTGTACGAGGTTTTGCAGACCTCTGCCTAGCCACTCGGCCACTCGACCCTCTTTTAAATCAGGTTGCAAAAATAGCAATTATATGTTAGTAACCTATTATTTATTTAAATTTCTGCTAATCTCTGAACATAAGATGCCAGCAGAAATCGCAACATTCAAAGACTCAGCACTTCCAATGCGCGGAATAGTAACCGGATGCTGGATCAGTTTTAATACCTCAGCACTAATTCCCTGTCCTTCATTTCCTAAAATTAATACGCCTTCTTTGCCCCAATCAACAGTGTAGCTGCATTCTCCTTCTAATAAGGCACCAAAAATTGGTATCTCCAAATCCATAAGCCATTCTGGTAAATCATGCTCATAAATATTTACCCTACATAAGGAGCCCATGGTTGCTTGAATTGTTTTAGGATTATAGATTTCCACCGTATTTAAGGAGCAGATGACGTTTTTGAATCCAAACCAATCTGCCGTCCTGATGATTGTTCCTAAATTTCCAGGATCTTGAACACCATCCAACACCAAAGTGAAATTGTTTTTTAAATCAGCCAGGTTAAAAACTCCCTTTTTTGGAATATGTACTAAAGCCAAAATTCCTTGTGGTGTATGTAATGTACTAATCTTGTCTAGTTCGGCGTTGTTTATCTCAAATAACTTTATATTTGAAGGTAAATTAGGAAGTAAGGATTTGTATTCGGCGAGGTAATAAATGCTATGTAGCTGGTATGCTGAAGGAATAAATTCTATGATGGACTTAATTCCCTCAATAATAAAAATTCCATTCTCTTTACGGTACTTTTTTTGATGTAACGATTTAATAAAACCTATTTGAGATTTTGAAAGCATACCCTAATTATATAAAAAAAATCAAGTTTCCTGCAATATTACTATTAATTATTCTGTTTTTAGCTGCATGTTCCTCTACAAAATTCATTGAAGACTATCAGTCAATTGTTAAAAAGGTAGATATAGACAGTGTGCCTTCGCAGTTTGAAGAAGAAGCCTATAATTATGTACAAAAAGACATTAGGCCAGCACCTAAACTGGGCGTAAATGTACGATTATACAATTTGTTTTATGGCTTGTTCAGAATTAAAGCAATTGGTAATCCGGCACCGGTGCTAGACAGTACCTTGGTCGATATTTCAAGAAACCAGATTGAAAAATTCTTGAATAGTAAGGGGTATTTTAATGCTACCGTGAAATCTTCTATTGTTGTAGAAAAACAAAAGGCAGAGGTTTATTTTAAAGCGAAACCCGGACCGGCATTTTTTGTCAATAAGCTCAGTTATGATATTGCCGATCCAAAAATAAAGGATCTTTATTTAAAATCGAAGTCTGAGCTGACTTACATAAGAGAGGGTATGCAATACGACGACGATTCTTTGGCCATTGAAAGAGATCGTGTCTATGAGATAATGAAGGAAAACGGTTATTTTGATTTTGCCCGCCCCTATGTTAAATATTCGGTGGATTCAAATCTTAATGCCAGCAAAACAAATATCATTCTCATTGTTGATAACCCCAAAGATATGGTGAAACATGAACAATTTACCATTGGTGAAACTAACATTGTTATTGCGCCAAATTCTGATGGTTTTCCTGATTCTATTGCTCAAAACCCACGTATTTTTAGAGGCATAAGGTTTACTGACTTGTCCGAAAGATTCAGGCGTAATCCTATTGTGCGTTATAATTTTATTAAAGAAGGAGATCTTTATGATAGCAGGAATGAAAATATTACTTATAACAGGCTTTATGAAATGAACGTTTTTAAAAACGTAAAAATTGATTATTTTAAAGCAAAGGATAGTTCAAACCGGCTTGAGCCTATTATTAGACTGATTCCTCAAAAAAGAATGAGCAACCGGATAGAGGGTGAAGTTCCATTTAATGCTGGTACAGTAGGCTTTACTTTAAGTAATACCTATACAAATAACAACATATTTCGCGGTGCAGAACGTTTTGAATTCCAGATAAAAGGGGGGCTGCAATCCCGGGTTGGCCAGGGTAAATCAATTTTTAATGATGTTTACCAACGTGATTTTTCGGTAAGTTCCAACCTTGCAGTCCCTAGGTTATTGTTGCCTTTTGATATTCCATTAATGGGGAAAAATGGGATGCCTTTTACCACTTTTTCGGCCAGTTATGTTTATGCCTTGCAAAAAGATTTCTTTGTAAGGAGGGTGTTCTTAAATTCAGTAACCTATGATTGGTTTGAAACAAAATCTAAATTTCACTCTTTTACGCCTTTAAATTTTGAATATAGGTTTGGAGGTTTATTGTTGGTGACTGATGGTCCTGATGAGGCAGTAAATAAGGCAAATTTAGAATTAATTAGACAAAATTTATATAATATACAGCTGTTGGGGCGTAAAGATATTACCCTGGGTATTAAATATACGTACACCTTGAACCAGAATAAACTGTTGCAGCCAAGTAGTTTTGTTTATTTCAGGGGAAATATTGATATGGCAGGAAACCTGCTGCAGGGTTTTTCTAAGCTTACTGGGGGGAAGCATAATGCAGCCGAAGGTGATTTTGCAGAAATACTGGGTTTGCCTTTTAACCAGTATGTGCGCCCTGAAGTTGATTTGCGTTGGTATAAAAGTTTGGGTGGCGACAAACAATTTGTGGCCAGGATTAATGCAGGTGTTGGTTTTGCATATGGCAATTCTACCGCAGTGCCTTTTGAGAAGTTGTTTTTTGCTGGTGGTTCTAGTGGAGTAAGAGCGTGGCAAGCCAGAACTTTAGGCCCTGGTAATTACGACAGAGGTAATAGAATACCTACCGAAGAGTCTCGTAAAACCTTGTATGGTTTAGACCAGCTGGGGCAGATGCATATAGAAACTAATTTTGAATACCGTTATAAATTGTTGAACAATTTCTTTGGTGCCACACTTAAAGGAGCCGTGTTCCTGGATGCGGGTAACATTTGGAATATTTCTTCTGGAAATCCACAGCCCGAAACTTATTTTAATTTTAAGAAGTTATTTAACCAAATTGGTGTGGGTACTGGTGCTGGCTTACGTTATGATGTAGATTATTTTGTTTTCCGTTTTGATGTCGGCTTGAAATTAAAAGATCCACAATTCAGTGGTTCAGACCAGTGGGTGATAGGGAAATATATCAGTGGTGCAAGTCAGTTTAAAAAGGATTATAACCTTACGCACAGTCCGGAAAGTTACCGCTTTATACAGTACAATTTTGGTATAGGGCTGCCTTTTTAAAACATTCGCTTAAGGCCATCAATAATTGTTTCAATAAACATCGACAGGTCAAGGCCATTACTATGGTTAAAATAAATATAAATGAGCAATACAATAAGGGCTACAATAATCAGCTTTCTAAAGGTAAAGGCTAAAACGATCACAATTAGGGGGAACAGTACCAACCAGAGAGTGTTAATGGGGTAAGGTGTTAAATTGCCATCTTTCTTACGTACGTAAATGAGTTTGCTATGTGTTCCAATGTCATTTATATGTTTAATATAAACAAATGAGGATCCCTCTAGTTGCATTGGCAAAATAGCAACACCATCGTTAAATTTTAAGGATTGTGTAAATCCACTTACGCTGAAGGTATAAACCCCGTTTATCTTTTCCATTGGGTTATCCAATGAATCGGTAGCAATAATAGCCAGCTTACTATTTTTTAGCAAACTTTCTTTAACCAGGAAATTATTGATGTTTGATTGCTGTGCAAAGCTGGTGCTAGTAGCCAATGTAAGTAAAAAAAGTATGCTAAATAACCTCATTCTATAGATCTTTTGTTGTAAATTAGATAGCCCAAATGTAGTAAAATGCCGTTTCTTTTTATTGGATCATCATATAAATTGTAACTTAAGCTAATCGGGCCTACTGGTGTATGGTAGGCCAGGCCTACTGTGGCTGCATAATGCCATTGCTGAAATGACTTTTTATTATTCACATTTTGAAAGCCTTGTTGTTCCAACTCTTTGTATGGAATGAAGGCATAACCCTCTACCCTTAAATCAAGATTTCTCTTCAGGGTATATACGTTTTTTAAGCCACCGGCAAGGTAACTTGCAGCCCTGAATTTTTCTAGAAATAACGATCTGCTATCCTGAAGTGGATAAAATGATGGGGCAGCTAATAAGGTAGCGTAATAATTAGCAAATAATGGAAGGTTAGAAATAACGGCTTCTGCCAGGTAGCCTAAAGTATATTTTCCTTTTTTTAAGAAATAATTTTCATCGCTAACTTTAACATTGAACCACTCTCTATTCTGCCTTTCTAATCCAATGATATGATCATTTATGTTGCTGTTTCTGGAGATATTACCCGGATTATAACTTTCTCTGCCAGAAAAATAATTGAGACTGATCAATAGATTGCGACCACGGGTGGCATATTGCTTGCGGTTTAAGGAGTTTTGCTCAAAAGAAAGGTTTGTTCGGAAGCCATTGAACGTTGTTTTGTCTAAGATGTCTCCGGTGGTAAAGGAATTAGTGGGACTATAATTATCGGTATTATTTAGAAATGCACTGCTTAAGGTTAATTTAGCTCTTTCATAAAGCGGGATGCCCAGTTTAATGTCAGCTTTTCGGTCTACCTGGTCAATATAAGTGGGGTTGAGGTCTTCAATAAATATAGCGCTGTTACTGTAATAATTAAAGTGATTAAAGGTCAACTCAGCAGCCAGAAAAACGGGTAAGCGGGAGGGGAAATCTATTCTTCCGGCAAGCTGTACGGATTCATAAAACCGGCCTGAATAAAAGTTTAACCCTACGGTGTAAGCTTTTCTATTCAGGTAATTGTATTGAATACCCATGTAGACGTTGCTGATCGGTCTAGTTGAAATATTGCCTCCAAAATCAAGTTTAATACTCTTTTTGGGTCTGGCTATAATTTCGAAAATATAGTTGTCATTTATTGGTTGATAGGAGATTTTGGGGTAAACAGTTTCAAAGGTTTCATCAGCCACGAGTTTATAATAGCCCTGCTTAATATCAGTTAAGGTAAGCATGGCTTTATCAGGCTTAAAAAGCCTTTCAATATAGTGTCTCTGGGCATAGTTTACGCCACTTACCGTAACGGCATTGAAGACCAATTCTGGTTTTTTGTTAATAAATTGTTCTCTTTTAGCCAGGAGTTCCAATGGTGCAACCCTTCGGCTTACTGATTTTTTAATCTCAGCCATATTGGCAATTGCCGCATCATAGCCTCGCTGTATAAGTTTTTCAACGGCATTGAAATTTGTGGAATGGAAGTCGATAACATCTGGTCTGATGTAAATACCTTGGTCGCCAATTAATGTTGAATCTGATCTGGATAAAAATATCTGTAATAAAAAGCGGTTCATTTGCCGGTCATCATTTCCTTTAGGAAAGATGTCTGAAGTTTTTGAGGAAACATTTACACCAATAATATAATCAGGTTTAAACTCACTCTTCATCACATCCACTGGGAAGTTATTGTATAAACCCCCATCAAAAACATATTTATCATCTAATTTAATAGGCCTGTAAACGAAAGGTACAGTGAGCGTACCCCTGACAGCCTCTGCCAAACTGCCTTTTTTAACGCTAATGCTTTTTTGGGCAATTACATCGGAAACCATGCAGCGATAAGGAACAAATAAATTGTTAAAGTTATCTTTGGCAGCCGCAGAAGCCTGAGAGAAAAGTTCAAGGAGTGCGAAGTTTAGCGGCACATCGTTTACCAAATTAGATCTAAAATTAAGTCGTAAATTGGTGTCTGCCGTTAATTTTGCAGAAATCATAGAAGAATTCGTATTGTTCTTTTGGAAGAAAAAACCAAAATCGCTCGTATACTTACCAGTAACCCATTGCTGGAACTCTCCACTCAATGCAACAGCCTCCATTTGGGCGGGAGAATAGCCTGCCGCATACATGGCGCCTACAACGCCACCCATGGAAGTGCCTGTAACGAAATCTATTGGGATATTGTTTTCTTCCAGTGCTTTTAGCACACCTATATGTGCTAATCCTTTTGCACCACCTCCACTCAATACCAGACCTACTTTTTGTCCATGCGTATGTAATGCATTGAAAATAAGTATAAATAGGGTGAAATGTTTTAATAATTGCACAGCCTAAAATTAAGATATTAATTGTAATAAAAGAAAATTAATTAATTCAAGCTATAGATGGAATAAGTAAGCAGGGTGGCAAAACTTACCCATAGCGCATAGGGGATAAATAACAATCCTGCAGTCTTATCTATTTTGTAAAACATTCTTCCATTTATTAAGATTACAATTAATAAGGCGGAGATTTCAAATAAGGAAGCCCCAATTTTATGTGCGTAAAAAAACAGGAAAGACCAGAATAAATTTAAAACCAGCTGTATTAAATAGACCGCTATTATACGTGGGAAATGAGCTACCTGGTCTCGTTTTTGCCAGACCAGGTAAGCTGCTATGCCGATGAGGATATAAAGTATTGTCCAAACTGGTCCAAAAATCCAATTGGGAGGGTTGAAAGAAGGTTTGTTGAGTGTAGGATACCAGGTTTTAACGGAATTGCTGGTTAACAAACCTCCAATAACCCCAAAGGCCAAAGGAATGGAAATATTGATGATCAATGGAATAAATTGGAAACTTCGTTTTTCTGCAATCATCTTTTTTTATATATATCCATGATTGTCAACAATCATGCCCTTAACGCTGGCGAAAATTTTAGTTATAACCAGCGTTTTGAACAAGGTTTTTGTTCGCATCGATTTCTCTTTGTGGAACTGGAAAAACCAACGCATTAGCGTTCCATAGTAAGGAGCCAATATTGGTTTGTGTTCTTTTTGCATCGTGTAAAAAGAACCCTTCAAATGCAAGTTCGAGTTTTCGTTCGTTTAAAATGTTGGCAAGGGTAGCAGAGGTTGTTGTTAAACCGGCCCTGGTTCGCACAACAGCTAAATCTTGCAAAGGTGTTCTGCCGCCTATGGGTGCTGCAGGTAATAAACGTTGGTTACATTCTGCTCTGATAAGGTACATTTCAGCCAATCTAATAATGGAAACATTACCATATTGGTTTGCAAACTTTGAGGTGAAAATATCGCCATCATCATAAAAGAAATTGATGCGGTCATCATTTGCTGCATAGTTTTGGGCAATCCAGTCGGGAGAAATTGCTGCATCCCCTCTGCCGCCGTAGGTAGAAGAGCCATAAAACTCATTGAGGCCATTGAAACCTGTTAGGTTAGTGACTTGAATGGAAAATACATCTTCAGTAGTGTTGCTGCCGGGTTGCGCCGGACTACCGGGTTCTTGCACTGTAGGGAATGCCTGTCTGTAAGCGGCCTTTAGTTCATAAAGTTCAGAACTGATTACTCTATTTGCTGCACTAGCTGCGGCAGCATAATTACCCATTTGTAAATAGAGCCTGGCCAGCATTCCAGCTGCAGAAGATTTAGTAGCAAAGAACCCGTTCTCTGCAGGCAATACAGTTTCAGCTTCGGTTAGATCACTGATGGCTTGTTGATACCCGGCGGCAACTGTTGCCCGACTAACATAATTAGCCTCAGTAATCACTGTTGTTGGCGTAAGTACAATAGGTACACCTAAATTAGTTGTTGGATTGCCATCATTATATGCTTTTCCAAACAACCTGACAAGGTCGAAATAAACCGCCCCTCTAATGAATCTAGCTTCACCATTTATCCGCGCCTTTTTTGCTGCATCGACTTTATCAATTGCAGTTAATACATTGTTTACGTCATTTATAGCGCGAAAGCCATCTCTCCAAACGTTGCTTACGAAAGTATTAGTTTTTAAAAGAGATTTGTTGTTTGCCTGGGTAAGCTCCTCATAGGTTCCCGTCCACTCAATGGCATTGGTATTTGCTAAAAGATCTCCGATTAAAAACGGGCGGCCACCATAAAAATCAGTTCTGCTTAAATCAGCATAAGCACCAATAAGTGCCACTTCAACATCTTTAGAAGTCAATAAAGCCTGATCTTGTTCAATAGTATCAGCAGGGGCTATATCTAATGGTTTTTTACACGAGGAGGTTAGAATCAACAGAAAAATGGATACAAATAGGATGTTATAAATTGCTATCTTTTTCATAATGTTATCTTTGAAAGGGTTAAAGGCCAATATTAATACCAAAAGAAATTACTCTGGCTTGCGGAGCCGAGTAGAAATCTACCCCTTGATTTATATTTGTTGATTGATAATCTGCGTTCACTTCAGGATCCCAACCTTTATAACCCGTAATCGTAGCCAGATTTTGTGCGGTGGCAAAAACCCTTAATTTACTAAGCTTTATTTTGTTTAGAATAGAAGTGGGGAAGGTATAGCCCAGTGTTAATGTTTTTAGCCGGATGTAAGAGCCATCGGAAAGGTACCTGGTAGAGTTTCCGACTCCATTTCCATAACCTAGACGGGGTTCTGGCACATTGGTGATTTGGCCTGGGCTATTCCAGTAATCCATTTGATCTGTGGTTTGGTTATCATAGCCATTTGATCCATTTGCACTCATATAAGCACCACCACTATTAAAGATTTTATTTCCTGATACACCCTGAAAAAAGATCCCTAAATCAAAGTCTTTAAAGGAAAAGTTGTTGTTAAAACCGAATATGAATTTAGGATTTGGGTTTCCGGCGAAAATTCTTTGTACTTCATTTATATCATTAGTCGTTTCTCTACTAAGGGTTCCATCAGCCATTGGGCTATTCATATAATAAATGGCATCACCATTTGAAGCATCAACACCTGCATATTCAGGCAAATAAAAAACACCAATGGGATGACCTGAAATAGCTGCATTAATCTCATTGGCATTTAAAATTTGTCCGCCTAATTCGGTTATTTTATTTTTATTGATTGCAGCAGTAATTGCTGTTGTCCATTTAAGAGAACCTTCTAAATTAGCTGTATTTATGCCGAGTTCAAATCCAGAATTCACTAACTTTCCCAAATTTTGAGTGATGATAGAAAAGCCACTCGTTTGTGGTATTGGCACATCCAACAATAGATCTGTCGTGTTTTTCTTATAATAATCAAATGAACCAGTAACCCTGTCGTTAAGGATTCCAAAATCCAATCCTATATCGAATTGTTTAGTTTTTTCCCAGGTCAAATCAGGATTGGCAATTTGAAGTGGTCTTTGTCCGGGTAAGCCACCGTAGGCACCTGTTCCACTAAACAAACCACGTGCAGCGTAATTGCCAATTTCAGCATTACCTGTTAAACCATAACTTAATCTTAATTTTAACAAACTTATTGCTTCAATATTTTTTAGGAATTCTTCTTCAGAAGCAATCCAGCCAATGGAACCGGCAGGGAAAACACCATATTGGTGACTGGAACCAAAACGAGAGGATCCATCTATTCTGGTGCTAAAACTTAATAAATACCTGTCTTTATATTTATAATTACCCCTAAAGAAATAAGATAAAAAGCTATAGGCATTTTCACTACTTGTGGCACTAACTTTAGTGGCAGCAGTAATTAACTTTTTGTAAGCATCACTTGGGAAATCTGTTCCTTCAATCTCACTATATTTATCTGTTACTTTTTGATAACTTGTACCTAAAACAGCATCCAAAACACTGTTTTTCCCAAAAGTAGTATTGTAGCTAAAGAAATTGTTTGTATTGATATTCATTACGAATGTTGAAGTATTTTCACCGTCGCCATTTGATGTGCCGGTGTTTCTGAAGGTTAAGGAACCATAATAGCTTTCTTCGTTTTGATTTAAATTATCGACTGAGAAATCACTTGTAAATTTTAATCCTTTTAAAATAGTAACATTTGCAAAAGCCTTTCCAATGGTTCTATAAACGGTTGCTTTATAAAAAGCATTATCTACAGCCAATAATGGATTGTAATATAAAGGATAGTTAGAAGCTTCGCCAGGTAAACTACCACTAATTAGCCCACTTCTTGGATCGATCAAAGGAGTGATAGGGGAAAGTGCTACAGCTTGTAATGGATTTGAAAAAGCATTATCATTAGATAATCTATTGTTGATGCTATTGGAGAAATTCAAATTTATCCCGACTTCAATAAATTCAGTAGCTTTATTTGTTAAATTTAACCGGCCAGAATATCTTTTATAACTGTTTCCTATCAGAATACCTTCCTGATCGAGCGCTTGTCCGCCGATATAAAATTTAGTTTTTTCATTACCTCCAGTAAAGTTTAAATCATATTGTTGTAGGATAGGGTTTTCCTGATAGGCAGCTTCTTCCCAGTTTGTATTCACTTTATAGGTTTCATAATCATTATTTCCTGCTGAATACCTTTTTAAGCGGCCTTCCACTCTTGTTTTATAGTCCGCAATAGCTTCCTCTAAAGTGTCGTAATCTCCGAAAAGAAAGTCTTGTTTGGCAGCGCCTTCTCCAGCTCTTCGGATGAGTTGGACAAATTGCTGGGAATTTAAAAACGCTCTGTGATTGGTGGGTGAACTTACTCCTCCTAAAACATTGAAATTAATAGCTGTTTTTCCTATTTTACCTTGTTTGGTGGTAATAAGCACTACACCGTTGGATGCTCTTGCACCATAAATTGCAGAAGCAGATGCGTCTTTCAACACTTCAATAGATTCAATATCGTTTGTATTTAAATCAGCAAGAGGACTTGTTGGTGCCGTTGTGCTGGATAAATTGCTTGAAAAAATTGGTATTCCATCTACAATATAAAGTGGCTCACTGCCTGCGGTCACAGAGGCCGCGCCTCTTACCCTTACGGTTATGCCTTGCCCTAGTTTTCCATTTTGTGAGGCAATCATTACGCCACTGGCTTTTCCTTGCAGGGCAGATTCAAAGCTCGTTACGGGAAGGTTTTCCAGGTCAGCCGCTTTTACCTGAGCAATTGAACCGGTTAGGTCTCTTTTAATACGCGTACCATAGCCAACAACAACAACTTCTGATAAACTTCTGTCGTCTTCTTCCAGAATAACATTTACGCTATTGCTTGTCAATGGTACCTCTTTAGTCTTATAAGAAATAAAACTAAAGATTAATGTAGTGGTATTTTCGGGGACGGTTAAACTAAAAAATCCATTTGAATTTGTTTGTGTTCCAATAGATTTTGTTCCTTTTGCCAGAATGCTAGCACCGGAAATAGGTTCTGCGTTTGCTGTGGTAACTTTTCCTGTAATTACTTTGGTTTGCCCATAGGCCAAAGTCAATGTACCCAAGATAAGTATGAAGCAAAAAAGTAGCTTTCTTATCATATTTTGAAGTTTAGGTGTGGAGTAATTTTTATACAAATTAGTGATAAGTAAGGTGATTAGTTAAAAGTAAAAGATGTAAGTTATCAACATTTTAACGCGGTTGTTAACAGTAAGGGGAATAGTCTGGGTCGAGATTATCGCATAAAAAAAGCCCCAATTAAGGGGCTTCTTTGTAAAAACGTATGTGTTTAAGTATGTAGAATTGACAAAACAGGCTTTAAACACACCTAAACACTGTTGTCTGTGTTCCCGAAGGGACTCGAACCCCCATCGATGGTACCGGAAACCATAATTCTATCCGTTGAACTACGGGAACATTGCGGCAAATATATCAATTAGATTGGTTATTATTTAATTCTCATTGAATGTATTTAAATTGTAGCAGGAGTGAAGTGTTTAAATATGGAGTAAAATTCTACAAATGGAATGTAAAAGTTAAGTATTTCTAACTGATTTGCCCTATTAGCGGAAAGTAGCTTATTACCATTAATTGGAGCTGTCTTTTTAGAGCCTTTCTAATCAACAGATTAACTTATAAAATGAATAATCTCTGCCTAATCAGTTGATTTTTGAAAATAAAACCTCACTTTTGCAATCCTGATAAAACAGCATAAACATGTAAAAATAAGTGAGTATTGTATGGAAGAATTGATTGTTGAAGAAATAGTTGTACTGTTAGAAAAGGGCAATGATGCGCAATTAAAAGTTTATTTAGATGACTTGAACATCTCTGATGTAGAGCACCTCATAGACGAACTTCCACAATATGCTGTAAAATTTATAGATACACTCTCTATTAAGCGTGCGGTAAATGTTTTTAGAATACTTGATTTTCCAACCCAGGAAAGAATCATTAAAAAACTTTCCGGACCTAAATTAGCTGAATTAATTAACCTGTTGCCTCCTGACGACCGGACTTCATTGTTCAGTGAGCTTAAAGGCGATGCCGTAGCCAAACTAATACAACTCCTGCCCGCAATAGACCGCATAGAAGCTTTATCGCTTTTAGGTTATGAAGAAGATAGTGTTGGTCGGTTAATGACTCCAGATTATGTGGCTGTCAAAAAAGACTGGACTGTAGCCCGTGTGTTAGAACACATTCGCCGCTTTGGTAAGGACTCTGAAACCATTGATGTTATTTATGTCATTGATAAAAATGGCGTTCTGTTGGACGATATCAGGATCAGGGAAATATTACTGGCCAATCCGGAAGCTTTGATTGGTGATTTGGCTGATAACCGCTCCATTGCACTGAAAGTTAATGACAACCAGGAAGAGGCCATTAATGTTTTCCGGATGAATAACCGCGTAGCCTTACCTGTGGTAGACGACAATAATATTTTACTGGGCATTGTAACAGTAGACGATATTCTTTGGATTGCTAATGAAGAGTATACCGAAGACATGCAAAAAATTGGAGGTACAGCCGCTCTTGATCAGCCTTATTTAGATATGCCCCTTTTTGGTCTGGTCAAGAAAAGAGTGGGCTGGCTGGTGGTTTTGTTTCTTGGTGAAATGCTTACTGCAACTGCCATGGTTCATTTTGAAGCTGATATTGCCAAAGCTGTAGTGCTCGCCATGTTTGTACCCCTCATTATTTCCAGTGGTGGTAACAGTGGTTCGCAGGCCTCTACATTGATTATACAAGCAATGGCACTTGGCGAAATTACAGTAGCAGATTGGTGGAGGGTGATGCGCCGCGAAATACTTTCTGGCTTAATTCTCGGTCTCGTGCTCGGTAGCATAGGTTTCCTGAGAATTTTTGTGTGGACGATGTTCTCCAACATGTATGGTCCTCATTGGAAGCTTATTGGTGCAACGGTGGGCGTTGCCCTGGTTGGCGTAGTGCTTTGGGGCTCACTCGCTGGTTCAATGCTCCCTTTAATATTAAAAAAACTTGGGGCAGATCCGGCAACATCCTCGGCACCTTTTGTAGCTACACTGGTTGATGTAACGGGACTGATCATTTATTTCTCTGTCGCGGTAATGTTCTTAGAGGGAGTGCTGCTTTAAAAGCGTAATTACCGACTTCAAAAACGACCACTTTTTACCATAAAAATAACACAAAAAAAATGCAGCTCTTTGGAAGCTGCATTTTTTTTGTCTAACGTATATTATACTGTTACTTCTTAAACATTGAAGCGGAAATGCATGATGTCGCCATCTTCCACCACATAAGTTTTACCCTCAACACCTAGTTTTCCTGCATCTTTACAAGCGTTTTCAGAACCCAGGGTTACAAAGTCAATGTATTTGATAACTTCAGCACGAATAAAACCTTTTTCGAAATCACTGTGGATTACACCTGCAGCCTGTGGCGCAGTAAAGCCTTTAGTTATAGTCCACGACCTTACTTCTTTAACACCAGCAGTAAAGTAAGTATATAAGTCAAGCAAACGATAAGCGGCAACAATTAATTTGTTTACGCCAGATTCTGTCAAGCCTAAGTCAGCCAAAAACTCCTGGCGCTCTTCGTAACTTTCCAGCTCTGCAATTTCAGATTCAATTTTCGCCGAAATCACCAATACTTCCGCCTGCTCGTCTTTTACCGCATCTTTTACCAAATCAACATAAGCATTGCCTTTTATCACTGAATCTTCATCCACATTACAAACATACAATACCGGTTTTTGAGTAAGTAAACCCAAATCAATGATAAATTCAAAATCGTCTGCATTTAAAGCAGCAGAGCGAACAGAATTACCACCTTCTAAATGGTTTTTTACGACAGTTAAAATTTCAAAAGTTCTTTTAGCTTCTTTATCTGTTTTCGCCAGTTTTTCAACCTTTTGAATACGTTTTGAAACCGTATCAAGGTCTTTCAGCTGCAATTCTGTGTCAATAATTTCTTTATCCCTAATTGGATCTACAGAACCATCAACATGGATCACGTTGCCATCATCAAAACAACGCAAAACATGAATAATTGCATTGGTTGCCCTAATGTTACCTAAAAATTGGTTACCCAGGCCTTCACCTTTAGATGCGCCTTTTACTAAGCCAGCTATATCAACGATTTCGATCGTGTTCGGAACTGTATTTATAGGTTTAACGAGTTCTGCAAGTTTTGTTAAGCGCTCATCAGGAACAGTAATAACCCCTATATTAGGTTCTATTGTACAAAAAGGAAAATTCGCTGCCTGAGCTTTTGCGTTTGATAAACAGTTAAACAGGGTAGATTTTCCAACATTGGGTAAACCCACTATACCACATTGTAATGCCATGAATAGATTTTGTATTAATTTGGCGCAAAGGTATCAAAAATTTTAAATCCCTGATGTAATAAACTTGCAGAGAAAATAAATATTCTCTATGTTTAAGGAATAAAAAAGCCGTAAAAAAAATGGATAACGCAGAAGAAACCTATCAGGGGAGTTCGATTGAAAAACCCGAAAAACCGCTGGTCATTACAGAAGATGTAAGAAGCTACCTTTATGATATGGGTAAATGGACGAAGTTCCTGGCCATCATAGGGTTTATATTTACGGCTTTAATTACGCTATTTGCATTTGGCTCAGCTGCTTTTATATCACTATTGGCTACTTATAGTCCTGGCAATCCCCTGGCGGCTATGGGGTCAGGGTTTTTAAGTGTTTACTTTCTGGTGATTGCCCTCTTATACTTTTACCCAAGTTGGCTCATGTTTAAGCATTCCAATGCCATTAAAAAAGCGGTATTGTATGGCGATCAAGAAAGTTTAGGACTTGCCATGCTTAATCTAAAATCATTTTTTAAGTTTTGGGGTGTACTCATGATTGTGCTTATCTCCTTCTATTTCATGGTCATCGTAATGGCCATCGTTGTTGGGGTAAGTACGGCTAATATGGCTGGTTAATACAGTAATTATAGCAATAAGGCCGGCTGTAAAGCTGGCCTTATTGCGTTAAAGCCGTATTGCTTATATAAATACCGGCGTTTTATGTTCAATTTTGTATTTGAAATTTTTTATTTCTTTTTGCAGCAAGTGCTCAAAATAGGGGTTAATCATTTTTGAAATGCCTACACCCACGCCGCCAATTATTGGGCGGTAAGAGAGCACTACTTTCATTAATGTTCCTCCTTCGTTTGGTAATTGTTCGAATTCTACGCGGCCAAAATGGTGTAATAGGGGCCCTTTTGCAGATTTCCAGCCTATCAAACGACCAGGTTCATCTTTAACAATTTCTGCATCCCATTTAATAGAAAAAAGATTCCCTAATGCCTTTGTTTTCCATATAGAAAGATTTTCATCTACAACCTCCACATCTAACAAACGACTAATAGTACCTGGCAGGTTTTTTAAATTTCTCCAATAGGCATATACTTCGGCAGGGGGCAGGTCTATTTCAAACTCCCCTCTAATATTAATAGCCTGTGGTTTTTTACCATCAATGCCCAGGTAATCATATAAAATACAATTCCCAGAAAAACCACGGTAGGCCAGGTAAGCGCCATAAAGAAAGCGCGTTTTAAAAGGGTTCTTAATAGCTGAGCCTATTAAAATACCTCCAATTAAAATGGAAGCCATCCGTTCGTTGATGCCTACGTTTTGGTATTGCTCTTTTTCTATAGAAAAGCTACCTGAATTAAAATTTAAAGTGTTTCCTGTTTTTTCCATCTTATTGTCTGGCTTTTATGGCTGCTCCGATGATATTGATTTCAGGTTGATGAAGATGGCCCCATAACTGTTCCCAACTGCCGTTTTCATCCCAGCGAATTTGGGTCAACGGTTTTGAATGAAGTAAGCAGCTGTAAAACGAAACCCCATCACTGGTTTCTTCAGGTTTAACCGTTAAGGTTTCATCAGCACCATTTAAGTTAACCTGTATTTCAAATTCTGGTTGGTGTACTTCAAATTCCGGCATAAAATTAAAGTTATTTGTTACTAAACAGATTTAAGCGCCTAGTGTTTTGTTCTGCAGAAAAAAGATTGTTCCAGCACTACCTTCAGGGGCAACGTTTGTCATGTATTTTATTTTTGACTGATTGGCTTAATTATAACCACTTTTATCGTTTATGCAAATACCCAGCTATAGCCTGAAAAATTTGCCTTTCTAAACGTAGCTAAATATAGGTTAACGCAATGTTAACGCAATGGTAACGCAATGCTTACGCAATGGTAACGCAATCCATAATTGTGTAAATCTTGTGTTACTACTGTGTCTACATCCCTTTAAACATCAAGGTTCTATTTGTGGAGATAATTTATTGTAACTTAATGCGATTACAAATAAAATCTACTTATATTTGCGCAAATTTTATGAAGAAAATAGTAGATTACAGAAAATTGTTGGGTGTACAAAAGGATGCCGAGCTTAAAGAATTAAAGACCATTTATAGGAATTTAATGAAAGATTGTCACCCGGATAAATTCCAGGATAATGAAGAGGCTAAATTAGAAGCTGAAATTAAAAGTAAAGATATCATTGAAGCCTATCACTTTTTGGTAAGTATTGCTCCAGAGACTTTAAATCTTTCTATAGAAGAATATAATCAAACGACTTCAACTTGTGGCATTGCTGATTTTACATGGGAGCGCACGGTATTAAAAGTGACGTTTCTTGATGGTAGTGGCTATGAGTACTTTGAAGTGCCAAGAGCTATTTACGTGAAATTAGTTAATGCTGATTCTCCAGGTAGATTTGCCCGCAGACATATCTTTAGCGTTTTCCCTTATCGCAACATTGCGAAAATGGCAACTGCTTAATTCTTGTAAAAATGGTTGTTTCAAAATAGGTGTTTGCTGAATCTTTCAGCGCATACTTCCTTTTGAAACAATCGATTTTTTTGTTCCTTTCCCCAAAAATTTTGCCTGAACTTCCTGTTCAATTTCAATACCACTATTTTTCCCCTTTTCGCTATGTTGCCTTAATGCTTGCTGGTTGTTATTTCTGCGCCTAAATATTGTTTACTTTTTTCTGCCTAATTGCTTATTCAAATATATTTATATATATTTGTATCGTGCACGATTAAATCGTGTAAAATAAACTTATGAAAACCGATCATTTAAAATTAAACCGTCAATTTTCTTTTTCTCTTTATTTAGGGTCAAGACTGCTTATAAAAGAGTACCAGCCGTATCTGGATAAATTAAAGCTCACTTATCCGCAGTATTTAGTGTTGTTGGTGCTTTGGGAAAACAACAATCTTTCGGTAAATGAAATTTCAGCGCAATTGCTCTTGAACTCGAATACCCTTACGCCAATGTTGAAAAGAATGGAGAAAGATGGTTTAATTAATAGGGTGCGATCGGTGGAAGATGAACGTAAAGTGATGATCATTTTAACAGATAAAGGGGAGCAATTAAGTACACAAGTTTCTTTGATACCGACACAAATTGTTAAGGAGTTTACAACTGAAAATTACGAGGGTCAGGACGAGCTTGACACCCTTAAAAAATTATTAGATAAGTTCATTAATGTAATGAAAATGAAGGGTGCAGCAGATTAATTTTTCTTTATTGAAACTATAGCAAATGAAAACTAAATATATAATGTTATCGTTCTTTCTCAGCATTTTAACTGTCAACAGTTTTGCGCAACAGTTATCAATGGCCGATGCGGTTCGTTTATTGGAAAAAAACAACGGCAATTTAAATGCCGCTAAATACGCTGTGGAGCAAAGGCACTTTGAGCAGCAAAAAACTAAAGGCTTACGCTTGCCTAATTTAGGTTTAGAAGGTAATTACACACATATTAACGAAGATATTACCATCGACTTGAATCCTATAAGAGATGCTATTGCGAAGCTTCATCAGATTCCAGATGCCGGGGGCACCCTGGGCAGTTGGAATAATGTGGTTCAGAAACAAGATTTTGGAAACTTAAATGCAATGGCAAAATGGCCTATATATGCTGGTGGAAAAATCAATATCGCTATCGATGCATCAAAAATACAGGAAAAGTCGGCTGAAAATAAACAAGAAATTACGCGTGATGAGTTATATACCAATCTTATTGATTTGTATTATAAAACCCAGCTGGCTGCAAAGTCTTTAGCGTTAAGGGGTACTATATTTGAATCTGTTAACATTCATGCTGCCCATGCCAACCAATTATTTAAAAATGGCATCGTTGCAGAAGTAGAAACCTTAAATGCCAAAGTAGCTTTATCAAATGCGCAAAGAGAAGTGTTAGCGGCTAAAAAAGACTATTCTTTGGCTAAAACGGCCTTAGAAAATTTAATTGGCGAATATGAATTTGACACCTTGACAACCAAATTCATTACTCCAATAGCACTTCAGCCCCTGCAAGATTACCAAGCGGTGGTTTTAGCCCAATATCCTCAGTTAAAATACATTAATAATCAAAAGGAATTGACAAAGCTGGCTACAAAAAAAGAGAAATCAGCCTATTTGCCAGAGATCGCTTTATTTGGTAAAAAGTATGTTTACCGGAATAATGTCTCTGTACTAGAGCCTGACTGGGCTGTTGGCGTAGGTTTAAAGTTCAATGTTTTCGACGGGTTTCAGCGTAGAAATAACATCAAAGCTGCTCAGGCTCAAACTAAAGAAGTGGAGTACCTTGATGTGCAGGCAAAAAGATCAGTAAATACCTTTGTAGAACAACTTTATAATGAGATAGAAAAACAACGAGAGCAATACGAAAGCCTGAATAGTGACGAGGCCCTTGCTCAAAAATTAAAGTTTATGCGGGAGAAAGCCTTTGAGAATGGCATGGGTACTTCTGTTGAAGTTATAGATGCAACCGTTCAGCTTTCTGCTATACAATTAAAAAAATACCAGGCTTTGTATCAATACAATGCTAAATACGGCGCTTTAGTGATAGCGCAAAATAACTTTACTGCTTTTATTTCTGAACTTTAACCTTATACCAGATCAAATGGACTCTAAATCTAAAAACAATAAAAATAAATATTTCCTTGCTCTTGTGGTCATTGTGGGCTTGGTTTCTACAGCAATTTGGTTTTTAAGCAAACCTAAAGAGGTGGTGCTGCAGGGAAGAATTGAGGCTTCACAGGTTTACCTTTCTGCAAAGATACCTACACGAGTAAAAGAATTTTTGGTAAGAGAAGGGGCTACCGTTAAAAAAGGTGATTTAATTGCATCGCTAGAAAGTCCCGAAATAGATGCCAAACTCGCACAGGCACAAGCGGCGAGGGCTGCGGCAAAAGCGCAGGAGAATAAAGCTGAAAATGGGGCAAGGGCAGAAGAGATTGTTGCAGCTCGTAGTTTGTATCAAAAAGCAAGTGCTGGTGCAGTCCTTGCTGCTAAAACTTTTCAAAGAATCAGTAATTTATATAAAGATGGTGTGGTTTCTGAACAGCAAAAAGACGAGGCTTCTGCCAAAAAAGAAGCTGCTTTAAGAGATAAGCAAGCTGCCCATAGCCAATATCAAATGGCTGTTAATGGTGCGCGTACTGAAGATAAGGCTGCGGCTATGGCCATGGTTAGGAAAGCGGATGGTGCAATTAGTGAATTAGATGTGTACGTGAATGAGAGAAATATCATCTCTCCAATTGATGGGGAAGTGCAAAATTTCTTGCCTGAAAAAGGAGAATTAGTTCCTGCTGGATATCCTGTGGTTAACTTAATTGACCTGGCTGATAGCTATGCTGTTGTCAATGTGAAGGAAGATTTATTAGTGCATTTTAAAAAAGGTAGTGTGTTTGTAGCAGATATACCTGCTTTGAACCTAAAGAGCGTCAAATTTAAAGTTTACTTTATTTCTCCTTTAGGAGATTTTGCAACCTGGAATGCCACTAAAGCTTCCGGAGAATTCGACATCAGAACCTTTGAAATTAGAGGCACCCCCCTTGATCAATCAACTGAAGTAAGACCAGGGATGAGCATTCTCATCAATGCTGCTCAATTTAAATAATCAGAAATGAAAGGCTTTAAAGAGATATTTCTTCATGAAATGCAAACCGTATTTACGGAAAAAAGACATTTTCTGTTTGCTATTGCTTTGCCTCTGCTGCTGTTTTTGTTTTTTACCACCTTATTAAAAGATGGCGTACCCCGGGATTTGCCTGTGGTGGTGGTTGATTATGACCGTACTGCACTTTCCAGACAACTTATAGCGCAGCTCGATGCCACACCGGAAATGAAAATTACCGAACACCTCAGTTCTGAGGAAATTGCAAAAACTAAAGTTCAAAGCGGAAAAGCTTATGCAGTAATCATTTTTCCGGCAAGATTTGAACAAGATGTAAAGCAGGGAAGGGCAACTGAAGTGCTTAATTTTTATAATGGCACTTATTTGCTGCCATCGGGGTTAATCAATAAAGCCTTTCAAAAGGTGGTCGGCACTTTTTCTGCCGGTGCCAGCATTCAGTCAAGAATGAAAAAAGGAAGTACAGCACAACAAGCTACCTTAAATTATAAGCCCGTTAACTTATCTGCCCATGTTCTTTTTAATCCTTATACCAATTATTCCTACTACCTCAATACGGGATTTATGCCTATGATGTTACAGATTTTTGTGATGTTAACGACCATTTATAGTTTAGGGATTACTTTTAAAAGTAATAAAGGTAAAGCACTTTATGCCTTAAGTAACGAGAATTACATTGTTGCCATATTGGGAAAAGCATTGCCTTACACCCTTATTTTCTTTGTGATAGGTACCATCATGAACATCATGATGTTTGTTTGGCAGGGTTTTCCTTTAAACGGCAGTAAATTATTGCTTACCTTAAATACCTTGTTGCTCATTATTTCTCATCAGGCCATAGGGATCTTTTTTGTAGCCTCTGCCAAAAGTTTAAGGGCTGCATTAACCGGTGGAACTGGGGTGTCTGCAGTTAGTTTGTCTTTTGCAGGCTTAACCTTTCCTATTATGGGAATGCCTTTGGCGATGCAGGCTTTAAGTTATATTTTTCCTTTTACGCATTATTTAAAAGTATTTGTTGACCAGGGGCAAAGGGGTTCGCCTATATTTTATTCGCTTCCTTCTATTGCGGCCATGTTTGTGATTACCATGATTGCAATGCTGGGCTGGAAAAAAATTAAAGTACACCTGCAGGCTGGTGCTTATCCAGAACACATTTAATGATAGCTTCATCGCTGTTGAAATATAAATATACTCATGAAACCAGTTAATAAAAAAACCCTATCCATTTGGAATGCTTTTTTAACCGAACTTAAATCTGTTTTTCGCGATAAAGCTGTCTTCAGTACTTTTGTGAGCACAGCCTTGGTCGTTATGCTGGTTTACACTTATGTGTATTCTAAACAAGTAGTGAGGGAGGTGCCGGTGGCTGTAATTGATTTAGATCAGAGCCGTTCTAGTAGGGATTATTTGCAAATGCTGGCCGCTACGGAAGAAGTGACCTTGAAAAAAGATTTTTTAGGTTTAAATCAAGCTAAAGCGGCCTTTTTTAAGGGTGATGTTAAAGGCGTGGTCCTGATTCCTGAAAATTTCTCCTCCGATATTCGCCGCGGTAGGCTGGTTAATATTTCGGTCTATGCCGATGCTTCCTATATGCTCTATTACCGCCAAATAATGGGTGCTGTAAATGTTGTAAACGGCTATTATAATGCGGGTATTGATGTGAAAAAATTAATGTCGGCGGGCAACACTGCTAAACAGGCGCAAGCCATACACAGTCCGGTAACGGCCAGTAGCATCAGTGTCTATAATCCTGTAAGTGGTTATGGTAGTTATATCATACCAATGGTGACGGCTTTGGTTACCCAATTGGTGGTATTAATGGCGATAGGTATTTTAGGGGGTACCAGAAGAGAAAATAAGGAGCTTCATTTTTTGTTTGCAGTGGTTTTAACTCCTGGCGGCACCATCCCGGTTTTATTGGGGAAAGGACTTGTCTATATTTCCTTATATTTCTTTATCCTTCTTTTACAAACAGGGATAATTTACCCCTTGTTCGGTATTCCTTTTAGGGGTGCATTCTGGGGTATGCTTCTTTTTATGCTTCCTTATATTTTAGCTGTAGTGTTTTTAGGGATAGCTTTAACAGGTTTGTTTAGAAGAAGGGAAGATGCGATTATGGTTTTGATTGTTACAACCATGCCTTTTATGATGCTTAGTGGTTTGTCGTATCCAATAGAAAGTTTTCCTGTTTTTTATCAATACCTGGCAAAAATATTGCCATCCAGCTGGGGGATTAAAGGTTTTGTGAAAATCACCCAAATGGGTGTTACTATTAGGGATGTGATGGAGGAGTGGATCGCATTATGGGTTTTAGCAAGTGTGTATTTTATGGCAGCTGCTTTTTTTCTGAAGCAAACGGCACAAAAAAGTTTAAAGGATTCGCTGGTTGAAAAAGCTTAAATTATTCCTCACAGCAGCAAAGAATGGTTATGGAGTGTTTAGCTAATTAAAATAGTATAAATATTTAATATACTAATTATTTTAGCATAACTTTGTGGTCAAATACAAGGTTATGCAGGAGAAACAGATTGTACATATTGACCAGGATGCCTTCTTTGTATCTGTAGAAGTGTTAAAAAACTCGAAATTACTGGGTATGCCGGTTATTATTGGGGGCACATCAGATCGTGGGGTAGTGGCCTCTTGCAGTTATGAGGCGCGTAAATTCGGTATACATTCGGCTATGCCCTCTAAAATGGCCAGACAGCTTTGTCCCCAGGCCATTTTTATTCGTGGGAACATGGAAGAGTATAGCAAATACTCACACCTGATTACCGAAATACTGCAACAAAAGGTGCCGGTTTTAGAAAAAGCAAGTATAGACGAGCATTATATTGACATGACGGGCATGGACCGCTTTCATGGTTGCATGAAATATGCCCATGAATTAAAAGAGCTGGTGATTAAGGAAACGGGTTTGCCAATATCTTTTGGCTTATCTGTCAATAAAACGGTTTCTAAAATGGCCACAAATGAATGTAAACCAAATGGAGAACTTTTTGTTGCCCAGACTGAGGTAACAGACTTCCTTAATCCCTTATCTATAAAAAAGATCCCTGGCTTAGGAAAGGCTACTTACATTAAACTGAGTGAGATGGGGGTGAAAAAGATTTTTACGCTAACCCAGATTCCGCAACAGCAGCTGTTTAAAGTTTTGGGGAGTAATGGTTTAACTTTATGGCAAAAAGCAAATGGGATTGATCATTCTCCGGTAGTCCCTTACCGGGAGCAAAAGTCGATGGGTAAACAGCATACTTTTGAAAAAGACAGTATCGATTTTACGGAAATCAAACATTTGATTACTGCTATGGTGTTGCAGCTTACTTATGAACTTCGGCAGCAGCAGAAACTAACGGCCTGCATTACTATTACCATCCGCTATTCCAATTTTGAGACTGTTAGTCAGCAGGCACGTATACCTTATACCGCTCTTGATGCTTATTTGATAGAGAAGGCCAAAGCCCTTTTCGATAAAGCTTATAGCCAGCGGATGCTGATCAGATTGGTTGGGGTAAAATTCTCTAACCTGGTGAATGGCTTTGAGCAGATTAATCTTTATGGTGCTGCCCGGGAGCAGTATAATTTGTGCCAGGCGATGGATAAAATCAGAAATAGGTTTGGTGAAAAAGCCATTGCAATTGCCTCCACTTTAGCCCTTAAGTTGTAAGTCATGTTTTTAAATATTCACTCTCAATACAGCCTGCGCTATGGCACCATGAGCATTAGGCAACTGGTGCTGGAAGCTGCTTTTATGGGGCTTACTGAAATGGTGCTGACGGATATTAATAATTCTACCGGCATGATGGAGTTTTTTAGGGAATGCAATGCAAATGGGATAAAACCAATTGGAGGCATTGAATTCAGGCGCAATAACCGGCTGCTTTACCTTGGTATCGCTCAAAATAAGGAGGGGGTAAAAGAGCTGAATGATTTTTTGACCTGGCATAACCTGGAGCGTAAAGCGCTGCCAGACCAGCCTTGGGATTTTAAATATGTTTATGTCGTTTATCCTTTCCGCCTTGGTTTTATTCCGCAGAAAGCACAGGAGTTTTTAGGGATCAGGGCAACACAATTACACCAGCTTCATGGACAAGATTTAAAGGACTTACAAGGAAAGTTATTGGTATGGCATCCGGTAACGGTCAATAATGCGCTGGAATACCGACTGCATCAATACCTGCGGGCCATTGATTTAAATACGGTGCTGACTAAAGTAAGCGATGAGGATCAATGTGTTTTGCAGGAACAGTTTATGCCTCCGCGGGAGCTGAAACGCTTATATGCCAATTATCCTTTTATTGTGGCCAATACGGAAAAGCTAATGGCGAATTGCTGTATGGACTATGTTGCTAAGGCAAAAAGGAATAAACAAAGTTATACGGGTACCTGGGCAGAAGATAAAGCCTTGCTCCATAAATTGGCATGGCAGGGAATGGCTTCAAGATATGGGGCTGGAAATGAAGCTGCCATAGCACGCATTAATAAAGAATTGGACGTGGTAGAAGCGCTTAATTTCTTCGCTTATTTTTTGATTACCTGGGATATTATACAATATTCGCAAAGCAAGGGCTATTACCATGTTGGCCGTGGTTCTGGTGCCAATAGCATCATTGCTTTTTGTTTGCGTATTACCGATGTTGATCCTCTTGAACTTGACCTCTATTTTGAGCGCTTTTTGAATAAACACCGCAGTTCGCCCCCAGATTTTGATATAGATTACTCCTGGGATGAACGTGAGGATGTACAGCGGTATATTTTTAAACGCTATGGACCTGAGCACACTGCTTTGCTTGGAACAATGAGTACTTTTAAAGATAGATCGGTTATTAGGGAGATTGGTAAAGTGATGGGATTACCCAAAGCAGAGATTGATGCTTTTACCGACCCTACCTTGCTGGGGCAGCACCAACATAATCCTGTTTACAGAAAAATCATTAATGCGCATGACTTGATGAAAAACAGACCTAATCAGCGTTCTATTCATGCTGGTGGGGTATTGATTACTGAAGAGCCTATTACTTATTATACGGCTTTGGATTTGCCGCCAAAAAATATGCCTACCGTACAATGGGATATGTATGAAGCAGAAGCTATTGGCTTTGATAAGTTTGATATTTTGAGTCAGCGGGGTATTGGTCATATTAAAGAGGCGGTGCAGCTTATCGCCGAAAATAGGGGGGTAGCGGTGGATGTACATGAAGTACGCAAGCTGATTAAAGACCCTGTAATTAATGCACAACTGCAGACCGGCGATACCATTGGTTGTTTTTATATAGAATCTCCGGCTATGCGGCAGTTGCTTTGTAAACTGAAATGTGAGGATTACCTTACCCTGGTAGCTGCCAGTTCCATCATCAGACCGGGGGTTGCGCAATCAGGCATGATGAAAACTTATATTTACAACTACCACCACCGCGATAAGATCGTGTATTTGCATCCCATTATGGAAAGGGAGCTCCAGGAAACTTTTGGCGTGATGGTGTACCAGGAGGATGTGATTAAGGTGTGTTATCATTACGGTGGATTGGATTTAGCGGATGCAGATATTTTGCGCAGGGGGATGAGTGGCAAGTACCGTTCAAAAGCTGAGTTTGACAGGCTGGTAGAAAGTTTTTTTGTGAATGCAAAAAATAAAGGGCGTGATGAAGGGGTTACTAAAGAGATATGGCGACAGGTAGCTTCTTTTGCGGGCTATAGTTTCTCAAAGGCACATTCTGCAAGTTTTGCTGTAGAAAGTTATCAAAGTTTATTTTTGAAAACTTATTACCCCATTGAGTTTATGGTTGCTGTACTCAATAATTATGGTGGTTTTTATGAGCGTTGGGTTTATGTGAATGAACTTAAAAAAGCAGGCGCGGTGGTGCATTTGCCTTGTGTAAATGGTAGTGAGGCAAAAGTTACCCTGAAGGGTAATGCTGTTTATATGGGTTTTATTGGGGTCAATGGCCTGGAAACCAGGTTTATGGAATTGATTGTTGCTGAACGCATGCAGAATGGTGCTTACCTGGGGCTGGAAGATTTTGTTCTTCGTACGGGTATTACCTTGCAGCAGTGCATTTTGCTCATCAGGATTGGTGCCCTCCGTTTTACAGGAAGCAGCAAAAAGGTCTTACTATGGGAGGTGTATAATTACCTGGGTTCAAAAATACCCGACCCACCCTCGGCCGTATTATTCCAATTAAAATCCAAGCCTTTTCAATTGCCGGAGCTCACAAGCAGCCTGCTGGAGGATGCTTATCATGAATTTGAATTACTAGGCTTTCCACTGAGCCTGGGGATGTTTGATTTGCTGAAAACCAAATACCGCGGGGAGGTGATGGCGAAGGATTTGAGTGCCTGTTTCGGTAAGACGGTGAAAATGGTAGGGCAGTATGTTTGTGAGAAAACGGTGCGAACTAAAAACAACAAGAAAATGTGGTTCGGCACTTTTTTGGATAGGCAGGACAATTTTTTTGATACTGTACATTTCCCAACTCATACCCCCTTTTATCCTTTTAAAGGCAAGGGATGTTATTTGATTTTAGGCAAGGTGGTGGCTGATTTCGGTTTCCCCAGTGTGGAGGTGCTTCAATTCGCCAAATTACCCATTGTTGATCACCCTATTTTATAAGCATTTTAAGCTTCTTTATTGCTTGCAAGCGTTAAGCCGATGACCGCTTCATTTGTAAGTATTTGTAGCAAAAAAGCAACATTTAAAATGTTGAGCAAAACCTTTGCCAATTAAAATGGTTTTAATTATGGATTAATAAAAATTAATATATTTACAGTCATATCCATGATTAAACTATTGATAGCATTATGAAAAGAGTTTTTAATACAAATTATAACCATCAAAGCCTTGATTTTGCGCTTTTTCTGTTGCGTATAGGTGTAGCTTGTTTCATACTGACACATGGTTTAGGCAAGTTAAGTGTGGTATTGAGTGGTGCGGAAATTCAGTTTGGAGACCCCATTGGCTTAGGGATGAAATTTTCTTTCTACTTTGCTATTTTTGCTGAAGTACTTTGTTCTGTGTTTTTAATAATTGGCTTAGCCACCAGGTTTGCATTGATTCCGTTAATTATAACCATGGCAGTTGCCGTATTTGTTGTTCACCCGCCTGATGGGTTTCAAAAAATGGAACTTCCAGGGCTTTATTTAATGGTTTTTGTGTTCCTGATGTTTGCTGGTCCGGGTAAATTTAGCATTGACAGTGTGATTAGCAAAAGGACGAACAGCAGACTAACCTTCTGATCCTTGCCTTTCCACAATGTATACTTTTTAAGATTTAACCGTTATAGTTGATATGAAAAAAATACTATTGCTGTGCCTTTTAACGACAACGCTATTCAGTTGCGGTGTAAATAAACAGGCTCAACAGATAAAAGCACTGGAAAAGTGTACCTATGTAATTGCTTCTGCCGACCAAATCTCTATTGCCGGAACTGATGTAAGGAAAATTATAAATAAGGAGAATATTAACCTGTCTAGTCTTCCGGGTCTGGCATTGGGTCTTTTTAGAAAAAATATCCCCTTAAGGGCTAAATTAAATTTGGAAATCACCAACCCTACAGGCAACTTGGCGTCGATTAATGAGTTTGAATATAAAATTCTAATCAACAGGGAAGAAATAGCAACCGGATTTGTAAGTCAGAATGTTAGCGTAGAACCCGGTAAGACAACAGTGGTGCCTGTAGATGTAAATGCTAATGTTTATTCTTTGATTTCTAACAGCAAATTAATGGATGATGTTAAAAAATTCCTTAGCGTTAGAAAAGGTGATCCTGAACAAAAAGGTTTGGTAACGTTGAAAATCAAGCCTAGTTTTATGGTTGGTAAAAACCTGGTTAAGTATCCGGTTTTCATAAGTATCGATAAAGAAGTAAGCAGCAAGATTCTCTTGTAATAAATCTGTTGGGGTTCTCAGGATCCGTGAATTTTCATTAATTTCGAAAATCAACGAACATTTATGAGACTAAGGGCCCTATTTTTCTTTTTATTATTCCTGCTGCCAATTTTATTAAAAGCACAAAAAGGTACTTCTCTGAATGCTGCGGAGATTAAACAGGGCTTGGAAGCTTTAAATGTTAGGGGAAGTGTGCTCTATATAGCGGCACATCCGGATGATGAAAACACCAAGTTACTCGCTTACCTTGCCAAAGAAAAGAAGGTGCGTGCAGGATACCTCTCCCTTACCCGCGGTGATGGCGGACAAAACCTGATAGGTACCGAACAGGCCGATCTTTTAGGTTTAGTACGTACGCAAGAATTATTGGCTGCAAGAGGCATTGATGGTGCCGAACAATTCTTTACCCGTGCTAATGATTTTGGCTTTTCTATTCCTCCTGAAGAAAGTTTTAATTTTTGGGACAAACAAAAAGTATTGAGTGATGTGGTATGGGTGATCCGCAAGTTTCAACCCGAGGTTATCATTACCCGCTTTCCAGAAGATGCCAGAGCAGGTCATGGTAACCATACCGCCTCAGCTATTTTGGCTCATGAAGCATTTATTGCCGCAGCAGACCCGCTACAATTTCCTGAGCAGCTTAAACAAGTCAGTATTTGGAAGGCACGCCGCATAGTATGGAATACCTTTAACTTTGGTTCCATTAATACCACTGCTGAGGATCAACTGAAAATAGATGTTGGAGGGTTTAATCCGCTTTTAGGTAAAAGTTATGGGGAAATAGCTGCCGAAAGCAGGTCGCAACACCGGAGCCAGGGTTTTGGTGCTGCAGCTCAAAGAATACCCGCTATAGAATACTTTAGTCATATTGCTGGTATTCCTGCAAAAAAAGACCTGTTTGAGGGTGTCGATTTTTCGCTGAACAGCACAACAGGCACGGCGGCAATACAAAAATTAGTAACCAAGATTAACCAGGAATACCAGGTTTCAAATCCGGCAGCTTCCGTAGCGCTATTGCTGGAGTTAAGGAAAAATGTAAATGGTAAAACCTTTAAACACCAGCTTTTAGATGAACTTATTATGGCTTGTGCGGGAATTTGGATAGAAACAAATGTGCCTACGCCAGCTTATGCCATTACAGCTGATATACCTGTGCAATTGCAGGCTATTGCCAGGGGAAATATTTCTATGCCCATCAAAATAGCAGTTACAACAAGTGCCAATCAATCTGCTACCGCAATGCTGACTAAGCAAATGACGGTATTTAATTTTAAAATTCCAGCAAAGACTATTGGGCTAACGCAGCCCTATTGGCTTGAGAAAAAACATCCCATCGGGTACTATATCGTAGATTCCTTATCCATGAGGGGCCTGCCAGAAAGCCCCGCGCCAGCAGTTGGACTTATAAGCCTGGAAATAGGGGGACAAATTATAACGGTTAGCAGGCCTATTGTTTACAAATTTACAGACCCTGCAAAAGGGGAGGTTTATCAACCTTTGGTTGTGGCACCGCCGGTAACCGCTACTCTTTCAGAAAAAGCTTATGTGTTTAAGGAAGGTCAAGCCAGGTCTTTCCAGGTGAAGTTAAACAATTTTGAAGGTAAATTGAAAGGTGTGCTGAAGCCTGCTGTTCCAGCAGGATGGAAAGTTAGTCCGGAAAAAATAGCTTTTGACTTCAGCAACATAGGGGAGGTAAAGGAGGTGACTTTCAGTGTTACGCCTGCGGGTAAAGTTACCGAAGGCATATTAACAATGGCGTTACAAGTGGGTGCTGAGACCTATAATAAAGGATTGGAGGTGATTAATTATGAACATATTCCCAAACAGACGCTATTTCCTGTTGCAGCAGCTAAAGTATCGGCAGCTGAAATTAACATTACAGGGAAACGTATAGGTTACCTTGCAGGTGCGGGTGATATGGTTGCTGCAGCATTAAAGCAAATAGGTTATGAGGTAGTCATGCTAACAGAAAACCAGGTGATTTCTGGTGATCTGACTTCATTTGATGCCATTATTACGGGTGTACGTTTATATAATGTTAGTGAAAAGATTAAAGCAATGCAACCCCGCTTAATGAAATATGTACAGGATGGCGGTACATTATTGTTGCAATACAATGTAAATACACCTTTAAAAATCACTGAATTAGGGCCATACCCTTTTAAATTAACCCGGGAAAGGGTAACCGAAGAAGATGCGGTAGTAACTTTTCTGGCGCCAAACCATCAGGTGCTCAACTACCCTAATAAAATTACAGCTAAAGATTTTGAAGGTTGGGTGCAGGAACGCGGACTTTATTTTCCCCAAGAACTTGACTCCAGGTATACCCCTATACTTGCTATGAATGATAAAGGTGAAGCTGCAACGCATGGCTCCCTGTTTGTAACCAATTATGGTAAGGGAAAGTACGTATACACCGGTTTGTCTTTCTTTAGAGAACTGCCTGCTGGTGTTCCTGGTGCATTTCGGCTATTTGTTAACTTAATTTCAAATCCTTCCAAATGAGAAAAGCACACAAAAAAGATCCAGAGTTACCACCTTTTGTGAAAAGCTGGAGACAGTTTTATCGTTTACTGATCCTGTGGTTGTTTTTTTTGATTGTTCTTTTTTATGTTTTCACTAAATATTTTGAATGAGTAACCTGGATTGGGCAGTATTAATTAGTACACTTCTGGCAATTGTGCTTTATGGCATTTATAAAAGCCGTGGAACCCAAAGTATTGATGGGTTCTTATTAGGTAACCGTTCTATGCCGTGGTACAGCGTATGTTTGTCTGTGATGGCTACACAGGCTAGTGCGATCACTTTTCTTTCTGCACCAGGCTTGGCTTATGCCTCAGGGATGAGTTTTGTTCAGTTTTACCTGGGGTTGCCCCTGGCTATGATCGTCCTGTGCATCACATTTGTGCCAATTTTTCACCGATTAAAGGTTTATACAGCCTATGAATACCTCGAACAGCGTTTCGATTTAAAAACAAGGGCATTAACTGCTTTTTTATTCTTGATACAAAGGGGGTTATCAACGGGGATTACCATTTATGCACCCGCCATTATCCTTTCTGCTATTTTAAACCTCAACCCAACAATTACCACTATCTTTATAGGTACCCTGGTTATTGTTTATACCGTTTATGGGGGCTCAAAAGCTGTTTCTTATACACAAATGCTACAAATGGCTATCATTTTTTTCGGACTTTTTGTGGCCGGGTTAGTAGTGGTTCAATTACTGCCTTCCAATGTAGGCTTCGGAAAAGCCATCAGTATTGCAGGGAAAATGGGTCGTACCAATGCCATTGATTTTACTTTTGACTGGGATAATCCTTATACCGTTTGGAGTGGTTTAATAGGCGGTTTTTTTCTGCAATTGTCTTATTTCGGTACCGACCAAAGTCAGGTAGGACGGTACCTTACAGGCGCTTCAGTAGGACAAAGCAGGATGGGTTTGTTAATGAATGGCCTGGTTAAAATTCCAATGCAATTCCTTATTCTCTTGATCGGTGTATTGGTTTTTGCTTTTTATCAATTTAATAAACCGCCGGTTTTCTTTAACAGCTTTGAGCTGAATAAGCTGGAAAAAAGTCGTTATCAAGGCGATTTAAAGGCTATTAACGCAGAATATTCAACAGTATTTAAGGAGAAGCAACAGGAATTGGAAAAGCTAGGTATTGCACTTGATCAAGATGACCAAGTTACAATTGACCAACAAAGGCTCGTCTTAAAGGAAGCAGATGATAAGGCTAAAGTTATTCGTAAAAAAGCAACAGACCTGATGCTTAAAAATGACCCAAAAGCAGATATTAACGATAATAATTATATTTTTTTGAGCTTTGTTACTGAATACCTTCCAAAGGGATTAATTGGCCTATTGATCGCTATTATTTTTCTGGCTTCTATGGGGTCTACAGCGAGTGCGCTGAACTCTCTGGCATCCACCTCAGTGATAGATATTTATAAAAGACTTGTTCATAAAAATGGTACCGATCAGCATTACCTTAAAGCCTCGCGAATGGCAACTTTTTTCTGGGGTTTTATTTGTATTTTAATGGCCTTATATGCCAGTAAGATTGGCAACCTGATCGAAGCGGTGAATATCCTGGGTTCCTATATCTATGGAACTATTTTGGGCGTGTTTTTAGTCGCTTTTTATTTACGTCAAGTAAATGGCAGGGCTGTGTTTATGGCGGCTATCATTACAGAAATTATAGTGTGTATTTGTGGTTATCAAAAAGTTGTAGCTTACCTTTGGCTAAATGTTATTGGCTGTTTGCTTGTGGTGGTTTTGGCATTAATATTTCAGTTGTTTCAAAAGAAAACACCCGATTCTGGAGAAGTCAGGAATCTTAAATAAGGAAAAATTTTCTTTATTTTGGTGTGTTTAATTCTATCTTTATTGCACATAAGGTATTATTGATATTCGCAGAGAATCCAATGTCCTATTTTTTTTACTTGTTTCAATTATAAACACAAATGTTTTAATTGATACTTCGTTGTCTTTAATTTAACTTTAAGTTACATGGATTTTTTGCATACCGTTTTAGGTAATGATATACAGGCTGGTTTATTGATTATTCTTAATTTAATAGTCATTGAAAGTCTACTTTCTGTTGATAATGCTGCGGTTTTAGCAACCATGGTAATGGATTTGCCACCAGATCAAAGAAAGAAAGCCCTAAAATATGGTATCATTGGTGCTTATGTTTTTAGAGGGATTTGTTTGCTTTTAGCGGCATGGTTGGTACAGGTTTGGTGGTTAAAGCCTCTCGGTGGTTTGTATTTACTATACCTGGCGGTTGATTTCTTTATAAAGAAAAGCAAGCATAATAAAGTTCAGGATCATGAGGTGATTGATAAGAAAAAGAGTTGGTTTTACCGCTCTACAGTTGGTTTGATTGGTAATTTCTGGGCAACGGTAGCATTGGTGGAAATTATGGATTTAGCTTTCTCCATCGACAATGTGTTTGCTGCTGTGGCCTTTACGGATAATATTTATTTAATTTACATAGGTGTTTTTATTGGTATCCTAACCATGCGTTTTGTGGCTCAGGGATTTGTGAAGCTGATGGAGAAATTTACTTTTCTTGAAACGATTGCCTTCATCGTAATAGGAGTGTTAGGACTTAAATTAACATCCTCAGTCCTCACATACATTTATCCTAATGCGGCAATTTCAAAATTAATGGAAGGGGAAACAACAGATCTTTTCGTCTCCATCTTTACCATAGCCATCTTTGTTATTCCTGTGGCTACTTCCATATTCTTTAACTTTCCGAAAAAGCATGAAGTTAAAGAGTAATTAGGTGTATACAGGAAGTGAAAAATAAAAACAAGAGCCTTGGCTTTCTTTACTTTCTACCCAAATTCTTCCTCCAACACGCTTAATGATTTCAGCAGAAATGTATAGACCAAGACCTAATCCTGAAAAGGTATGCTGCATTTTGCCACTTACCCGATAAAATTGCTCAAAAACCCTAGCCTTTTCTTCCGCTGAAATACCAATACCAAAATCTTCTATTCCAACAATGATTTCATCATTTACTTGCTCCATGTGAATGATTATTTTGTTTGCATCAGGCGAATATTTTATGGCATTGGTGAGTAAGTTGATGATTACTTGTTCAATCTGTTCTTTATCAGCGTAAGTTTTGCCTGTTGGTTTAAAATTTTCAATTAAGGTATGTTTTTCTGTAGTAAATTGCAGGTCTTGTACCAATTCACTAAGCATCGGTTGTAGTTCAAATATCCGGTCATTAAATTGAAGCTTTCCTGAATTAATTTTTGTAACGTCTAATAGGTCACCAATTAAGCTAGTCAGGCGGTTAAGCTGCGTGTCCATTTTACGCATCATGTCTGCTTCAGCTTCATGACCTTTCTTTTTCAAGATTCTTTCTAATACCTGAGCATAGCCTTTAAGGCTGGTTACGGGGGTTTTTAGTTCATGACTCGCAATGCCAATGAAATTATCTTTTTGGTCTTGTAATTCCTTGTGTTCGGTTATGTCTGTACAGGAACCGATGTAACCAGAAAACTCACCTATTTCATTGAATTGGGGCTGGCCAAGTGCAACACACCAATGTTGAGATCCATCAGCATGGTCAATTCTAAATTCAACGTCATACTGCTGCCTGGAATGAATAGCATTCTGGAAAAGTTCTACAACCAACTTAAGGTCCTCGGGAAGGATGATCGACATCCAGCCGTAAAGTAGGTTTTCTTGAAAAGTGTTTCCAGACCAGTCTATCCAGGTTTGGTTTACATAGGTAATTTCGCCCTTTCTATTCGACATCCATAAGGCGGTGGGTGCTGCTCTAGTAATATTTCGCAACAACTGCTCGCTGTCTGCTAAGGCCTGTTTTGCACTTAATTCTGGCCTGAGGTCACGCATAACGGCACCAACTGCAATTGGTTTTCCTGTAACGTTATCATCAATACGGATACAGTTATTGAATACAGGGAAAACTTCGCCGCTGGTATAATTATGAATCATCATTTTTCCAGCCCAGCTACCCTCCCGAATTAGTGTAGTTAAAATTTCTGGCTGGAAGAATTCTAAATTTTGTAATTTTTCTATCGATTCCAATCCTAATAATTCCATTCCCGCAGTATTGATATAAGAAGGAATACCCTCCATATTGAAGATCGACATCAGTTCAACACTGTTATCTACCAGGGTAATGAGCTTTTTTTCTTGCTCTTTGTCCTGTTTTAGGGCTGTAATATCAAGTATAGTTCCTAAAATCCGTATAGGGTTGTTTTTTTTATCTTTAATTACTTTACCTTCTATCCTTACCCAGCGTAAAGATTTATCTGGCCATATTATCCTGCTCTCATAATTCATTTGGCCTTTCTCAATAGCTTTTTCATGTGCTAATTTTCTCAAAAAAACATCATCAGGATGGATGGCAGAAATATAATCTTTATGGAGTTGGGTTTCCTCAAAACCAAAGATATTTGCGAATCGTTTAGAAGTAATGATTTCTCCATTCAGAATATTGAGGTCATACACGCCTAAATCAACAGCATCAGCAGCAAGTCTGGCTCTTTCTTCAGCCTCTTCCAGTTTACGCATGGCCATTACTTTAGCCGTTACTTCTGTCGTTACCACAATTACACCACTAATTGTATTTTCATCTTCATAGAAAGGTTCATATACAAAATCAACATAGACTTTTTCCAGGAGGCCGTTGCGGATTAAGGGAACTTCTATAGCCATTCCTTCATAGGTTTCTCCGGTAATACGGACATGGTTCAATAATTCTTCAAAACCCTGTCCTTTAGCGAAAGGTAAAACATCAAATACAGGTTCTCCTATCATTTGCATTGCATTTTTACCGTAAATCTTACAGATGCGAGGGTTTACCATATCAACAATAAAATCCGGGCCTAAAAAAATACCTATTCCTACAGGTGCCTGCATGAAGATAGAATACAATTGTTTCCGTTGATTTTTTATGGCAATTATCGCTTTTTTTTTCCTTTTTTCTGAAAAGTAAAGATCTGTAACATCGCAGGGGGAGTGAATGATCATTTTCACTGCTCCATTCTCATCCAATATCGGCGTATTGGTTGCAGTCCAATATTTTTCCAGAAATTGATCTGTCCCTGAAATAGAAATGTCATAGCGATATCTATTTAGAATATCTGGTTTTTTAGTTGCTTTCGCTTGCTCGAAAGAAATGATAATTTTTTCATTATTCTTAGAAAAATGATCAATTGGGTTTTCTGGGAATGCTGAGAATACAGATTTTCCAATTAGAGACGCACGCTCTGTTTGGGTTGCAAGAAGGTAAGCATTGTTAACATCAAGTATAGCATAGTCTGCAGCAGTTGCACTGATAATCAATTTTGCGATTGGGCTATGGTAAAAAATCTCTCTAAATTCTTCTTCAGAAATATTCATTTTAATCTTTGTTATAATAATGGGTTGCAGACTGGCTCTAAAAATAGAGGTTTTATTTAATTTTTCTGTATTATTGGATACAGTTTATAATTAATTGAAAATGGAAATAAATATAATGGCCGCTAGCGTTATTATAATCACGCATAAGGAGTCAGCAGCAGGTTTTTACCTTGCCTAAAGTTCTGGTTATAAATTACTTTAATTAGCCTTAACCGCATTGGTTATGCTTTGTATGCTGGGGATTAGCAAACTTGATATTTCGGCTGTTTATCTTGCTGCATTTTGATGTAAAAGAAAACGGGGATATTTCGTCCGAAATACCCCCGCTTAAATTAACGCTCTCAAGTATATAGACGCTTTATTTTATGCTTTATTGTGTAGGTTTAAAAAAAAATTAAACAGGCTCATTTCTTTCTTTTCTTAGAAAAAAATACTCCTCCTTATGGTCAAGGTAGTTTTGAAACTCTGGCGAAGCTTGAAGTCCTGATGGTATATTTTTAAATTGCTCCGGACTGATAAATTCCCAGGTAAGGTATTTCTCCTCTTGTACCGCTAATATGTTGATTGGGAAATTCAATACCTGCTGTTCAAGAAAAATTCTTTTGCTTTCGCCCCAAGATTTACTGTCACCTAAGTTTACAGGCCAGGTATAAAGTTTATGGGCTTCTCGGGTATTAAGGCCATCATAAACATAGATTGATGTTTTTTGAATGAGGTCACTGATGTTTAATACTTCTACTGTTCCATAATACTCACCGTCTTTTTCCGAGATCACCAAGGCCTTCGCCGTAAAATAGGTTACTGCCAAATCTATTGTACTTTCCTCTTTTAAGGCCTCAATAAATACTAATTTTCCTTTTTTAAAAAACATATTATAATGATTTAATAGTAGATTTTATCCAATGATGATGTGCGTATTGTTTGCTGTTGGGTGTCCAGTGCAAATTAATACTCGCCCTTTCGCTAAATCTTCGTCTGTAAGTACTTCATTATAGTCCATTCTAACGCCACCTTCCACACATGTAGAGGTACACGTACTGCACATTCCTGCGCCGCAACTATAAGGTAAATTAATGTTGTTTTCTAAAGCAACATCAAGGATTCTTTTAAAGTATGGAACTTCCAGGTGATACTTTTTTTGTTGGTAATCAATGATGACCGTATAAGTATTGGTGTCCTTTATTTTTTTTTCGGTCATGTCATCATCATCGGCCTCATCTTCTGGTATGAAATAAGTTTCTCTTTTAATCTGTTCTTGTTGAAAACCCAAAGCTCGAAGTGTAATTCTGCACAAAACCATGTAGTTAATTGGTCCGCAGGTGTAAAATAAGGCATCTTCACGCTTAAAACTTAAATTATTCTTAACAATTTGTTCTATGCGCACGTTGTTCAGCCTGGCAGTAAGTAAGAATTTGGATTCACTGAAAAGGAAGATGATTTTTAATCGCTCGGGGTATTTATCTTGCCACTCTTTTAATTCCTGGTAAAACAAAGTATTAGCCGCGGACTTATTACTGTACACCAGGACTAATTTACTATGGTTTTCTTTAACTAAAGCCGATTTTAAGATTGAAAAAATAGGTGTAATCCCAATTCCTGCAGCAAATAAAAATACAGTTCTTTTAACCTCTTTTTCTGGCAGATAAGTAAATATCCCATTCGGCTTCAGCGCATATAATACATCTCCAACTGCAACTTTATGGTGTAGAAATTTTGTGATTTCTCCATTTTCTACCAGTTTAACAGCAATAGCAAGGGGTTCATCCAAGTCAGGACTACTGCAAATGGAATAAGAACGCCTGATTTCTTTGCCATTAATATTAAAATTTAAAACTAAAAACTGACCAGGTAAATAGGTAAACTTTCGCCCATCTGTAGAAACTAATTTAATCACTACATTTTCTGCCGCTTCCTGACTATGTGTTATTATCTTAAGTGGTGTTCTCTGCGTCATTCTTGTTTTTGACGCTAAGATCGGTATATCTATTTTATTATTATAACTATAATGGTTTATCTGGTTTACATTAAGGTTAAAAGCAGTCTGGAAACATGTGTTTTGAAGGTTGAGGGAGTAAATTCTCTGTAAACTTTACACTTTGGTGCTACAAATTAAATAGGGTTTCATAGCTTTGCTTTCACATGTACGGTGTCAAACAAAATAATGTTACTAAGCCGGTTGTCAAAAAAGGTCAACCAGACGATTCTTTTAAAATTCAACCCTTACCTTTACCTTCAGGAAATTATCCATTCCATCTTGATCTGCCTGAAAGGGGAAATAGGTCTACCACCTCACTGGCCTTTAATATAGTTGGGGATACAGGCGGAATAAAATCGCCCACGTTTCAACAGCAGATTGCAGAGCAGATGGGCCTGCAAACAAAAGATAGTTCTTATCCGACTGAGTTCTTGTTTCATTTAGGTGATATAGTTTATCATTTTGGTGAAAGGGAACAATATGAAAAACAATTTTTCAAACCTTATGCTAGTTATCCTGCTCCGATTTATGCTATTCCAGGTAACCACGATGCAGATGTAAACCTTAACAACCCTATACCCTATAAAAGTCTGGATGCTTTTAAAGCTGTTTTCTGTGATAACCGCCTTAACGATCATTACTTTTCAGATAAGGTAGCCAGAAAAAACCAACACCAACCCAATGTTTACTGGACTTTAAATACGGAACTAGTAACGATCATTGGTTTGTACAGCAATGTGCCTAAATTTGGATACATCAGTGAAGAACAACAAGACTGGTTTGTTAAGGAACTGATAAGGGCAGGAGAGCTGCAAGAAGAAAGGGCCATTATTGTGTGTTTACACCATGCACCTTATACTGCAGATACCAACCACGGTTCTAGTTTAGCGATGATCGCAGTATTAGAAGCCTCCTTTGCCAAAGCTGGTGTCTTGCCTGACGCCGTTTTTAGTGGGCATGTACACAATTACCAGCGCTTTTCTAAAGCTTATGAAGGTAGAAAAACAGTTCCTTTTATTGTATGTGGGTCTGGAGGTTTCGATGAGCTGCATGTTTTAGCAACAAAAGACGATCTGCAGTTTACGCAGGAAAATCCTAATTTTGAAAATGTTCAATTAGAGAATTTCAGCTTAGAACAGCATGGTTTTCTAAAGGTAATCCTGGAAAAAAATGCTGGAAAATTTACAATGACCTGTGAATATTATACCATGGAGCATGAAGTTGAAATACCAGCAACAACTGCGACTTTATATGATTCTTTTACGTTAGATTTGAAGCGCAATTAAGCATTTTAAGCCTTTGTTAATCCCGGGTAATCATTGCTAACTTTCTCATTTCTTTTATAATTAAGGCATTGATTTCTGGAGTCACATCATTTGCTATATACCACCTCATTTGATTTTTTGTATTGTAAATCAGGTAAATTACTACATCGTCAAAAATAGGATCTACATATTCCAGGTGACGTAAACTGAAATGCTGCAGTTCTGCTGCCTTTTCCAAAAGCTTTTGATTGAATATTTTAAACAACAAGCGGTTTTCGGAATTCTCTATTACCGGCGTAGTTTGAATGGTGATAATCAAAATTTGTTATTTCATTTATAGCTATCGTAAAGATAGGTTAAGTTTACAAATGTTATCTTCGCAAAAAAAATATATGCTTGAAATAGTTTATCAGGATGAACATTTGATCGTTATCAATAAACCCCATGGCTTATTGGTACACCGTTCTTCTATTGCTAGTGATGCTAAAGAATTTGCCTTACAACTGTTAAGAGATCAAGTTAACCGCAGAGTGAGTCCTGTTCATCGCCTGGACCGGAAAACTAGTGGATTGTTATTGTTTGCTTTCGAAAAAGAGGTAGAAATTGCCTTGCATAAACAATTTCAGGAAGGCTTGATTAAGAAAAAATACAAAGCCATATTAAGAGGTTATGCACCCGATCAAATGGATATCGACTATCCCTTAACCAATGACAATGGGGTTGTACAGGAATCCTTTACCTCTTTCATTACCCTTGCCAGAGTAGAGTTGGACATAGCCTTTGGCAAGCACCCCACTTCCAGGTACTCTTTAGTAGAAGCGAGTCCAACAACTGGCCGTATGCATCAATTGCGCAAACATTTTGCTCACATCTTTTACCCCATCATCGGTGATCGGAAACATGGCTGCAACAAGCAGAATAAATTCTTTAAAGAACAATGGGAAATGACAACTATGTTGCTTCATGCCTCCGAACTGGAATTCATGCATCCCGTAACCGGAGAGAAAATTCACATCCATGCAGCCCTTCAAGATGAATTTAAAAGGATGATGGAGTTGATGAAATGGGAGAACAGCTAAACAATACTTATATTCTTTAACGTCTTTTCTGCTTCGAATAATTGATTCTGAATTTCTTTTACTGCAGTTTGCGTCTGTAATTTTAAATTTGGAACCAGTGCTTTGTAATAATTTATTCCTTCCTGTAATTGGTTGGAGAACTTATTATAATACTTGGTTTTCTTATCGTTCAAATTGTCTATGTGTATAGCGATGTCTTTCTTCAAATAATCGAGGTATAAATTTAACTCATTGATGAACAAATTAGGGCGGTTAACTTCTGATAATAGATTTTCTCTGCCATAAATATGATCTACCATTTGTGCTAAAGAATATTTGCCAGAAAAATAGGCCAGATTAGGACTCGGACAAATGCTCACTGCTTTATTTTCGCGGGGCTTTAACATTTCGTTTTTTAAGTAAGTTGAAGCACATAAACCTTCGCATAAACAAATCTTCTCCACAATAGCCTCTAGTTTTTGTTGATATTCTGGTTCTGGCAGGCTCATTTCTTTTAATTGTGCAATTTTTAGATGTTGGTATTCTCTGGAAGCTGTGCAAATGGGTTGATCGGTAAACTCGGTATTGCTAACCAGAAATTTCTTTTTGCAGGGACTGCCGGGTCTGCCTTTTGCTATACGCTCTAACCTTAAATCCTCAGCGCTGCTTTTTCTGAAATTGTTAAACAATATGCCTAGCGGCGAAGAGTTACTCAGGTAAAAGTCTTTTTCTTCGGCAGTTATTAAGGCATCTAAAGTGGTCTGATCAACGTTGGTTGCTTCTGGAACCAGTAAAAAAGGGCTTCCCCAACCTGCAGCATCCAGCTGGTAGTAATTAAGCAGAAAATTATGTTCATCAGCAGTACCAATGCCTCCCTGAACTGTTATTCGTTGTTGCCGTTTAACAGTTGAAAGCACATCCCGGTTTTGCAGAGCTAAGGAATACATACCCCAAAGTTCTTCTGAAAGTTCTGTTTTTTTCTGCTTAAATTCCTCTAAAATAGGCCCTAGTAAAAAACCATCGGTTGCAAATGCATGGCCACCGCAGTTTAATCCCGATTCTACTCTGAATTCAGAAATCCATAATCCTCTTTTTGCTAACATTTTAGCTTGTATAAAAGCAGAGCGGTAATCACTTACCTTTAAGATAATCTCTTTTCCTGGAGCAATTCCATCCAAAGGATAAAAATCTGGGCATCGCTCCATGTAAGCAAATAAACGAGGATTTAAGCCTGCAGAAATTATGATGGAAGCCTGGAGTTTACTTTCTGAAAACCCACGCATGGCCGCCAGTGCATCAGTATAATCGTCACCCGTATATTCGTTTGAAGTATTGTAATTAGCTTTATCTACCTTAGACATAATGTTTACGTCAATAGATCCAGGTGTAATCTGACGGCTAAGTGCTAAAAGCAAAGGCATCCTATCGCTTTCATTTTCCAAGAGCAGAATTTCTCTATATTTTATTTTTAAAGGAGAAGTTTCTGGTAGCAACTCAAAATAACGCGTTAAGTCTGTTTCTGGCCCAAAGTCCTGCAGCTTCATTGTTTCTATTTGCTGTGTAACCAGCGTATTCAATAAATTCAGGTAGGCGGTAATTCTTTTGGCCCTGCTGTCGGTTTCTTTTAAAGCTATTGGAGTATAGGGAATATGGTTGAGTTCAGCATGATACTTTCTCATTCTTTCGATTAACTCGTCATCTACGATGGAAACTACAGAAGAAATACCAAATTTGGCAACTTTTAATGGGGTGTCTATAGAGTAGCCCAGGCCAAGAACGGGTATGTGGAAAGTATGTGTCATGATGAAATAAATTTGATTCTGTTGCAAAGTAGCGTACAATTTTCAGCATAAAACATGACAAGCATCACTATTTAGTTTTGTTGAAGCTTAAACTTTAAGCTCGATAATAATTTTATATTTGTAAAAATTAATGTATGGAAGAATCCAGGTTGTTGAATGCGATTATTGAAAATGCCATTGATGGGATTATCACTATTGATTTGCATGGCTTAATTGAAAGTGTAAACCCTGCTGGTTTAAAGCTATTCGGATACAACCTGGAAGAGGTAATCGGTAGAAATATCAATGTGCTGATGCCCGAGCCTGATAAAAGTGCTCATGACGGTTACCTTGACCGCTATAAGCATACTGGAGAAAAGCGCATTATTGGTATAGGAAGAGAAGTTAGAGGCTTACGTAAAGATGGATCCACTTTTCCTTTCCGATTGGCAGTGAGTGAAGTACAATATGAAGAGCGAAAAATTTACACTGGTTTTGTGCATGATCTTTCTAAAGAAAAAGAAGCCGAAGAACGTCTGCGAGAATATGCTGTAGAACTTGAGGAATTGGTAGAAGAGCGTACGAGGTCTTTAAAAAAGACCGTTGTCGCCTTAAAAGAAGCAAAAGAAGAGGTCAGTATTTCCCTTGTAAAAGAGAAGGAACTTAATCAATTGAAAAGCCGCTTTGTGTCTATGGCTTCCCATGAATTCCGTACACCTCTAAGCTCAGTTCAACTTTCCGCTTCGCTTATTGAAAAATATGCACAACCTTTTGATAACCAAAATATTAAAAAGCATGTAGGTAAAATAAAGAATGCTGTAGGTAACCTCACCACTATACTAAACGATTTCTTATCTCTGGAGCGCCTGGAAGCGGGTAATGTTGAGCCTACTTTTAGTACTTTTGACCTGGTGAAATTTTCAGAAGAGATAACGGAAGAGATGCAAATGATTGCTAAACAGGATCAGAATATCATTTATCAGCATACCGGCCTTCAAAGTGTAACTACCCTCGACCAAAATTTACTTCGCAACTGTATGATCAATTTGATCAGTAATGCGATAAAATATTCAGGAGAACATACTTTTATAGAATTTAATACTGAAATTAATGACAGTCAATGCATCGTCACCGTCAAAGACAATGGTATTGGCATACCTGAAACAGATCAGGTGCATTTATTTCAGCCTTTTTTTAGGGCACACAATACCGGAAACATCCCTGGTACCGGTTTGGGCTTAAATATAGTATTACGTTATGTCACTTTAATGAATGGTAAAGTTCATTTCGAAAGCATGATTAACCAGGGAACAACGTTTATTCTTTCTTTTTCTAAGTAAATGGGCAAAACACGTATTCTGATCATAGAAGATAACAATGACATCAGAGAAAGTACAGCGGAAATATTAGAACTGGCAGATTTTGAGGTCATGCAGGCTGAAAATGGTAAAATTGGTGTGGAACTTGCCACTAAATATTTACCAGACTTGATTTTGTGCGACATTATGATGCCAGAACTTGATGGTTATGGTGTTTTATTTCTACTCAATAAAAACCCTCAAACATCAGCTATACCTTTTATTTTTCTTACTGCCAAGGCAGAGCGCCTAGACATGCGCAAAGGTATGGAAATGGGAGCTGACGATTATTTAACGAAACCTTTTGACGACGTAGAACTGCTGAATGCAATAGAAAGCAGGCTAAGAAAAAAAACAAAACACGAAGCCTTTTATAGCAAATCTTTAGAACAAATATCGGGTTTAATTAGTCATACTTCCGGTTTAAAAGAACTTCAGAAATTAATTACCGAACGTAAACTAAGGCACATCAAAAAGAAACAGGTGGTCTATTATGAGGGAGATGCCGTTACAGGCGTTTTTCTGGTGATTGAAGGGAAAATTAAAACGGTAAAATTAACTGAAGATGGACGGCAACTGATGACTGGTATTTATACTGATGATCAGTATTTTGGAATTCCATCCCTGTTGCTGAATGAGCCATATGCTGAAACTGCTGAAGCTTTGGAAGATACTTCCATCTGCTTGTTGCCTAGAGATATGATGGAAGAATTATTGAACCAGTATCCGGCAATTGGCAGGCAGTTTATTAAAATATTGTCGAATAATTTAATGGAGAAAGAGGAACAGCTCATGCAGCTTGCCTACCATTCTGTCCGTAAACGTTTGTCGGAAGTTCTCATCAGATTAACAAAACAAGAAAAATCCAATAATCCATTATTACTCAAAGTTTCCAGAGACAACCTGGCAGCACTTGCAGGAATGGCTACGGAAACGGTGAGCAGAATTTTAAGTGATTTTAAGGATGAAAATATTATAGAAAGAAAGGGAAGTCAGATTCAAATCTTAGACCTGCAAAGGCTGCTACAAATGAAAAACTGATTAACATCATATTTATGACTGATTAACCTCATTATCTTTCCGGCTGCATTGAGTTAATTTTGATCTATAAATGATCAAGCATGAGAGTAGTAGCCTATAGTATCAAGTCTTTCGAAAAAGAACCGCTGGCAATAGCCAACCGAAAGAAACATGAAATTACTTTAATTTCAAACTCTTTAAGTGAGGATACTGCTGCTTATGCCGAAGGAAAAGAAGCAGTTATCGTTTTTAATGGTGATGAAGTAAACGCAAAAGTTATTGATAAACTTGCAGATCTTGGCGTTAAATATATTGCCACGCGATCTACGTCTATTTCACATATAGACCAGCAAGCAGCAGAAAAAAGAGATATCAAAATAGCAAGTGTTCCGTCTTCTGCAATAGATCAGCATCCTGCTGAATCACTTTCCATGATATTAGCTGCTGAAACTATTCAAAATCTGGATAAATGGCAAGAGAAAAAATGTTTAGGCACTTCTTGTATTTGTTCTAAATCATGCGACAGTGATACTAAAAAATCTTATGAATTCTAAAGCGCTTATTGACAAGTACAATGTTGCTGCACCTCGTTACACCAGTTATCCAACAGTTCCCTATTGGTGCGTTGCTAACTTTAACATTGATAAATGGAAGAATGCTGTAATCACTTCTTTCAACCAGAGTAATGCCGCAGATGGCATAAGTTTATACATCCATCTTCCTTTTTGTGAAAGTTTGTGTACCTATTGTGGTTGCAATACCCGAATTACCCGCAATCATGGCGTTGAGGATCCTTATATCAGTGCTGTATTAAAGGAATGGCAACTTTATGTAGCTTTATTGCCTGCCAAACCCATCATTAAAGAATTACATCTTGGTGGTGGTACGCCAACTTTCTTCAGTCCTGAAAACCTGGCGAAGCTCATCAACGGTATTTTTGAGCTTGCCGATCGCCACGATCAGGCTGAATTTAGCTTTGAAGGCCATCCCGGAAATACGAGAAAAGAACACTTGGAAACCTTATATACATTAGGTTTTAAAAGAGTGAGCCTGGGGATTCAGGACTTTGATCCTAAAGTTCAGCTCATCATCAACCGCATTCAAACCTATAGTGAAGTAGAAAAAGCCACACTGCTAGCCAGAGAGGCTGGATATAGCTCTGTTAATTATGACCTGATTTATGGTTTGCCCCTACAAACGCTTGATGGCCTAATGGATACTGTTAACGCTGTGCTAACTTTAAGGCCTGACCGTATTGCTTTTTACAGCTATGCACATGTGCCTTGGGTAAAACCCGGACAAAGAAGGTATACCGAAAAAGATCTGCCATCTTCCGAATTGAAGCAAAAGCTTTATGAAACTGGTAGGGAAATGTTAAAAGCTGGTGGTTATACCGAAATTGGAATGGATCATTTTACTTTAAAAAGCGACAGCCTTTATACTGCAGAACAAAATGGAAAACTGCACCGTAATTTTATGGGCTATACAGATCAATACAGCCAGTTAATGATTGGTCTGGGTGTTTCATCGATTAGTGATACCTGGACTGGATTTGCACAGAATGTGAAAAAAGTGGAAGAATACCTTGAGTTAGTGAATGCCGGACAGATTCCTGTGTTTAAAGGTCATATTTTGACTGCTGATGACTTGATTTTACGCCAGCATATTTTAAACATCATGTGTAAAGGCCATACTTCTTGGTATTTGCCATCTCAGCAAAGTGATGCTTTTTATCAAGGACTGGAACGTATGCAACTGCTGACAAAAGATAAATTAGTAGAAATCGGCGAAAGTGAATTACAGGTAACCATTCTGGGCAAGCGTTTTTTAAGAAATATCTGTATGACACTGGATGCAAGGCTTTGGAAGAATCAGCCTACAACACCATTGTTTAGTATGGCAGATTAAATTAGTCGCAAACTGCAACTGAACTGTTTGGCTTTGATGGACTTAAATAAGGTATGTTTAAATTCATTCCCCTTAAAATAAACCACATCCCTAAAAATAACATCATAAAAGGGATCACCTTATTAATGCGTCTTCTGAATAAATTGCCAGTAAAACCCATACTTATGGTTGCCAGCAACATCAAAGGCGCTGTACCCACTCCAAACCAAAACATGTATGCTGCTGCATTTGCTACACTGCCAGTATTTACAGCGCCCGCTAAAGCCAGGTAAACAAAACCGCAAGGTAACAATCCATTTATCATACCGATGATTAAGTGGTTTGCTTTATGTTTCAGTGCATAACCAAATAATTTATGGAAAGGCTTAAGGAGAAAGGAAGATCGATTTCCCGTTGAAAATTTAAATATCCTGGAGCAGGCTGCAACAATAATTAACAATCCCGTAAATATACTGATGCCCTGTTGCATTCCAGACATCCAGATTTGCCTGCCTATTAACCCAACAAATACACCTAAAACACAATAAGAGATAATACGGCCAAATTGATAAAGTATTTTATCCAATACCAGGTAGCCCATTCCAGGTTTTAAAGAAGGGACAGCAAAAGCCAGTGGGCCACACATGCCAATGCAGTGCACACTTCCTAATAATCCAATCATAAAGGCCAGGTACAGTTCGCTCATTACAGCATTACCTCCTTTTCATACAGATAAGGAGTGCCCATACTTTTCCAATCCAGCTGTAATTTCCATAAACCAGTGGCTTTTCCGTCCATAGGTATTTTGAATTGATTTGCTGTGTCGGTTTTCAGTACCATCGTCTCATCCAATTTTTTATCTGCCGTTCTGATCAATTTTACTGTTCCTTCAGCAGCTTGTGAAAAAATGATGATGAAAGTGTTGTTAACAATGCTAACCTCTGGCGTTGCATGATCCTTTTTAACGTTTTCTTTTTTAGTGTAATCTTTATCGTAATTAATTCCTTTCTCGTAGTAGTCATTATCTACTAGGGCATCATCACTGCTCCTCATCATTAGTACTGCAAGCACAATAATGAAGGTCATAAATGAAAGCATGCCAATAATTAGTTTTGTTCCCCAATTCATTTTTTTAATTGTTTGGTGGTGCTATAAAAGTAGTCGTGAAATGGTCAATCACTTTGCCGCCTGATATCAGTTTAAACCCAAGATCAGATTTATATTTTTTAATAACATTTTGTGGCATCACCACAAAGAAGGTGATTTTTACTGTGCCACCATATTTTAAGTGATCCTCTTTTTGAATAAATTGAATCTTTGCATTTTTGTCATCCGGCTGGATTTCAAATTTAAGGTCTCTACTTGTTTTATTAACCAGTTCTGCATTATACAGGTTGCTCACCGTTTTATCTTTATCGCGCATTTGGTAAAGTGTTCCGCTAGCCCTTAATATGGTCGCTTTTACATCACTTCTGCTAATGAGCAGGTAACTGAGCACACTCATTAAGATAATCAAGACAGCACTATAGCCAAATATTCTATTGCTTAATTTAAAAGGTTGTTTTAATTTAATTTCATCTTCAGATTTAAAACCAATCAGACGCAATGGGCGGTCAATTTTCTCCATAACCATATCACAGGCATCAATACAGGCGGTACAATTGATACATTCCATTTGTGTACCTTCCCTAATGTCTATACCCGTAGGACAAACCTGAACGCAAAGTTTGCAGTCAATACAATCGCCTAAATGATTGTCTTCTTTTTTGTTGATTTTACCCCTGGGTTCACCACGCTCATAATCATAAGCAACAATGATACTTTGATTGTCCAATAATACCCCTTGTAAACGACCGTAGGGGCAAGCAAGGATACAAACAAGCTCTCTCACTCTGGAAAAAACAAGGTAGAAAACGAAAGTGAACAAACAAATGGAAATAAAACCTGATAAATGCGCTTCTATGGGTTCTGTAATAATCTTAAAGAGGGCATTTGTACCAATGATATAGGCCAGGAAAATGTTGGCAATAAAAAAGGAAATTAGAAAAAATATACCGTGTTTTAACGTTTTTTTAATTACTTTATCATTTGTTAAAGGGCCTTCATTGAGTTTTTTCTGTTTCAGGTAATCGCCTTCAATCCAGTTTTCAATTTTTCTGAAGACCATTTCCATGAAAATGGTTTGTGGACAGGCCCACCCACAGAAAACCCTTCCAAAAACGACTGTAAATAACACTACAAAGACGATGAAAGTAAGTAAGGCTAACACAAAGAGGTAAAAATCCTGTGGCCAGAAAATGACTCCGAAGAATACAAATTTCCTTTCCACCACATTGAGCAAAATGAGTTGCTCACCATTTAACTTAATGAATGGCGCTGCAAAGAGCAGCGCCAGAAAAAAGTAACTAACAGCAGAACGGTATTGGTAAATTTTCCCCTTAATGATACGGGGATAAATCCATTCACGTTTTTGTGACATATTATTTTTGTTTATCCCCTTCAGCTGCCTTGGCACCTGCAGGGTTACTACCTTGTAGTGATAAAATGTAATTGGTAAGGTCAGAAATTTGTTGTGCACTTAATGATTTTTCCCAGGAAATCATCCCTTTCTCAGGTACACCGTATTTAATGGTTTTAAACACATCAGCTACGCTACCGCCATGTATCCAGAATTCATCTGTTAAATTAGGGCCTACAATTCCTTGCCCCAAATCACCATGACAAGGCGTACACCTGTTTACAAATAAGCCTGCGCCCGAACTAATTACTGCGGCATCTTTGCTTTGAACAATGTTGTTTTCATTTACATTGTTCTTTGCATTACCCGGTTTAGCCAGAAAAGCTTCTTTTGCAGTAGCAGCATCCAGTAGTTCGGTAGCATATTCTTTTTCTTGGTTAGGTCCCCAGCCAAATACCTCATAATTAAACATATAAACCACAGCAAAAATAATAGAGCCATAAAATAAAACCATGAACCATCCTGGGGTAGGGTTGTCTAACTCTGTAATCCCATCAAACTCATGTTCCATCACCAAATCTTTCTCTTCAGAAAGGGGCTTTAGGCCCATTAAACGGTTAATGAGAGGAGGCTTTAATTCTTTTAAAGCTTTCCTTTCATCTATGGCAATTTTTCTACGGGCTTTTTCTGCCGGTGTAGCAAAAGGAGTGGGGTTTACCTTTTCGTTAATGTAAAATTTAATCACCTTAAGCATCAAGATGGAAACTCCTAGGATCATGAAAGCGGTGATGCCCATGGCAATCACCAATAAATCTGCGTAACTCATATTCTTATTCTTCTTCTTTTAATGGGAGTTGGCTCATGTAGTTGATATCTTCTTTTTTCATTGTTAGAATTATAATGCCAACTACAATGAAAAATAAAAGAAATATACCTAAGGAAGTGATTAAATACACTTGTTTGTCGTCTACTTGATCTAAAAATTGTCTAAACATAGCTATCTTTTTTAGGTAATTATTTTGCTTTAATATCTGTTCCCAAACGTTGCAGGTAAGCAATAAGAGAAATAATTTCTTTATCGCTTTTTACTTTTACATTGTTCTTTTGTAAATCCAATGCAATAGACTTTGCCTGTATGTCTAGGTCTTTATTGGCTTTATGCTCATAACCCGGTTCATATGGAACGCCAAGGGTGCGCATGGCATTAATTTTGGCGATCGTTGTTGTGGTATCCAGTGTTTGATCAACTAGCCATTCATAAGGAGGCATAATACTACCTGGCGACATGGTTTGTGGATCTAACATGTGGTTAAAGTGCCACGCGTTAGAATATTTTCCGCCTACACGCTGCAAATCTGGTCCGGTACGTTTTGATCCCCATAAATGTGGATGATCATACACAAACTCTCCAGCCTTGCTGTATTCACCATAGCGTTCTGTTTCTGAACGGAATGGCCTGATCATCTGCGAGTGACAATTTACACAACCCTCTCTAATGTAAACATCTCGCCCATGTAATTCAAGCGGAGAGTATGGTTTTACACTGGTAATTGTTGGGATATTTGATTTTATAGTAAAGGTTGGCATCATTTCTATCATACCACCAATAAGAATAACCACAAGGGAAAGTACCAGGAATACCATCGGTTTACGTTCCAGCATGCGGTGTAATTTTTTATCAGACCCAACAGGTACATAATTTTCAGCCAAAGGTTGTGCTTCTGCAGGCTCATCTGCTAATAAATTACCAGATAAAGCAGTTTTGATAAGGTTATAAGTCATTACAATAACCCCTACTAAATACAAGGCACCACCAATAGACCTTAATATGTACATTGGAAGAATCTGAATTAAAGTTTCTAAGAAGTTAGGGTATTTCAAAACCCCTTCTTCTGTAAACTCTTTCCACATTAGGCCTTGGGTAAAACCGGCAAAATAGAGCGGTACAGCATAAAATATAATACCCAATGTGCCTATCCAGAAGTGGAAAGAAGCGAGTTTTTTAGAATATAATTCAGTTTTGTAAATTCTGGGTATCAACCAGTATAAGATACCGAAAGTTAAGAAACCATTCCAACCTAAGGCGCCAACGTGTACGTGTGCTACTATCCAATCGGTATAATGTGCAATGGCATTAATTTGTTTAAATGCAAGCATCGGTCCTTCAAAAGTTGCCATACCGTAAGCGGTCAGTGCAACAACCATGAACTTCAATTTTGGATCTTCACGCACTTTATCCCAGGCACCGCGCAGGGTAAGTAAACCATTGATCATCCCGCCCCAACTTGGTGCAATTAACATAATAGAAAAAGCAACACCTAATGATTGTGCCCATCCTGGAAGAGAAGTATACAATAAATGGTGTGGTCCCGCCCAGATGTAAATAAAAATTAAAGACCAGAAGTGAAGTATACTTAATTTATAAGAATAAATTGGACGCTGAGCCATTTTAGGAAGAAAGTAATACATCATTCCTAAATAAGGGGTGGTTAAAAAGAAGGCAACCGCATTGTGGCCATACCACCATTGTACCAACGCATCTTGTACACCTGCAAAGAGGTAATAACTTTTAAAAGCTGATATTGGTAATTGAAAGGAGTTAACAATATGCAAAACAGCTACAGTAACAAATGTGGCTATATAAAACCAAATAGCTACATACATGTGCTGTTCGCGGCGTTTAATAATCGTTCCAAACATATTGATACCAAAAACAACCCAGATTATCGTAATTGCGATATCAATTGGCCATTCCATTTCAGCGTACTCATGAGAGGACGTAAAACCCATTGGAAGGGTAATTACAGTGGCCACAATGATGAGCTGCCAGCCCCAGAAGTGTACTTTACTTAAAGCATCACTAAACATCCTGGCCTTAAGTAAGCGTTGTAAGGAGTAGTAAACACCCATAAAAATGGCGTTACCAACAAAAGCAAAAATAACGGCGTTGGTGTGCAGTGGCCTGATCCGGCCAAAAGTTGTGTATTGGCTGCCCAAATTCATGGAAGGAGCAAAAAGCTGTGTAGCAATGAGCAGGCCAACTGTCATGCCAATGATACCCCAAACGATGGTGGCAATGGCAAAGTTCCTGACAATTTTATTGTCGTAGTAGAATTTTTCAGTCATACTTGTATAGTGGATGTTTTATGATGCGGGTAAAATTACAATAGCCCCTAGGCTAACGGAATGATGTTAATCGTTTCTAAATCTGATCTTCGTCACTTTTTTTAGGTGGAATGCTTTCTACTTCATCATCAAATAGCATCCTAATGGCAGGGGTATAAGTGTCGTCATTCTGTCCTGTTTTGGAGGCCCAGAAAAAAGCAATAAGAAAGATTAATGCCAGCAAAATGCTGATACCGACTAACATGTAGAGCATGTTCATAGTAAACGATTTTTTCTAGCATAAAGCCTTGCGGTGATGCTGGTGAATAAAATAATAGTAGCAGTACTAATAGGCATCAATACTGCAGCGAAAAGTGGTGATAATAGTCCTTGAACAGCAAAAAATAACCCAATAAAGTTATAGCTCAGGGAGATTCCGAAGCTCATATGTATCACTTTTACAGCATCTTTAGCTTGTTGTATAAATTGAGGGATTTTGTTGAAATTAGCCCCATCCAATATCGCATCACAGCCAGGTGTAAAGTTATTGATATTATCGGTTACGGCAACACCAAGGTCGCTTTGTTTTAAAGCACCGGCATCATTTAAGCCATCCCCAAACATCAGTACTTTTTTTCCCTTTCCCTGCAATTGTAAAACATAATCCAGCTTATTTTGTGGCGATTGCTGGAAATTCATTTGCTGTACCCTTGGAAAGAAAGGAATAAGGTTTTTACGGTCATGGTCCTGATCTCCAGATAAAAGATGTAAATCTGCAGTTTTGCCCAGTTTCAACGTTAAATCTTTAAAGCCATTGCGCCATTGCTGACTAGCGATAAAATAACCCAGGTATTGACCGTCGACCACCACGTGAACCTGACTACCCTCAGGCAAATTATTCAGCGATAAACCTAAAAAAGAGGCACTACCTAATTTTATTTCATGCGCATTAATGCTGCCGGTTATGCCCCGGCCTACTTTTTCTTTATAAGCTGTTACCTGGTATCTTGCAGGTAAGTTTATCCATTTTACTAATTCGCGACTTAAAGGGTGTCCGGAATTTCTTGCCAGGTCGCTTATTAATTGTTTTTGATCTGGTGATAAGTTACCTTTAAAGCTAAAGCCAGCAGCTTCCGGATTGGTAATCGTGCCTGTTTTGTCAAATATAAAAGTATCGATCCGGGCAAGCTCTTCAATGACTGCCGTATTTTTTAAATAGAATTTATTTTTATCGAAAATACTTAATACCGCTGCCAGGGTAAATGGAGAACTCAGGGCCAGGGCACAAGGACAAGCGATAATCAGTACTGCGGTAAAGGAAGCCAATGCTTTTGTAGGATCAGTAAAAAGCCAGAAAGCACCTGCACTGAGTGCCACTAACAACAAAGCAACGCTGAAATATTTGCTGGCCTTGCCACTAAAAGTCTTAATCCTGTCTTTATCAGCAGTAAAAGTCTCGTTGTTCCATAACTTAGTGAGGTAACTTTGGGAAACTGCTTTAATTACTTCCAGCTCTATTGCGCCAGAAAGTTGTCTGCCACCCGCATAAACTATTTCGCCTAAAACCTTTTTTACCGGTAATGATTCACCCGTAACAAAGCTGAAATCCAGCTTAGCTTCACCATTTAATAATATGGCATCCGCAGGAATAATCTCATTACTCCTAATCAGGATACGGTCTCCCTTTTTCAATAAGTTTAAAGGTACAGGTTTATCTTTTCCATTCTCTATTACGGTAACTGCCACCGGAAAGTAAGAACGGTAATCTCTTTCAAAAGAAAGGTGGTGGTAAGTATGCGCCTGCATCCATTTCCCTACAAGAAGGAAAAAAACTAAACCGCTAAGCGTATCAACAAAACCAGCTCCTGTTTTGGTTGTAATTTCTACGATAGACCGCAGAAACATCACTGAAATACCTAATGCTAAAGGGAAATCAAGGTTAAGAACACCATTTTTAAGGTTAAGCCAGGCAGATGTGAAATAATCTTTAGCACAATAAAAAACTACCGGAAAAGCAAAAGCAATATTAAGCCAGCCAAAGAAATTTTTAAATTCCAGCTCTAAATTTGAGAGACCAAAATATTCAGGGAAACTGAGTAACATGGTATTACCAAAACAAAAACCTGCCACCGCAATCCTGGTCATCAGTTTTCTATCGCTAACCTCGGTCTGCTGTTTTTTAACTACATCCTGCAGGCTAATTAAAGGCTCATAGCCTATGCCGGTCAAGGTTTCAACAACCTTTCTCAAAGATAGATCCTGGTGTTTAAAAGTAATGGCGACTTGTTTTTTTAAGAAATCTATTCTGGATTGAACAATATCGGGGTTAATTTTATATAAATTCTCCAGAAGCCAGATGCAGGAACTGCAATGAATGGCCGGAATGTATAAGGTAATCACCGTTATCCGGTCATCGCTATAGTCCACAAGGTCTGCCACAATAGCAGGCTCATCTAAATACTCGAAGTGTGTGGTCTGCTGTTGTTGGGTTTTTCCTGGAACATCATTATAGGCGTAATAATTGCCTAAATTATAACTGGATAAAATTTGGTATACCCCTTTGCAGCCTACACAGCAAAAGCTCTTACTATCCAGCGTATAAACGCTGGATAGTAGATCTTCTCCACAATGGTAACAATGGGTATCTATAGATAAAGCTTTGGTCTCTAACATCGGTAAAGAATAGGTTACAAAAATGCAATACTTCTACTGATATTAAAATGACTTTGCTACTTACAAAATGTGATAGGGATCACATTTTTTTATCCTATAAATAATTTAACGGAATGCATCCTCGCATCTCTGTGTTAAGTATTCTATTTTAATGAAGCCATATCGATTACAAAGCGGTAATGCACATCACCGGCAAGGGTACGTTCATAAGCTTCATTAATTTGATCAATATTGATCATTTCTACATCTGAAGTAATGTTGTGTTCTGCGCAGTAATCCAACATTTCCTGTGTTTCTTTAATTCCACCAACTAAAGAGCCTACCAGGCTGCGGCGACCACCAATTAAATGGAAGGCTTGTACTTCGGATGGTGTTGGCGGTACGCCTAATAATATCATTACACCATTGGTGCTTAAAAGCGCCAGGTAGTCGTTGTAATCATGTGGCGCAGAAACGGTGTCAATTATAAAATCAAAGGTGTTTGCCATTTTCACCATGTTTTCTTTAACGTTGGTCAATTCAAAATGATGGGCACCTAAATTTAAAGCATCTTTCTCTTTGCCCGGCGAATGACTGAGTACGGTAACTTCAACACCCATGGAAACGGCTATTTTTACCGCCATGTGCCCCAGGCCACCTAAGCCAACAACAGCCAATTTATCGCCAGCCTTAACATTCCAATGTTTTAAAGGCGAATAAGTAGTAATACCTGCACACAATAAAGGCGCTACTTTTTCTAAAGGTAATTTATCAGATATGCTTAATACAAATTTCTCGGTTACCACAATATGACTCGAATAACCACCATAAGTTATGGTTTTCTTATCCTGCAACAGCGAATTATAAGTTTGAGAATGCCCATTTTCGCAATACTGCTCATTATTTTCCTCACAATTATGGCAATGGCCACAAGAATCTACAAAACAACCAACCCCAACGGTATCGCCAACTTTGAAACGGTTAACTTTACTGCCTATGCGGGTTACTGTACCTACAATTTCATGACCAGGTACAACGGGATACATAGTGCCTCCCCATTCATCTCTAACCGTATGAATATCTGAATGACAAACGCCACAAAACAATATTTTAATTTCTACATCTGTTTCATTTGGCTCCCGGCGATCTAACTGATAAGGTTCTAATGGTTGATTCGCACTTTTAGACGCGTATGATTTTATTTTATTCATGTTTTTTTTATTTGCTACTAATAACAATATATAGTGCCAAAATGTTTCCCGTTTTTTGTTAGGTATTCATCAGCAAGTTAACCATTTCTTTTAATTCTTCCAGTTCCAATTCTAGTTTCTGCACCCTTTGTTCCAGCAAGGTATTTACTTCAGCAACAGGCATGGTAGCTTCTTCTGGTAATTCCTGTATTTTATCTCCCCCAAAAAGTTGCATAAATCGCATCTCTTTTTGTCCTGCTTTTTTACTTATTTGTTTAACATATGGAGGCTGGTCTGCTGCAAGTTTCAATAAAATTTCCTGAACTTCTTCAATACTTTCAAAAACTGACATCCTGGCCGAATTGGTATTGATCTCACCTGAAGTTAAAGGCCCGCGAAGTAATAATAGGCATAAAACACTAAGTTCTCTTGGTAGTAAAGGGTATTTAATGGCTAAATTGTGTTTGTACTTAATGCTTCGGCTTCCTGGGCCAGTTGCTGTTCCTACCAAACCTTTAATTTTTAAAGCATTTAAAGTGAGTGTTATCGTTTCTTCATCAAAATTAACCACCGGATTTCGGGAAGTCTTTTGGTTACAGGCAACCATGATGGCATTGATACTCATAGGGTAATAATCTGGCGTCGTTTTACTTTTTTCTATAAGTACACCCAATATTCGTTGTTCCTCAACGTTTAACAAGAGCAGTGGTTTTAGGTCTTCCATAAGGCTAATATAAAAAGTATCTTTAAAAGTATGGGTTATTTTATTTTCTACTAAGCAGGATCAAATAAAAGTTGCTTTTTTTATGCTTCAAACAATAAAATCATTATAAAAGCGTCTTATTACCGAGAGCGTTAATTAGATGGCGGGGATATGGTTTTAGGTAACTGTATCCCCGTTTCTTTTTTAGCTGATTAATTTATTTCCAAGATTCCTTTATTTTTCATTTAACAGTAGTTTTTACCACATACTAGCTTGCTCCGGGTCTGATAGGGAGCTTATTTCGGTTTTTCCGAACAAGGTCCCTATCAGGTCGGTAGGAGGTCCGGCGTTGGTGCGCATTATTTATAACTTATATTTGCATTAATCTCTAGACAAATTTTTTTTTATGCCGCAAAGTGTATAGCTTTAAAATTAGGTATGAATGAGAAAGAAAGGGATAACGAGGTTGTTTTACTCGGAATGGTGTCTCATATCTTGAGCTTCACCATTAGTGAATTCTGTAAATATGGTTATTCACTCGCATTTGAGCGAGAATTATCAGATTTAAAGGGCTTGGTGAAGGCAGATTCGATCTATGAGAATGATTTTGATGTATTGGAAATGTTGACTGATCCTGCAGTGAAATTGTTGCTGAAATCTGTGAACAAGGTAGCAGATCACATCAAAATTTATTACATGACTAACAGCTTAGATGAAGTAGATGTGATGCTCAATGAAGAATGCCACCAACATGCCTCTGATAACTTTCATTTCTATATTAACGAGGGCACTGGTAAAGATTATAAAATGCTGTTGTTAGAAACCCAGGATTTGTACTTTTCTATAATGCACCTCATTTTTCATACTGCTTACCAGCTTCGTTTAAAACAAATTGATCTCCCTGATAAAATATTCGATACTTTCTATTTCGATTTTCTAGATGTGCTGGATAATAACTTGCAAACAGAAGATAAAAACATACAATTGTTATATGATTTAATTGTTTGCTTAAACGATGATGCTATTGCTTTAGGGAACTTAACCTAAGCTTTTTTATTAACTGTGCCGGTGTTAATTATCAAAGGTCTCCTGCAGCATAAAAGTAGAAAGGCTAAATGCGGCAAGGGTAGGCGTAAAAAGCAGCTTCTTTAAGAGGTGAATTTAAATTTTGGTCAAAAAAAAAGCCCCTAAAAGGAGCTTTAAGAAATTGTTTTCTTTAAAATGAAAAGTCTTCGTTAGTTTTAGTACCATTTCCTTCCTGATTTTCTGAAAATTCATAACGTTTTTCAACTACATCCTGGTGATTTTTAATGTAATCAACGGTTTCATTTAATCCTTCTGCAAACTTTTCAAAATCCTCTTTATAAAGAAAGATTTTATGTTTTACAAATACACCATCTTCTAATCTTTTTTTACTTTCTGTTAAGGTTAAGTAAAAATCTCCTGAACGCGTTGCTTTTACATCAAAAAAATAAGTTCTCTTACCAGCTCTTACTTTTTTAGAAAACACCTCTTCTCTCTCTTTGTTGTCAAATTCTCCCATGGTTGGTATTGATCTTGGTTTTGGTACGGGTAAATATAAAGGATTATATATTAAACTTCAAAATAGAAATTACACAGAATGTTTTTCTTCTTCAAGTAATTGATTTTGATACATTTCCTTATAGGCGCCATTTAAGGCTACTAATTCCTGATGGGTACCCTGTTCTATAATTGAGCCATTATCCAACACCATAATTACGTCAGCATTTTTAATGGAAGAAATACGGTGTGCAATAAGAATACTTGTCTTATCTTTCATGATCCTGCTCAGGTTGCTGAGAATTTCTTCCTCCGTTTTAGTATCCACTGCAGAAAGACAGTCGTCAAAAATCAATATTTTCGGTTCTTTAATTAAAGCCCTAGCTATTGATACACGTTGTTTTTGCCCGCCAGAGAGTGTAATACCCCTCTCACCCAACATCGTTTCGAACTTTAGTTCAAAATCCATAATGTTGTGGTATACAGCAGCACTTTTTGCGGCTTCCAGAACATCCTCTTCCACCACTTGATTTAAACCAAAAGCAATATTGTTTTTAATACTGTCAGAAAACAAGAAAACTTCTTGAGGCACAAAGCCAACCTGGTTACGGTAAACACCCAGGTTAAGGCTTTTTAAAGGGTGTTTATCTACCAGGATTTCTCCACTATCTGCATCATACATTCTCATGATTAAATTGGCTAAGGTAGATTTTCCTGAGCCTGTACGACCAATAAGGGCTACAAATTGTCCTTTTTTGATTTCGAAACTTACTTTCTTTATGGCTTGTATTCCTGTATCCGGATAAGTAAAGCTGACATTTTTAAATTGGATGCTTCCATGAAATTCTGGTATTTCTACTTTACCGGAAACAATATCAGGCTGGAGCTGCAGAAATTCGTTGATTCTTTTTTGTGATGCTGCGGCTCGCTGAATAAGGGTGGTTACCCAGCCCAGCATACTAACTGGAAAGGTAAGCTGATTAACATATACAATAAATTCGGTAATGTTACCCGCAGTGATGGCACCATTCATTACTTGTTTGCCACCAATAAAAACCGTTAAAATGGTACTCAGGCCGACCAATAAAAGGATAGTGGGATAAAAAACCGCCTGGACTTTTACAAGGCTCATCGAGTTTTGTTTGTAGCCCTCGCTTTCCTGTGCGAAAATTTCTTTGGTATGTTCTTCTCGTACATAAGATTTGATAACCCTGATTCCTGAAAATCTTTCTTGTACAAAACTAGAGAGCGTGGACAGGCGTTCTTGAATTCTTTCACTTTTTTTATTAATCATGGTATTCACAAAGTAAATACTGATAAACAGCAGTGGAAGCGGGAGTAAACTATAGGTAGCTAAGGTGGCATTTACCGAATACATATAAGAAATGATGAGCAGAAAGAGCACCACTGTATTGATGGCATACATAATTGCTGGACCTACATACATCCTTACCCGGTTCACATCTTCAGTAGCGCGGTTCATTAAGTCGCCGGTATTGTTCTTACGGTAAAAACCCATACCAAGTTCCTGATAATGGGCATAGATTTCGTTTTTCATGTCGAACTCTATATGCCTCGACATAAGGATAATGGTTTGTCTCATGAAAAATAAAAACAAACCCCTCATCAGGTATAAAAGGATGACCAGGGCACCAAAATAAAGCAGGCTGTAACTGAAGATCTCGTAAACAATAGCTTGCCTGTTAAAACCTGAAAATAGGGTGTATACCTGGATGTTTTCGATGATGAGGTTAAAAGCATGACCGATTACTTGTGCAGGAATGACTGCGAAAATGTTAGAGATGATCACAAAGAAAACTCCTGGAATAATCCACCATTTATATTTGAGGAAGTATTTATTTAAAAAACGTAGGTGCTTCATGTGCATGTAAAGTTATACAAATCGACCCGATTAATTTATACACTTTAATGTAAAGAAGCTAAAATAACGTTTTTTTATGCTAGTTTTGCCCCATATCTGATAAATATAACATTATGTCTGGTAAAACCCCTGAAGTAACTTCTATTCTTGATCAATTAACCGCGCTAGGTCATAAAAAAGTGGTTTTTTGTAATGACCCTGATACCGGCTTAAAAGCTATTATCGCGGTTCACGACACTACTTTGGGGCCCGCTCTTGGTGGTACAAGAATGTGGAATTACGATTCTGAGGCAGAAGCACTGGAAGATGTTTTGCGTTTATCGAAAACAATGACTTATAAAGCAGCTATTACGGGCCTGAACTTAGGAGGCGGTAAAGCAGTAATTATTGGTGATTCGAGAAAAGGTAAATCGGAGGCCATGATGCGCAGTTATGGTCGTTTCATTAAAAACATGCATGGTGAGTTTATTACTGCCGAAGATTTAGGTACCACCATGCGGGATATGGAATACATCAGAATGGAGACCAATCACGTTACCGGTGTGCCGGAAGCAATAGGTGGTGCAGGTGATCCTTCTTTATATACCGCAAAAGGTGTTTATTTAGGTATTAAAGCTTGTGTAAAGGAAGTTTTTGGTACAGACATGCTTGCCGGAAGATCTGTAGTAGTACAGGGTACAGGCAGTGTGGGAGAACGTTTAGTTGAATTGTTAAGGAATGAAAATGTAGAAGTTTTTATCAGTGATATTGACGAAGAGCGTTTGCATTATGTGGCCGCAAAATATAAAGCTAAGCCTGTCGAAGCTGATAAAATATTTACGCTTGATGCTGATATTTATGCACCCTGTGCATTGGGGGCTACGGTAAATGACCGCACTATTCCAAAAATGAAGTTTGCAATTATTGCTGGTTCAGCAAATAACCCTTTGGCAGACGAACAAAAACATGGCAAATTATTGCTAGAAAAAAATATTTTATTTGCACCTGATTACCTCATCAACGCTGGGGGGTTAATTAATTGCTATTCTGAATTAACGGGATTTGGCAAAAAAAGAACCCTGCAATTAACAGAGAATATCTATGATGCTACCCGTAATGTGATACAAATGTCAAAAAAGGAAAACATCCCTACTATATTGGCTGCAAATCGTATTGCAGAAATAAGAATCGCGGACATTAAAAAAATTAAATCGTCGTTTTAAAATAAATAAATAAATAATCAGGTAAATTTACCACTCGTTCTTACATTCATGTTAAATAGAAGGCACTTAAGAATTAAAGCTTTGCAAAACATTTTTGCTTGGCAAATGACAGATAAAAGAGATCTGGAATCATCGAAAAAAGCTTTGATGAAAAGCATTGATGACGTATATGAAATGTACGTCCGCATGTTAGCGCTGTTATCAGAGATTACGGAATACACGGCTATTGATGCGATCGAAAGATCCAACAAGCACTTTCCCACAGCTGATGATCTCAATCCTAATCAGAAGTTATTGCACAATAAGTTTATTGGCTTGTTGCAAAAAAACCCTGATTTCCAGGCAAAAGTTAATAAATACCAAATTAACTGGCATGCTGATCCGGAGTTTATTAAAACCATCTACAATAAATTAAAGGCTACCCCGGAGTATATTGCCTATTTAGCGACAGATGAGAACGAGGGGTTAGAGGAGTCTAAGGAGATCATTAAATTCATTTTCAGGAAAATTATCCTTAAAAATCAAAGTGTTATTCAAGATTTTGAAGATAAATTTATCAATTGGTCTGTTGATAAAGAGGTTATGCAGGGTATGGTAGCCAAAACTTTAAAGAATTTCACCTCTGAAGATCCTTTTGTAAATAAATTGACTCCTATTAGTCCAGACTGGACTGAAGACAGTAAATTTGTACTGGACTTATTTGTTCATACTTTAAAGAATAATACTAAATACCAGGAGTTAATTGCCGAGCGTACTAAAAACTGGGAATCTGAGCGTATTGCACTTATGGATACCATCCTGATGAAAATGGCGATTTGTGAAATGTTGAATTTCCCTTCCATCCCAGTAAAAGTAACCATTAACGAATACCTTGATCTGTCGAAAGATTATAGCACGCCAAAAAGTAATTCGTTCATTAATGGTATCTTAGATAAGATCTTGGGTGATCTTAAACGTACAGATAGCATTAAAAAAATCGGTAGAGGATTAATAGAAGAATAAAAACATGAAAAAAATATTTATGATTGCTATGGCAAGTATCGCATTTACTGCTTGTCAGCAAAATACAGCTAAAGAAACTAATAGTACAACTGCAACTGAGCTAAGTTCAACTGCTGAAACAACAATTGGCGCAGTAGCATCTCCAGATGCTGCAATATTAACTTTTGCCGAAGAAAGTTATGATTTTGGTAAGATTAAGCAAGGTGAAAGTATTCATTATGATTTCAAATTTAAGAATACAGGTAAAACACCACTGATTATTTCTAATGCTGTTGCTACTTGTGGTTGTACGGTGCCAGAACCACCAAAAGACCCGGTTATGCCAGGTGCTGAGGGTGTAATTAAAGTGATTTTCAACAGTGCTGGAAAAATGGGTGTTCAGGATAAAGTAATTACGGTTACCTCTAATGGAAATCCAGCAGTAAATGAAGTTCGTTTAATTGGCGAAGTAACCCAACCCTAGTATATTAACAAACAAATAAATAAAGAATATGATGACATCAGCAATAATTTTACAAGTAGGCGGCACTGGTATGTTAGGAACTTTAGTTCCTATGGTATTAATCATGGTCGTGTTTTATTTTTTCATGATCAGACCGCAGGTTAAAAAAGCGAAAGACCATAAAAAACTAATAAGTGAGTTGCAAAAAGGCGATAAAATTGTTACTACTGCAGGCATACATGGTAAAATTGTAGATCTAAACGAAACTACATTTTTAATTGAAGTTGAAGGTGGTACTAAAATAAGATTCGATAAAACAGCCATCTCTTTAGATGCAACTAAAGCTAGTGCACCTAAAGTTTAATCTTGCTTTATATAATTTAAGCCGCTCCAGAAACTGGAGCGGCTTTTTTTATTAATTTTGTTTACATTACACTTATGCCGATCATTAAATTAACTAATATAGAACGTAAGCGTTTCCTGACTTTAATTGCCTGCTTGTTTCTGGCAATTGCTGGATGGTTATTTCTTGCTTTAAATAACAAATATATTTATACGGCAAAAACGGTGTTAATTTATAAAAATTTTCCTCAGAAAAAAGCATTTCATCCTTTACAGTCAGACACTGTAGACCTGATGGTAGAAGGCACAGGATGGCAATTGCTGTTTGCCCGTTTAAGGATTAAACCACAATCCATTTCCATCAGTCTGGAGAAATTAAATAACAGGAATTATATTCTTTTTTCTGAACAATTATATGGTGTTAATAACCAGTTATTAACCACTCAAAAGATTATTTCTGTAAAGCCTGATACCCTGTATTTTGATTTTTCTACTAGAACGGTTAAAAAGGTGCCGGTAGAATTAACGGCTAATTTAGAATTTAATAAACAATATGGTATTTCTTCTGAAATCGTTATCAGCCCCAATTATGTTACTGTTTCTGGTCCTTTAAAAGAACTTAATAAAATTACTTCCTGGAAGACTGACTCGTTAACTTATAAGGGGGTTCAAAGTTCTATCAAAACAAGGCTGGCAATGAACCATAGCAATTTCAAGAATATAAGTATCTTTCCTGGTAATGTTGAAGTAATGGTACCAGTCGATGAGTTTACGGAAAAAACAATAGAAGTGCCTCTTAAAATTATCAATAATAGGGAATACCTGAACGTGAAACTCTATCCAAAGAAAGTGACTATCACTTTTTTTGTAGCATTATCCAGTTATAGTATGGTTACTGAAGATGAAATTGAAGCAATTGTAGATATGGAGGAGTGGAAATTATCAAATCATCCTCAACTTCAGGTTAGGCTGACCAGTTTTCCCAATTTTTGTAAGCTCGTCAAAATGTCACCTGAAAAAGTAGACTTCATCATAGAGAAATAATGTTAAAAATAGGTATTACAGGTGGAATAGGGAGTGGAAAAACGACGATTTGCCGGGTATTTGAAACACTAGGTATTCCAGTTTTTTATGCAGATGTGGTGGCCAAACAAATTATGGTTAAAGATGAGATCCTGATTAAAGGTATTAAAGAAACTTTTGGCCAGGTAAGTTACCTTGCTGATGGAATTTTAAACAGTAAGCATATTGCCGGAATCGTGTTTAACGATGCCATTGCGTTGGAGAAGTTAAATGCGCTGGTTCATCCCGCTGTTTTTAGGGCTTTTGATCAATGGGTTGCTTCAGTGCCAACTGGTTGTCCTTATGTTTTAAAGGAGGCAGCCTTACTGTTTGAAAGCGGGTCTTATAAAATGTGTGACCTGAATATTCTGGTTACTTCACCCTTAGAGATGAAAAAATCACGGGTGATGGCACGTGACTCCATAACCGAAGCACAGGTGCAGGCTAGGATTGACAAACAGTTTACAGATGAACAAAAATTGCTGCTGGCAGATTTTATCATCAAAAATGACGAATCTTCTTCCATTATTCTGCAGGTTGTGGACCTGCATGCACAATTTATAAATAGATAGATTTAAATGATATTAACTGATTTTTTAGTGCAGAGTGCTGTTGGTTTGTATTGTGTATATGGTGATTTTTATTTAGATCCAAAAATTCCTGTTAAAGTTGCCGTTATATCTCATGCCCATGGTGATCATGCCATCGGGGGAAATGCACAGGTTTACTGCACCAAAGCCACTGCCTTATTTATGAAACACCGCTACAGGGATAATGCGGCAGGACAGTTTTTTCTTAAGGATTTCCAGGAGTCTTTTACTATTAAAGAGGTAAAGGTTACTTTTATCCCGGCAGGTCACATATTGGGTTCTGCACAGGTACTGATGACTTACAAGGGGGTGAACTATCTTTATACGGGCGATTATAAGCTTCAGGCTGATCCAACTTGCAAGCCTTTTGAATTTGTAAAAGCGGATGTTTTGATTACCGAAACTACTTTTGCTGATCCCAATACCCAACATCCATTGCCAGCGGAAGAAATTGTAAAATTGATGACCACAACCTCCAATATTATGCTAGGTGCCTATGTTTTGGGTAAAAGTCAAAGGTTAATTCATTTGATTAGCCAGTATTGTCCTGAAAAGAGGGTTTTAGTTCACCACAGTGTGCTTCCTTTTCTGCGAATTTATGAGCAGGAGGGCGTTACCTTTGGTAAGTATGAACTTTTTGATAAGCGGATATTAAATGCAAATGTAAACATCGTTTATATAGTTCCTCCAATGGTTTATAATAGCAATATCAAAACGATGAATGTGCTTAAGGTTTTTGCTTCGGGCTGGAAAGATTTGCAGCGCACAAACCAAATCCAGTTGTATGTTTCAGACCATGCTGATTGGAAGGATATTTTATTAACTATTGTTAATGTTAAACCTGCACAGGTTTGGACTACACATGGCAGTGGTGAAGCATTAAAAACTCATTTTGGGGATAGTTTAATTGTAAAATCACTAAATTAATGGAAGAAGGAATAGATTTCTATTTCAACGAACAAGGGTTGATGGTTTTTACAAAGGTCTACCATTTAAAAAGGGGAAGTTGCTGTAAGAATAAATGCAAACATTGTCCCTGGAATTATGGTAAACAAAAATTAGTGCCCGGAGTGTCCGGCACCAAAAAAGCCAAGTAAAGCAACTCCAATCCCAAGTAATACAGCTATCATTTTACGCATATTTACTTTATGATCTACACTGGATTCAAACAAAATGGTGGTAGAAATATGCAAGAAAATACCAATCACAACGCCCATCATTTTATTAAAATAAGCCTCTACACTTCCAATACTGCCCGTACTTAAGCCATTGCTCACATAAAAACCTAAGGGGGCCATGATGGCAAATATGGCAATATAAAAAAGGATGTTTGGGGTGCTGAACCTGCTCTGTAATAAAATACTTGCCAGAGCAAATGCTGCAGGAATATGGTGCAAGGCAATACCAAAAATTAATGCATTGTGTTGGTCATTGGCTAGGGGCATGCCTTCTAAAAAGGCGTGCAGGCATAAACTAATCATGATGCCATAAGGGAAAACCTTACTGTGGTCGTGTTTGTGGATATGCCCGTGTTCTACTCCTTCGGAGAATTGCTCAAGAAAGATCTGCAACAGAAAGCCTATTAAAATAAAAATACCTATTTCATTAGCATCAGGGCCACTGTAGGCATCAGGAATAAGATGCAATACAGTAATGGCAAATAGATAAGCTCCACTGAAAGATAGGATAAGTTTTAGAAATTGCGATTTATCGCTCTTTACCAGGAATATAGCGCCGCCTCCTAAAAAGGCACAAAAGAATAGAATTAATAATTTCCAAATCTCCATTATAGGTATTGTTGTAGTTTTTTGTAAAGTGTTGAAGTAGATAGACCAATAACGATACCTAAAATGGCACCTGCAAAAGTGTCAAATGGGAAATGGACGCCCACATAAATTTGAGCAAAGGATATAATGAACGCCCAGAAAAGGCCGATGGGCAAAATTGCTTTCCAGCGGCTGTAAAAAATACCGATCAGGTATACCGCAATGGCAAAATGATTGGTGGCGTGGGCAGAAGGGAAGCTTTTACCAGAACCACAGCCCACGCGATGGATAATCCGCGACGAGAGTTTGGGGTCATTACAAGGCCTCACCCTGGCTACTGTGGGTTTTATGATGCGGGAAGCAACAAAATCCCCAATGGCAAAGGTAAGCAGTAAAATACCAAGAATGAGTAGGCCCTTTTTTTTGAATTCTTTTACACAAAATATAATGATAAAAAGATACAGTGGCGCCCAAAAATAGCGGTTACGTAATAGGGGCATTATCCAATCGAAAAAAGGATTAGAAAGCCCTCTGTGTATCTTAAAAAAGAGCGCTGTATCAAACTGCAGTAAAGTATCTATCATATCTTTTTGCAGATAAGAATTAACCTATCCGATTGATCTTCCACAAAAGGATTCAGCGAATAATCACCAAATTTTTGCGTTAACTGCAGTCCGCTTTTTAATAGCATTCTTTCAAAATCTGCTAAAGTAAAAGCCTTAACCCTTTCTTCAAAGGCAAATTCCTTACCCTTATATTCAAAATTAATATGTTTAATGATCTTCCCATCTGCCACGAACTTTTTGATTTTAAATTCTATGCCTTCCATGGTTTTTATCTCTTGGGGGGTAAGGTTTTTAAGAATCTTATGGGTGTTGAAATAATCAATAACCAAAGTTCCTTCGGGTTTCAATCCTTTGCGGAAAGCTTTTAAGGCATTAACATGGTCTCTTTCGCTTTCAAAATAGCCAAAACTGGTGAATAAGTTCAGCGATAAATCGAAATAGTTGATGTAAAAAAGTTTGCGCATGTCATGAACAAAAAAGTGAAGGTATTTTTGTTCAAATTGCTGTGCATACTTAATACTTTGTTCAGAGAGGTCTATTCCAGTAACATCATAGCCCTTTTTTTGCAGGTAAGTAGCATGGCGGCCTCTACCACAAGCGATATCTAAAATCCTGGAATCGGCAGGTGGTTTCAAGTAGGAGGAAAGATTATCTATCAGTAGTTCAGCTTCTTCATCATTCCTTTGACTGTAAAGAATATGATAATACGGTGAATTAAACCAATATTGAAACCATTTGCGCTGCATAGAGACAGTTTTTAGTGTTTTAATGAAAAGCAAAGATAGTATTTTGAACATGATCCGGGAGGATTAATTATGCAAGCGCTTAAATTTTTAGTATTTTTGAGGCTATCTAAATAATCTTAATTTGACACTCATAAAATCTATCTCTGGAATCAGGGGAACCATTGGCGGAACTGCCGGAAATGGGTTAACTCCAATCGATATTGTTAAATTTACAGCGGCCTATGGCTCTTGGGTAATTAAAGAAACCAACATAAAGAAAATTATACTAGGTCGTGATGCCCGTATTTCTGGTGAAATGGTGAATAACCTGGTTATAGGAACCTTGCAGGGGTTGGGAATAGAAGTGATTGATTTAGGTCTATCTACTACACCTACAGTCGAAATAGCAGTGCCAATGGAAAATGCAGGCGGCGGAATTATTTTAACTGCCAGTCATAATCCTAAACAATGGAATGCATTGAAGTTATTGAATGATAAAGGGGAGTTTATTAGTGATGCAGAAGGAAAGGAAATCCTTGACCTTGCAGAGCGTGCTGATTTTTCTTTTGCAGACGTTAATCAATTGGGTAAAGTAGTAAATGATGATTCTTACCTTCAAAAACATATTGATATCATTCTGGCTTTGCCATTGGTAGATGTTGAATTGATTAGAAAGGCAAACTTTAAAATCGTTATCGACTGTGTAAATTCAACAGGAGGTATTTTTATTCCGGCTTTGTTAAAAGCCCTTGGCGTTAAAATCATTCATGAATTGTACTGCACCCCTGATGGTAATTTCCCACATAATCCTGAGCCGTTGCCAGAGAATTTAACGGAAATAGCTAAAGTGGTACAAAGTAAAAACGCGGATTTAGGTATTGTAGTTGATCCTGATGTAGATAGACTTTGTTTCGTTTGCGAGGATGGCTCTATGTTTGGCGAAGAATATACCCTTGTAGCCGTAGCTGATTATGTAATGCAAAACACCCCTGGAAACACGGTTTCTAATTTATCTTCTACCCGTGCTTTGCGGGATGTTACAGAAAAAGCTGGTGGTGTATATAACGCAGCTGCAGTGGGAGAGGTAAATGTGGTAAATAAAATGAAGGAAACCAATGCCGTAATTGGTGGCGAAGGAAACGGTGGAATTATTTACCCGGAATTGCATTATGGTAGGGATGCCCTTGTCGGTATTGCCTTATTCCTCACGCATTTAGCTAAATTTGGAAAGTCAATTTCATTATTGCGCAGCAGCTATCCAAATTACCATATTTCTAAAAATAAAATAACACTTACGCCAGAAATGGATATTGATGCTTTATTGTTAAAAGTACAGGAACAATATAAAATGCAGCCAAATAGCACTATTGATGGCTTAAAAATAGAGTTTGATAATGAATGGGTGCATTTAAGACGTTCTAATACGGAGCCTATCATTAGAATTTATAGCGAGGCGCAAAATGAAACGGTTGCGGAAAGTCTGGCCTCTAAAATAATATCAGACATCAAAGAAATATTAAAATTGAATTAACAATAACATGAACAGAATATATTTAGATAATGCTGCAACCACTCCTCTAGACAAAGAGGTTTTAGCTGAAATGGTTAATGTAATGGAAAACTATTATGGTAATCCTTCTTCCATTCATGCCCAAGGGCGTGAGGTTAGAACATTAATTGAGAAGGCGCGTAAAACGGTAGCGGGCTTATTGAATGCTGTTCCTGCAGAAATATTTTTTACTTCAGGAGGTACAGAAGCAGATAATACAGCTATTAAATGTGGTATTGAGGCTTTCGGATTAAAGCATGCCATTACTTCAAAAATTGAACACCATGCGGTGGAGCATACCTTAGATCACCTGCTTAAAAAAGGGGTGTTAGATAAGATTAGTTATGTTAATATTGATGCCAATGGAAATGTAGATTATGAACACCTAGAGCAATTGTTAAAAGAGAATGGGCGTTCTTTTGTTTCCCTAATGCATGCCAATAATGAATTGGGTACGCTAACTGATATTTTTCGGGTAGGTGATATTTGTGAGGCTTATAACGCTATTTACCATTGTGATACAGTGCAAACAATGGGACATTATGTGCATGATGTGAGAAAGTTAAAAGCACACTTTATTGTTTGTGCAGCTCATAAATTGCACGGTCCTAAAGGTGTGGGTTTTCTTTTTGTGAACCACAACATTAAAATTAGTCCGATGATGTTTGGTGGTGCTCAGGAGCGAAATATGCGTGGTGGAACAGAAAATGTTTATGGTATAGTCGGACTGGCAAAAGCGCTGGAAATGGCTTATGATAAAATGCAGGAACACCAGGAGCATATTCAAGGTTTGAAGACTTATTTAAAAGAAAGGCTCCAAGCAGAAGTTCCGGGTATTGCCTTAAATGGGGAGAGCAATCCCAATAATAGCCTTTATACCATTTTAAATGTTTCCTTCCCAGAAATGGATATGGGGGATATGTTGTTGTTTAACCTGGATATCAATGGTATTTCTGCTTCTGGTGGAAGTGCCTGTTCTTCAGGCTCTAATATTGGCTCTCATGTGCTTACTGGTATTGCTGCCGATCCGGGAAGACCTTCTATAAGGTTTTCTTTCAGTAAATTTAATACAAAAGAAGAACTTGATTTTGTGATCGAGAAGGTAAAACAAGTTGTAGACCAGAATGTAAGTATTTAATAAATGATATGCCTTTTAAAGGTTTAAAAGCTCAGCCACTAGCTGAGCTTTTTTTTAAAGATAATAATGGCAATTCAATATGTTAATTTAAAGGCTATAAAGCCAGTGCATTCTTTTATAAAAGACCTTTATGAAAGTACTTTCCCCATACAGGAAAGAAGAGAATGGACTTCCCTTTTGTCTTTATTAAATCATCCGGCTATGCAGCTTGATTTAATTTGTGAAGAGGAGCTACCCATTGGTTTTATCATTTGGTGGAAGATTAACGATTGGCTGTTTATAGAACATTTCGCTATTTCACCCCATATAAGGGGTGGGGGCTATGGTAGCACTGTAATGTGTTATTACATGGAAAAGGCAAATGGTAAAATATTCCTTGAAGTGGAGCCTCCATTTACAATTGACGCCGAAAGAAGAATCGCCTTTTATGAGAAATTAGGTTTAAGCTTATTGGATGTTAGTTATCAGCAACCTTCCTATGTTGAAAAAGATGTTTATTATCCAATGTTACTAATGGGGACAACTGGTAAAAAAGATTTTACAGCATTAGTTGCAGCATTGAAAGAGCAGGTTTATTGCTGCTGATTGATTACAGTTATTGAATTTTAAAATGGTTTATACTAAAAAAGCTCAGCCTTCAGGCTGAGCTTTTTTAGTATAAACCATTTTAACTTAGTTTAGTTATTCATCATTTTAAGGAAAGTAGCCAGTTTAGCTTTCATCGCCCTGCGGTCTACAATGAAATCTAGAAAGCCGTGTTCCAGCACAAATTCTGAAGTTTGAAAACCTTTTGGTAAGTCTTTTTTAATCGTTTCTTTAATTACCCTCGGACCAGCAAAGCCGATCAATGCAGCGGGTTCTGCAATATTTAAATCGCCTAGCATGGCATAAGATGCCGTAACACCACCGGTAGTAGGGTCGGTAAGCAAAGAGATATATGGAATTTTCGCACGACTTAATAGGGCTAGCTTAGCAGATGTTTTAGCCATTTGCATTAATGAAAAGGCTGCTTCCATCATTCTTGCACCGCCAGATTTGGAGATCATCAGGAATGGAATTTTATGTTTGATGCTATAATCAATAGACCTCGCAATCTTTTCTCCAACAACTGAACCCATAGAGCCGCCAATGAAGTTGAAGTCCATACAAGCAATAATAATTTCTTCGCCTTCAATTTTACCATGAGCTGCACGGATGGCATCTTTTAAACCGGTTTTATTCATGCTGTCCACTAATCTTTCTGAATAGGGTTTGCTGTCTGTAAAATTTAATGGATCAGCAGATTTTAATCCTGTAAATAACTCGGTAAATTGATTATCATCAAATAATACCTGGAAATATTCCTTAGAGCCTACCCTTAAATGATAATCACAATAATGGCACACATATTTATTTTCAATAAGATCTGCGCTATGTAATGCCTTTTTACAGTTCGGACATTTATTCCATAAACCATCAGGTGCTTCTTTTTTTTCTTCTGTACGAGTACTAATACCTTTATTTTCTCTCTTAAACCAAGCCATGTTATTTGTTGAAAAATGCGAATACAAAGAAACAAAAAAAAATCTGAAGAGTTTGTGCTTGTTTAGCGTTGATATTCATCTATACTAAAGAAGTATGTTGTTTTCGTTATTGAATAAAAATGATATGGTACTTTTTTTATAAGCTTTTTTAAAAGTTGTATAAGTAGCCTCATTGTTTCTTGATTTTATATCATGTGAAGTTATTTTTGCATGATTATAACATCTATCAATTAGTAAAGCAATTAACTTTATATATAGGAATCAACTTTCTTTTTTAGGCAACATTACATAAAAACAACTTCTTTGGTTGGCCATAATCTATTATTTTCTTAACTTCGGCATATACAAAATTTAAATAAAATGAGTTTAAAAGGCTACAACGGCGTTATTTACGGAAATGCCCTTCAGGAATTGTTTGAGCAGGCAAAAAAGCATCAATTTGCATTACCTGCGGTAAACGTTACAGGTACCAATACCATAAATGCGGTAATGGAAACAGCTAAGGCAGTAAATTCCCCGGTAATGATACAATTATCTAACGGCGGAGCACAGTTTTATGCTGGTAAAACGCTTAATAACGATAAATTGCAAGCTTGCGTTTTAGGTGCAGTATCTGCAGCTAAACACGTTCAATTATTAGCAGAACATTATGGCGTAGCAGTAGTTTTACATACAGATCATGCGGCTAAGAAATTACTTCCCTGGATTGACGGTTTGTTAGATCATGGTGAAAAGTTCTTTGCTGAAACTGGAAAACCTTTGTTTTCTTCGCACATGTTGGACCTTTCTGAAGAACCAATTGAAGAAAATATAGAGATCTCTGCTAAATATTTAGCCCGTATGGCTAAAATGGGCATGACTATAGAAATTGAATTAGGTGTTACAGGTGGTGAAGAAGATGGTGTTGATAATACAGATGTTGACAGCTCTAAACTTTATACTCAGCCTTCTGAAGTTGCTTATGCTTATGAAGAATTAAGTAAAGTAAGTGATAAATTTACTATTGCAGCTGCTTTTGGTAATGTGCATGGCGTTTACAAACCAGGTAATGTTAAATTGCAACCAGTAATTCTTAAAAACTCTCAGGAGTTTTTAAAAGAGAAATTCAACCTTACTGCTGAGAAACCAATTAATTTCGTATTCCATGGTGGTTCTGGTTCATCTCAGGAAGAAATCAGGGAAGCCATTTCTTACGGTGCTATTAAAATGAATATCGATACAGATATGCAATGGGCATTTTGGGAAGGTATTCACGATTATTATGTTGAAAACGAAGCTTATTTACAAAGCCAGATCGGCAATCCGGATGGTGAGGATAAGCCTAACAAAAAGTATTATGATCCACGTGTTTGGTTACGTAAAGGTGAAGAGACTTTTGTTAAGCGTTTAACACAGGCGTTTGATGACTTGAACTGCAGAAACGCAAGCGATAAATTATAAAATACTAACTGTAACGCCACAAGTTATGCTTGTGGCGTTTTTTTATGCGAAAAATGATGGATGCTTTAGAAGTTAAAAAAGTGAGCAATGCGGATGAATTGGAAAAGGTGTTTGCCATTCGTAAAATTGTTTTTGTAGAAGAGCAAAATTGTCCGCCAGAATTGGAATGGGAAAATGAAGACGTTTCCATTCATTTCCTGGCCCTGCTCAATAATGAACCCTGTGGCGCTTGTCGTTGGAGAAAAACTGATGCAGGTTATAAATTAGAAAGGTTTGCTGTATTAAAGAATTATAGGGGCAAGGGTATAGGTATGGCGTTAGTGGCAACAGTTTTGGAAGATTTGCCTAGTGATGCTACTTACATTTATTTGAACGCACAAATTGATGCGATGGCGTTGTATGGTAAGTTTGGTTTCCAGGCTGAAGGCCCTCAATTTGAAGAAGCTGGAATACAGCATTTCAAAATGGTTAAAGCATAAAATGGGTTAATTAAATACTTCGGCGGACAAAGCCATTGCTTCCTGCCATTTTTCCATATTTAAGCCAAGATCGATGTTTTGTTCCTCAAAGTAAGCGATGAGGTCTTCTGTGGCCATATTTCCCGTTAGCTCATCACTTGCCATCGGGCAGCCTCCGAAACCTTTTAAAGCGCTGTCAAAGCGCATACAGCCACTCTGGTAGGCTGCATCAATTTTTTCTTTTCTCGTTGCAGGCGTACTGTGTAAATGAACTCCAATTTCCACTTCCGGAAAACGGCTAATTAACCCTGGTAATATTTCTTTGATCTTTTTTGGCGTAGAAACACCAGTTGTATCTGCCAGTGCTAGTATTTTAACGCCTTTGCTAACCAGTTGTTCGGCATAGGCGGTTACAATATCGCTGTTCCAGGCATCCCCATAAGGATTTCCAAAACCCATAGATAGATAAACGACTGCAGTTTTGCCATTTTGGTCGCATTTTTCAAGGAGTTGTGTTATGGTGTTCAAAGATTCAGTAATTGAAGAATTGGTGTTTCGCTGTTGGAAGGTCTCTGAGATCGAAAAAGGAAAACCAAGGTAAGTAATCTCCGGATGAAGTATAGCTTCTTCTACGCCTCTTAAATTAGCGACAATGGCCAGTAATTTGGTGTCGCTGCTGATGTCTAGTAAAGATAGCACATCTCTGGTGTCTTTAAGCTGTGGAATGGCTTTTGCAGAAACAAAACTACCAAAGTCGATGGTGTCAAAACCTACTTGCAGCAGCAGGTTAATGTATTCCGCTTTTAACCGGGTGTCAATAAACCCATGCAAACCCTGCATAGCATCCCTTGGGCATTCAATAATTTTTATCTTTTTTTCCATTTAGATTCCTTCTTTGTAAAGATAAACCTTCTGCTCTAAATATAGGCTATCGCTATAATAATAGAACCACTAAGACAGCCTTGTCTGCTTAGTGGTCAATAATATAACTTTACTTTATCCCCGGTAGGTCCTTTATAGGTCATTTAGACCTAGCAACGACCTACCAACGACCTACCAAGGATCTACCAAAGTCCTGGCAATTTTAACCAGTTCTATACTGATAGGAGTGCACTTTCAAATAATAAATTACGGAATAAGCGTTACCATTATTGAAGATGAATTAAGCTAACTCTCCAAAACCCAAAGCATTTTAACTTTAAAAAATAGGGCACAAAAAAAGAGACTGCTCATTTTTTCAATGATGCAGTCTCTGCTAAGGTTTTAAACCAGATGTAGTTTTTTATTTGCTTTTACCTAAATCTACTACGATAGGTGTAGAGATACAAAGTGACGAATATGTACCGATAACACGGCCAATCAATAAGGCAAATATAAATCCTCTGATACTGTCTCCTCCGAAGATAAATATGACCAATAACACGAAGAATACCGTTAAAGAAGTTAGAATGGTACGACTTAATGTACTGTTCAACGCGAAGTTAATAACAGTATTACGTTCTTCTCCATGGATGTCTGGTTTATTTGTTTCAGCAAGCTTTTCACGGATACGGTCAAACACAACTACTGTTTCCGTCATGGTGTAAGACATTACCGTTAAAATTGCAGCGATAAAGTCTTGTCCAATTTCTAAAGAGAAAGGAAGTACGCCATCTAAAATAGTGTAGAAAGACAATACCAACAGCACATCATGGAACAAGGCAATAACAGCACCTAAACCATAGTTAAGTTTCTTAAATCGGATAATGATGTAAGTAAACATCGCCAAACACGAGAATAAAATAGCCCCATAAGCACTGTAAACTAAGTCGCTCGCAATAATAGGACCTACCTTTTGGTTACTTTCTATCGTGTACTTAATTCCTGTTGTAGCTAAACCACCTTTTAAAGCATCCTCTACCAATTTATCTGACTGTGCATTTTGGTCAGTGATATGGTAAGTAGTTGTGATTTTTAATTCTGTATCGTTACCTGCAGTTTTAACCTCAGGAGTTTCATTGTCAAAAAATGGCGTTAATTTAGATTTTACATCTTCAGTATCCATTGATTTATCAAAGTGAACGATATAAGTTCTACCTCCTTTAAAATCGATACCAAGTTTTAAACCGTCATTTTTAAAGTAGAAAATAATACCTAATAGAATGATAATGGTAGATATGGAATAGTAAACTTTTCTATGGCCAACAAAGTCAAATGCAATGTTTTTGAAGGCGTGCAAAGTGTATTTATTTCCGAAAGTTATTTTTTTGTTTTTCTCCAATAAATATTCAAATACTATACGGGAGATCAATACTGCACAGAATAACGAAGAAATAATACCGATACATAAGGTAGTTGCAAAACCTTGAACTGGTCCGCTACCGAAAACGTAAAGGATAATCCCTAAAATAAGGATAGTAACGTTTGAGTCAATGATAGAAGGCATAGCATGTTTGAAACCTTCTTTGATAGCTAAAGCATTGCTTTTACCAAGCAACAACTCTTCTCTCACCCTTTCAAAAATCAGGATGTTTGCATCAACCGATAAACCGATTACTAAAATGATACCTGCGATACCCGGCAAAGTTAAAACTGCACCAAGGGATACCAGGATACCCATAATAAAGAAGAGGTTGATCACTAAGGCTAAATTTGCAATCCATCCTGCTTTGTTGTAATACAAAGCCATGAAAATCAGGATCACCACGAAGGCTAAAACGAAAGATAATAAACCATTATCAATAGCAGCCTGACCTAGTGTAGGTCCAACCACATACTCACCAACAATTCTTGCTGGTGCAGGAAGTTTACCTGCTTTTAAGATGTTAGCTAAATCTTGTGTGTCATTTACCGTAAAGCTACCTGAAATCGAAGAAATACCGTTAGGGATTTCATTTTGAACGGTAGGCGCAGAGTAAACGGTATTGTCTAATACAATAGCGATTGCTTTTTTGTTATTTGGATCTGAAGACGCTTCTGCAGTAACTTTTTTCCACTTAGCAGCACCTTCACCTGTCATGTACATGGTAACTTCAGGTCTGCCTTTTTGATCGTAATCAGCACGGGCATCACTGATGGCTTCACCACCTAAATCTGGTTTTCCGTCTGCTGAAGTAACTTTTATAGCATAAAGTTCAAATACTTTGGCACCTTCTATTGGTTTAACACCCCACATGAACTTAAATGTAGGAGGGATAATTGAAGCAATTTCAGGTCTTGCAAAGTAAGCGTTTACTTTAGCGGTATCTTTTTGTGCTACCCAACCAATAACTGGTCCGGGGCGCAAAGCTGACTGTCCGTTTTCACCTTGATAAGTAGGGATACTTAAAACAGAAAATAAAGGGTTTGTCTTAGACATCTCCTGGTTTTTAATTTCCAGAGAATCTTTGCCCGCAGGTTGTTTTGACAAACCGGCTAACTTACTTTCTTTTTTTACAGCAGTATCTGCTACAGCAGTAGTTGGTGAGTTGTCTTTTAATGTAGCAGCAAGTGTGTTGTTGATGTTTTCCATCACAGAATAAACTTCTTCATTCTGGTAAACTTGCCAGAACTGCAATTCTGCAGAACCTTGTAATAGTTTATGGATTCTGTCTTTATCCTGTACCCCAGGCATCTCAATCATGATACGGTTAGTACCTTCTTGTTTTTGCATGTTTGGGCTCACCACACCAAAACCGTCAATACGACTTCTGATAATGATAAAGGACCGATCAATAGCACTGTTGGCTTCTTTAGATAAATATTTTTTTACATCAGAATTGGTTGCACCAACTTTAAGGTCTTTTGCATTATCCTGATTAGCAAAGTAGTCTGCTAATTTGCTATTAGGACTAAGTTTCTCATACTCATTAATGAACAAATCAATGAAATCTTTGCCGCCGGCATTTAATCTCGTTTGTGCGTTGGAAAGTGCTTTATTAAAATTAGCATCAGCAGGGTTATTCGCTAAAGATTTTACAAGTTCACCTAACGATATTTCCATCGTTACGTTCATGCCACCTTTAAGGTCTAAACCAAGATTGATTTCCTTCGATTTGCAGAATTGATAATTAAAGCCAAAGATCGGATAAACCGGTACAGTTGCCATAGAATCCAAATAAGCCTTTTCTTTTAAAGGGTCTCCTTTGGCATACGCTTTAGCGTTTTTTTCTACGTTCGATGTAACCAGGTTAAACGATAGAGAATACACACAGACAATACCTAATAGTATTGCCAAAAATTTAATAAAACCTTTACCTTGCATTTGTTCGTAATTATTTGTCTATATGGTATATATTTTTTTCAACAAGTCGGCAAATCTAATTATTTTTTTAATTAATAGGCTCCCTTATTAAAGTTTTTATCACAGTTGATACACTAATTGCTTGTCAGTGTTGAAAAACTGTATGAAAGTGCGTTTTTCTCGTCTGGGAGGTGATGCTCCAATTCAGATTCCAACCAGCAGTTTTTATCAATTTCTGGGAAAAATGTATCTGCCTCGTAACTTTCATTAATTCGGGTGAGGTAAATTTTATTGGCCAGTTTTATGGACTGGTTAAAAATTTCTGCACCTCCAATAATGAATACTTCATTTTCTTCCTTGCTGCTGTTCAATGCTTCTTTTAAACTGTGCATTACTTCTACACCAGTTAATTTCAAATGTGTATTTCTAGTGATGACTATATTTCTACGGTTCGGCAAAGCTTTGCCAACAGACTCGTAGGTTTTACGTCCCATAATAATGGTGTGACCAGAAGTAATATCTTTAAAATGCTTAAGGTCGGCGGGCAGGTGCCACAGCAATTGGTTGTCTTTTCCTATAGCATTATTGGTGCTCATGGCAACTACCAGGGATACGATCATACGGCAACTGCTCCTTTAATATGTGGATGAGGGTCATAGTTTTCTAAGCTGAAATCATCAATAGTGAAATTGAAGATGTCTTTCACGTCTGGGTTTATCTTCATTAATGGTAAGTTTTTTGGCATTCTGCTTAATTGCAGTTTCGCCTGGTCTAAATGGTTGTTGTATAAGTGTGCGTCACCAAGGGTATGAATAAAATCGCCATATTCCAAATCGCATACCTGGGCCACCATCATGGTAAGTAAAGCGTAGGAAGCAATATTAAAAGGAACGCCGAGAAAAATATCGGCACTTCTTTGGTATAACTGGCAGCTAAGTTTGCCATCGGCCACATAAAATTGGAAGAAAGCGTGACAAGGTGGAAGGGCCATTTGATCAATTTCGGCAACATTCCATGCCGAGACAATGATTCGGCGGGAATCGGGATTATTTTTAATTGTGGCAATAACTTTAGCAATCTGATCAATATGGCCGCCATCAGGTGTTGGCCATGATCGCCATTGGGAACCGTAAACAGGACCAAGTTCGCCATTTTCATCTGCCCATTCATCCCATATCTTAACCTTGTTGTCTCTGAGGTACTTAATGTTAGTGTCGCCGCTTAAAAACCAGATCAATTCATGGATAATGGACTTTAAATGAAGTTTCTTTGTGGTTATTAGTGGAAAGCCCTCCTGTAAATTGAACCTCATCTGGTGTCCAAAAATGCTTACCGTACCTGTGCCTGTTCGATCATGCTTTTGAGCACCCTTGTCTAAAACAAGCTGTATTAAATCTAAGTATTCCTTCATTGCCCTTTAAAAGTGTTCTTTTATAAGTATACAAAATTAAACATTAATGTGCGATAAAAAATTAAGGTAATTGTTTTTGTTTAGTTTTATACTGTTTTTGAGCGGTTTAGTTTTTAAATTGTAGGTTGATATGAAAATCAAGCGATGAGAAAAATCATAGCTTTTCATAAGTTAAAAAGTTGATATGGTGCTTATTAAGCTTTAAGCATGTTTTCTATTTTGTAAATCCAATTAGCGAATCGGAGACATTTTTTTAAAATGATTTCTATTCCTAATTCAGCGAGGATAAGTTCCCCATTGGCAACTTTGTCATAACTGAATATGTCCTCTAATCTTTTTGACGGTGCGCCTTGAGGTGATGAATTAATATCTTCTGGGTTTGGATATTTTTCAATAATTTCTTTGATTCTAAGTAATTGTTTCTGATCGTCCACAACAAATTCTAGGCCTTTAATGTCTGAAAATATTAATGCCTCCATTTCGTGTTTTTGAATATATGGCAATATCAACTCATTTTCGCCAAGATTGTGGTAAACAGCTTGTTCAATGTTTTCTATTTCATTAACATTTGAAGCGTAGCCCGGGAAGAGAGTTGGCAATCTAAAAAAATCTAGAAACGTAGTGATTATAACATTTACTTGTGCTAAAACTCATTCCACATCGTTTTTAAGGTATTCATAATTAACATTACCACCTTTTTTGTGAAGTTTACGATTAGTAATAATTTTTTGAGCAGTCATAACGTTTTTGAACCCTTTTCGATAAAGGGATGCATTAAAATAGGAATCCGAAGCTCCAACTTCTTTCCATTCCAACTGTATCTGGTTAGGGTTTAATCTATTCGGGGATAGTTCAAATTTTTCAAAAAAAGGAGCTATAGATTGAACAGTTCGTTCCAGTCTATTGAAGTGCTTAGGTTGCATTTCTTTTAAATAAAATAAGAATGCTGCAATGTTTGAACGTCTCTCTTTAAATACTTATTATCATTTATATTACAGTTTCCTTTCATTGAGGATTCATCACCAGTATCATGGAAATGATAAACCTCAAATTCTTTTAATAGACTGTTAACCCAATATGCCTGCCCCGAATTGATATCTTTAAAACTTGACTCTGCTTTAGTACTCTCAATTTGTTGGAAATGCCACTTATTGCTGAAAAATCCGGTTTTTAAAGATTTAATGTAAAGTCTATCTTGTGATTACCTCAATGAAACGATAAATCTGTTAGTATCTTGTGTTGCAGTTCCAAAATAGAATTCTATATGAATCTCTTTTGAGTGTTTTTTGCCGAAATATTAAAAACTATCCGCTCCACCTTTTTTGATAACATAGTCTTGTAAGGTGCGCTCATATAGATTTCTTATAAGAGAAAATACAGAAATTAAATTACTCTTTCCTACGCCGTTGCCCCCGATGATAATATTTATTGGAGCAAGATGAACATCTTGCGCTTTAATAGACTTGTAACCCTGTATTACTATTTTTGTTATCATTAACCCTCCTGATTTCTGCCCTATATTCAAAAATCAAACTAATATCGGCAGTTTAATTTAAATTTCTATCTAATTCACTAATTAAACAACAATGAGTTTTTTGTAATCACGATTAGCTTCATCACATTTGGGAAACAAATTGGTTGCCAATGACAACCAATATTCATTTTTGATGGAAGTGTAACCATAAAAAATGGAATGAATAAGGACAGTTCATGACAGTTAATAATATTATTGATATTATTTTTAGCCAATTAGTATAAAGTAACCAAATCTAGCTGTACTTATATATGATTATTTTTTTAGGTGTACTATTTCATTTCATCGGGGGCTTTGCTTCTGGTAGTTTTTATATTCCTTATAAACAAGTTAAGGGCTGGTCGTGGGAAAGCTTTTGGATAGTAGGTGGTCTTTGTTCCTGGCTAATTGTGCCACCTATTGCAGCCTGGTTAACAATCCCAGATTTTGTAGAAATTATTCGGCAGACCAATGGGCAAACTTTATTTATAACTTATGTTTTTGGCTTGCTGTGGGGTATTGGAGGTTTAACTTATGGCCTTGGTGTAAGGTACCTTGGGGTATCTCTAGGTAGTTCAATTATTTTAGGCCTATGCTCTGTTTTTGGCGCAATTATACCTTCTATCTACTATCAATTTTACCCTAAAGCAGGAAAAGATAGCATTGCCATGCTTTTTAATTCCAGTTGGGGTCAGCTAGTATTAATCGGCTTGGTGGTTTGTATTATAGGTATTATTTTTTGTGGTAGGGCCGGGGTAATAAAAGAGCGCGATTTTGCCAAAGATAAAAGTATGGCTGTTAATAATAAAGATTATCGCTTTGGTCTGGGTTTATTTGTTGCCATTGTATCTGGTATTTTGAGTGCATGTTTTGCTTTTGCTATTGATGCGGGTAAAGATATGGCCGAAGAGGCTAATCAATTATGGAAGGCTACACATGCCGGACAAGGCGAGTTTTTATTTCAAAATAATGTTACTTATATCGTAGTGCTTTGGGGCGGACTGACAACCAATTTTATTTGGTGTATGGTTCTTAATGCACGCAATAAAACTTTTGGTGATTATGTGAACAAGAAGACGCCGTTGCTCGCCAATTATCTTTTTTCTGCACTAGCAGGAATAACCTGGTTTCTTCAGTTTTTCTTTTACGGAATGGGGGAGAGTAAGTTAGGTAATGGCGCAAGTTCGTGGATCTTACACATGGCCTTTATCATTTTAATCGCTAATGTATGGGGCCTGGTATTGAACGAATGGAAGGGCGTTAGCCGAAAAGGTTACACCTGGCTCATCCTTGGAATCATTACCATTATCCTTTCTGTGCTCCTAGTGGGTTTCGGAAACTCAATTAAATTGTAAAAATTCAAATTTTAATATATGTCTGTTAATAAAATAAATTTTAAGCATGTAAGTTATCTTTGGGATGACGCCCAAGCTGCTGAGCTTGCCGGAGATGAAGTCGCTTTACTCATTTACCGTTCTAATTTATTAGGAGCGGATTTGCGCCTCACCAATTATGGAGGCGGAAATACATCATGCAAAGCCATAACCAAAGATCCTTTGACGGGGCTGGATGTAGAAGTAATGTGGATTAAGGGTTCTGGAGGTGATATTGGAACTTTAAAGAAGAGTGGATTGGCTGCTTTGTATGTGGAGCGTTTAAGGAGTTTAAAAAATGTGTATCGCGGTATTGCGTTTGAAGATGAAATGGTAGAGCTTTTTAACTACTGTATTTTTGATTTAGCTTCTAAAGCTCCTTCCATTGATACGCCTCTGCATGGTTTTTTACCCTTTAAACATATCGACCACCTACATCCTGATGCTGCAATTGCCATTGCAGCAGCTAAAGATGGTGAAAAAATTACTCAAGAACTATTTGAGGGTACGATTGGTTGGGTAGATTGGCAGAGACCAGGTTTTGACCTTGGCTTACAGCTGCAGGAATGTTTAGCGAAAAATCCTGGAATAAGGGGTATCATGCTAGGTTCACATGGTTTATTTACTTGGGGTGATACGGCTTATGAAAGCTATATCAACACTCTTGAAGTAATAGAACGATGTGCCGCCTATTTAGAAGATAACTATGGTAAAAAGGGTCCTGTTTTTGGCGGACAAAAATTGCAAAGTCTGGATCAATCTGAACGTTTAAAACAAGCTGCTTTACTGGCGCCTGTATTGCGTGGTTTTTGTTCTTCAAAAAATCGCATGATCGGTCATTTCACAGATGATAGCCGTGTATTGGAATATATTAATTCCAATGATTTGGAGCGACTGGCACCAATGGGGACCAGTTGTCCGGATCACTTTTTACGCACTAAAATCAGTCCTTTAGTATTAGAATTGGAAGCTTCAGCAGATTTAAGTGATGTAGCTGCCTTGAAAGAGAAACTTAGTCCTGCATTTGAGGAATACCGTAAAATGTATGAAGTTTATTACAACACTTGTAAGCACGCTAATAGCCCAGCTATACGTGATGCTAATCCTGTTGTTATACTGTATCCGGGCATAGGGATGTTTACTTTTGCAAAAGACAAACAAACCGCGCGTGTAGCTGCAGAGTTTTATACCAATGCCATTAATGTAATGAAGGGTGCTGAAGCGATAGCTGAATATACTTCTTTGCCACGTCAGGAAGCTTTTGATATTGAATATTGGTTACTGGAAGAAGCAAAATTACAAAGGATGCCTCAACCAAAGGTGTTATCTGGTCGCATAGCGTTAATTACAGGCAGTGCCGGAGGTATTGGTAAAGCTATAGCAAAAAGGTTTATAAGGGAAGGAGCTGTTGTTGTTTTGAATGACATGAATGCGGAGCGTTTGGCAATTGCCAGTGCAGAATTTGAAAAAGAATTCGGTAAAGACAGCCATATTTCAGCACTGCTGGATGTAACAAATAATGAAAATATTAAGGATGCATTTGATAAAGCCGCACTTGCTTTTGGCGGGGTTGATATTATTATCAATAATGCTGGTCTGTCTATTTCAAAAACTATTGCTGAACATCAGGAAAAGGATTGGGATTTATTATATGATGTGTTGGTAAAGGGACAGTTTTTTGTTACTCAAGCCGCCGTTCAGGTGATGAAAAAACAGGATATTGGTGGGGACATTGTAAATATAGTTAGTAAAAATGCTTTAGTAAGCGGGCCAAATAATGCAGGATATGGAAGTGCAAAAGCTGCTCAGTTACATTTGAGTCGTTTAAATGCCGCTGAATTGGGTGCTGATAGGATCAGGGTAAATGTAGTAAACCCAGACGCAGTAATTAGTGATAGTAATATTTGGGCTGGAGGCTGGGCTGAGGGTCGCGCAAAAGCTTATGGGATTACCATTGCAGAATTGCCTTCTTATTATGCAAAACGTACGTTGCTCAATGAAATGATTTTACCTGATGATATTGCGAATGCTTGTTTGGTCTTTGTTGGTGGGTTATTAGGTAAGTCTACAGGGAATGTTTTAAATGTTGATGGTGGTGTAGCCACTGCTTTTGTGAGGTAAATTATAAAAATTATGCAGTTAGAAAAACAATTGATAGGAAATTTGAATGAAAGCAGCCTTGTAGCTCATAGCCGTAAATTTGAATTTGTTGCTGAAGATATTGCCGATATAGATAGCATTATGCAAAAACTGATCGCTTTCCAAATCGCCATTCCTAGCTGGGCTTTGGGAACGGGTGGAACGAGATTTGGAAGGTTTTCTGGTGGTGGTGAACCACGTAGTCTGGAAGAGAAAATTCAAGATGTAGGATTGATACATGCCTTAAATCAATCCAGCAATGCTATTTCTCTTCATATTCCATGGGATATCCCTGAAAATGCTGCCGCAATCAATGCTTTGGCAGCGCAGTATGGCTTACATTTTGATGCCATGAATTCCAATACGTTTCAAGATCAGCCTCAACAGGAATTAAGTTATAAATATGGTTCTTTACAACATGTTGATAAAGCAGTTCGTAAACAGGCTATCGAACATAATATTGAAGTAATTAAATATGGTGTGGCCCTTGGGTCTAAAGCTTTATCTATTTGGTTGGCTGATGGATCTAATTTCCCCGGACAATTGAATTTTCGCGGTGCCTTTCAAAGAACCCACGAAAGTTTAATGGAAATTTATGAGGCCTTACCTGAAGATTGGAAAGTGTATATAGAATACAAACCTTTTGAGCCTAATTTTTATTCTACTACTATCGGCGATTGGGGGCAATCTTATTTGTTAAGCAGTAAACTTGGACCTAAAGCAAAAACATTGGTTGATCTTGGTCACCATTTGCCAAATACTAATATTGAGCAGATTGTTTCTTTGTTATTAATGGAAGATAAGCTTGCAGGATTTCATTTTAATGATTCTAAATATGGTGATGATGACTTAACAGTTGGAAGTGTCAATCCTTATCAGCTTTTCCTTATTTTTAATGAATTGGTGGAAGGGATGGATCAAAAAGGTTTGAATCATGCTACAGATTTAGGGTGGATGATTGACGCCTCACATAATGTAAAAGATCCAATTGAAGATTTATTGCAGTCTGTGGAAGCAATTAAAATTGCTTACGCCCAGGCACTTTTAATTGATAGAAATGCCTTGGTTGAAGCCCAACAGAATAACGACGTGTCACTCACACAAGAAATATTACAACAAGCGTATCGTAAAGACGTGCGCCCTTTACTTGCTGAGTCTAGACGGAGAGCTGGTGCCGCTTTAAATCCTTTAGCAGCTTATCGTCAGCTTGAAGCTAGAAAGAAATTAATACAAATCAGGGGAATGAATACTTTGTCAACAGGATTGTAACATGAACTTAAAACCGGTAATTGCCATTTTTGATGTAGGTAAAACGAATAAAAAGCTTTTTTTATTTGATGAACAATATAAACTTGTTTATGAAAAATCTGCGCGATTTACTGAAATTTTTGATGAAGATGGGGAAATCTGTGAAAACCTGGAAAGCTTGCGCCGTTCTGTCTATGATTCGTTAAGGGAGTTGATTAACCTTAATAAGTTTGATGTCAGGGCAGTTAATTTCGCTACATACGGTGCAAGTTTTGTTTACATCAACGCAAAGGGCAAACCCTTAACTCCTTTATATAATTATTTGAAGGTGTATCCAGAAAAACTTCATCAATCTTTTTACGAAAAATATGATGGGGAAGAAGCTTTTTCTTTGACTACAGCATCGCCCATTTTGGGGAGCCTGAATTCTGGCTTGCAGTTGTACCGCTTAAAATATGAACAGCCGGAAATTTATGCTCAGACAAAGTTTGCGCTACATTTACCTCAATATATAAGTTATTTATTTACTCATCAGGCTTATGCTGACAAGACGAGTATCGGTTGTCATACTAGTTTATGGGATTTCGAAAAACAGGCTTATCATTACTGGGTAAAGGAAGAAAATTTAACTGCAAAACTGGCTCCAATAATTTCTAGTGAGGAAGTGATTACAACACGTTTTAATGGGGTGACTTTTAAAGTAGGTACTGGTTTACACGACAGCTCCGCTGCATTAATTCCCTACCTGATTAGTTTTAATGAGCCTTTTGTGTTACTATCAACAGGAACCTGGTGCATTAGTTTTAATCCTTTTAACCACTTGCCCTTAACTATTGAAGAATTAAAAGCGGATTGCCTAAACTATTTACAATACAAAGGGATGCCGGTAAAAGCATCAAGGTTATTTGCAGGATATGAACATGAACAGCAAGTTAAACGAATTTCATTGCATTTTAGCCATGATTCTTTAAAATTTCGGACTATGGAGTTTGATCCTCAAGTTGTTCGCCAGCTGGAAATAGAGGTTGACCAGTCTGTAAATTTTGGCGAACGAGATTTATCTGTTTTTTCAAATGGCCAAATGGCCTATCATCAATTGATGATCGATATAATCAAACAACAAAAAGTGGCTACTAAACTAGTGTTGGATGGAACAAACGTTAATAGGATTTTTGTGGATGGGGGTTTTAGTAAGAATTCCATTTTTATGCATTTATTAGCGGCAGCATTTCCAGGTTTAGAAGTGTTTGCTGCTTCAATGGCTCAGGCTACAGCTGTAGGTACTGCATTAGCCATCCATCAAAGTTGGAATAGCAAGCCTTTTCCGAATGATCTTATTGAATTGAAATATTATTCCGTAAAGGGGAGTCCAAATGTATAAAAATATGCTATTGTAAAAAATCATCATACCGCTAAAACTGTTTCATTTTTGTAGGTTTGTGAAAACATAGCCATATCACTTTATCATGCTCGCATTTGCTAATGCTAAAATTAATATTGGATTAAACATCACCGAAAAACGCGCTGATGGATATCATAATCTTGAAACGGTCTTTTACCCTATTAAATTATATGATGTTATTGAAATTACAGATGCATCGTATACACATTGTATTTTAAAAGGCATTGCTGTGCCTGGAAATCCAAAGGATAATTTATGCCTGAAAGCCTTTTCGCTTCTGACTGAAGATTTTGACCTCCCGGCACAGCAAATTTGCTTATTGAAAAACATTCCAATCGGTGCTGGTTTAGGTGGAGGTTCCTCAGACGCCGCTTTCTTACTTAAGCTGGTAAATGATAAATTTAAACTTAATTTATCTGCTGTTGAGTTAAAGTCTTACGCTAGTCAACTTGGTGCCGATTGTCCTTTTTTTATAGATAATAAACCCGTATTTGCCACAGGCATCGGTGATATTATGGAGCCATTACCGCTTGATTTATCGCCTTATTATTTGGTTCTTGTAAAACCCGATAGCCATATTTCTACGGCAAATGCCTATTCGGGTATTAAACCCAAAAAGCCTTTCACTTCTTTAAAAGATTTGGTACATTTGCCAATAACTAGCTGGAAACAAGAGATAAAGAATGATTTTGAAGGTGTGAGCGCTGCTGAGTATTCCGAAATCAAAGAAATTAAAGCAGCACTTTATCATTCGGGAGCAATTTTTGCGCTGATGACCGGGAGTGGATCTGCGGTTTATGCTGTTTTTAAGAAAAAAACGAATTTGCCACAGTTAGAAAAAAAATATAAAGTTATTTACAACGTTTAGTTTTAATATGGAAATCAATTTAATACGCAAAAATAATAAATTCAATTTTGAAGCTTCAAATATAACTGGTCAAACTGTAGAATTGGATGCAAAACCTGAGATAGGTGGGGAAGGTCAGGGATTCAGACCAATGGAAATGTTACTAGTGGGTTTAGGTGGTTGTAGTGGTATTGATATGGTTAATGTGCTGACGAAACAGAAAGAGCCTTTAATTGATATTAAAATCAAAATTAATGCTAATAGAAAAACAGAAGATACGCCTCCAATTTTTGATGTTATCAACATTCATTTTGATCTTTTCGGTGACCTGAATGTTCAAAAGGTAGAACGTGCACTTGCCTTAACATTTGAAAAATATTGTTCTGTATCAAATATCCTCGAGCGTTCTGCAACAATAAACTTTAGTTTTGCCATACATGAGCCTGCTCTTGTTGAAAAAGAAATTAACTAATATAATCGCGATCTTCTTCGCTTAATTTATTCCTGTGTTCAGCGTTTACGTTGTTTTCATCAAAATTAGTATCGTAGGTGCTGATCACAGTTTTAGGCTTCGCAGCCCAATAACCTAATATAAATCCAATCAGGGTAAAAACGCCGACTACAATTAACTTAGAGATATCCTTTTTAAGGAAGATAAAATTAAATTCCACGGCATTGGTATTCATCATTAAGAATACCGTAAGGATTACTGTAAAAAGGATGATAAAAATGGTTTTGGTGCGCATAACTAAAAGCTGTAATTAAAAATTAATTCTAATATAGGATTTTGGTTGTAAACTTTGTTTACAAATACTACTCTTGCCCCCAAATCTATTACGGGTTCATAGCGCAACATATTCATGTTGCTCCTTAACTCGAAGCCATAAGTTTTAGGTTGTGCAAAATTTGTTTCCCGGCCGAAGTTCTCATAATGGCAGAACAAAGTAGCTCTTACATTTCTTATATAAGCAATTGGACCAATTTCTGCATCAGGGAAAGCGATTGGGAACCTATAGTTAAATAACAAAGAATTGCTCAATTTAGTTTTCGCTAAAATGTTATTGTAACCATAAACTTTGTTTATCTCTATGGCATATCTCCTGATTCCACTTGCCTTTTGATAATTGAAATTTACCAGGAAAGAATGGTTTTTCATCAAGCCTGGGATGTAAAAGAAATTTTCAATAGAAAACAATGTTCCGTTAAGGTTGGTGTCAAATGGCTGGTGTAAATATTTAATGCGCACACTTTGCGACCAACGTGGTGCGATATCGCGTTCCGCCTGTCTTTTTCCATGATTAAAGGTAAAACGATAATCCATTGGGAAATTTAAGGAAGTGATGAAGTTGTTGGGTAAATTTTCTGGTAGGTAGCGTTTCGTTAAGCTTGTGCCAATGTTAAAACCAAAATTGTAATATTCATTCAGCGCATTAAGGTTAACTGGAATTAGCGCATTTAATTTGATATAGTTTTCGCGCCAATCGCCTTGTTTCGTGATTTTATTTTGAGTGTAAAATGTTCTTACTGGTCTGTTCTCGTAATTCACACTAAAAATAGGGTAAAAACTTTTTAAGCTCATTCCGGCATTGTATTCAAAACGACCAAGATCCCGATGGTAATTTACACCAGTAAAAAGATCAAAAGTATTAAGCAGGTTGTTAGAACGCAATTGTAATCCCCCAACATAATCGTTTTCAATTACCGGAGTCAAGCTATGAAAGTTAAACAGGTGCCCTAACTTTTTATAAGGACTGGAAGTAAAGGAGCTGTCCGGTATTTTCAAAAAGACGTTTCCTGTGTTTTCCTGTTCTACGGCAGCTGCACCGAAAAATACAAAATTGTTTTCTTTCAGCTTTTTAGGTTTAAATGTCGTCCTGGAAATTTGATAGCCTACAGTGGTGTAGTTGTTGAAAAGAATTTCTGTAACGTTTTTGGTGAATGAAGGGTTAAAAGCACCGAATTTTGCTTCGCTTAGTGCGCTTAACTCTCTTCGTGTCGTGTCAACATGGTAAATATTGTCAAGTCCGCTGTAATGTGCGTTAAAGGCGATTCCTGTAGATGTGAATTGTGGTCTGTTGATTTGTTGGTTTGTTTCAGCTAAAATTTTAGTTGGCTTTGTATTTTTCCGTGTCATCCAAAGCGCCTTTCCTTTTTCGCTGACACTGACATAAGTAATGAGTTCAGCATTTTCATCATAGGACGGACTTTGTAAAATCAGGTTTTCAGGGTTTGGGTAGCGGAAGGTTGTTGATCCTGAAGCCACATCCAGTTCTACAAGGCTAACCTTGTTGCTGAGGTCAATTTCTACTGCAATAACTTTTTTGCCATCTGGAGAAAGTGAGGGAGAGAATAACCTTGATCTGGATTGCAGCTTCCTGATTTTTTTTGTAACCCTGTCGTAAACACAAATTACACTGTAACTTCGCTGCCTAAATCTTGGGTCATATCTAATCTCGTCCCATACTAAAATCCCGTTGGCATAACTATACCAAGGTTGCTCTTGATAGCCAATTCCAAACCAGCGTGTTTCTTTCTTATTACTATCGATGGAAACAAAATGAGCCGTCTCTGCCTTGCTTTGTTTTAGTGTCAAAATGCTGCCGTCTTCTAACCTTTGTGGCAGAAAATAGTTAGTAGCATATCTGGGTTTTTTATTCAAAGACTCATAAGCGATGGAAGGGGTTTTCTGTGTCTGAACTTCCCATTGTTTTTTAAGGTCTTCCTGTGTGGCGTCGAACCATTCCTTTCCTGTTTTTCGGGTTAGCTTTTTTAAACTTCCAGCAAAGGGGTAAAGCCGGAATGGCCGTTTACTAATGTCGGTCAGCAAGCTGTCGAAAATATTCTTGCCAAAGTTTTTCCTGATGTTGGAAGTCATCAGGTAGCCAAGTTGATAATAGCCGGGTGTAACGTCTTTTTGTGATCCGAAATTTGCTTTGCTATAGGATAGTTTTTCTCCTTCGAGCAGCAGTGTACGGTAAGGCATAATCCATGATGGCTGGCGACCGCGACCTGCATTAGTGAGGGAGGTTTCGGTACTCACTGCATCGCCCTCAAAAAACCAAAGTGGAATACTTGCACCCATCCAGGCAAAATATATTTCCTCTGGAAAAGGGTAGGCTCTGCCATGGGTAAGCTTGTCAAATTGTGCGGCATGCCGGAGTTCATGAATAGCAAGGTTATTTAGCCAATCCTGGCTATCAAAAAACTGGGGCGGTGTAGTAAAGAATTCCGACTTTTTTGGTGCCAGCTGTACAAAGCCATTTGCAATGACACCGCGGTTCTGAAGCACAATAGGAAGTGTGGTTTTGTAAACACCTAAACTAGCGCCTTCAAGAGGAAAGATGTAGCCGATGGTATTTGCCATTCTTTGTGCTTCTTTTTCTATTTCTATAGGGTAAATAAGTTTGAATCCCTTGTGGTTAATTTGTCTCCATTTTACACTAAGGGGGTTCTGGTCACCACCAAATATTTGAGCAATTACAGTATGTGATATTAATGTTAATATAAGTAACGGTAAGTATCTGGTCATTAAATTTTTACAACATTTTATTTTGAACATATAGTTTGTTTGCTAAATAATTTAGTTTTTAAAAGTCATTTTTTTAATTTAAGTGTGTATTTAGAAATAATATAATATTTATAAATTATTGATTACTATATTTATATGATTTGATATTAAATATTGTAAATGCTTTTTTATATGGTATATCAATCCTTTTTAACTGTTTTTTTGTTGATTTTTTTATTCAGCAGGTAAATAACAATTTATTGTTTAATTTATACACTATTGTTGCCTATTTACACAAAATTGTTGTTAGTCAAATCTACAAAAATAGCCGAATTTTAAAACTTTTATTTACCTTAAATAAGTGGAGTAGGACAGTAATTAGATCACTGCATTTATAGGGTAGTATTGGGGTGGATATTAATTTGAATGCTGAATTATTAGGGAGAAAATTCAATGGAATCATCATTGAATTACAGCTTAAAACAGCCCTGAATTAAAGGCTGTTATTACTTGAAGGCCATTTAAAACAGCTGTGTTTATGGATGGCAGATAACGACGATTTTATAGCTTGCTTTGTCGCTTTTTATAAACGGGATAAAGGAATACAGCACTTAAAATTAATGCAGCGCCAATGTAAAAACCAAGGGTCATGGTCTCTTTATTTCCAAAGAATAGGAAGGCCAATAGGATGCCATATACCGGCTCGAGATTGGTGATTAAAGCTACCCGAAATGCTGACAATGTTCTCATTACTGATACCCCCGCAACATAGGCCAGGGCAGTGCAAATGGTGCCTAGAATGAGAAGATAAAACCAGTTATGTAACCCGATATTGAAAGTCTCCTGAAGTAAACTTCCATCGAATATCCGGTATAAAGATATCCAGAATAAGGCGCCAACCATCTCGTAAAACCCAATCATTTTGGCTTCACTTTGATGAATCAGCGTTGAATTAATAATAGAAAATATACTCGATGCAAGCGCTGCAGATAAACCAAATATGATGCCCAAGGTATACTGACTTTCAAATTTAAAGATCATATAAATTCCTAAAATGATCACTAATCCTATGAAAATATCACCTTTTTCGATAGCTTTCTTTTTGATTAATGGTTCTAGAATTGCCGTGAAAAGGGTGAAAGAAGAGAGGCATACCAGCCCTACGGATACTGTAGAAACCTTAATGGCATGAAAGAATAATACCCAGTGCAGGGCTACGATACTCCCTGTGAAAAAGAACTGCAAAAACTGCTTTTTAGTTATTTTCATACTCGTTTTACTGAGTAAAAAATAAAGGAATAATGTTGCTGCGGCGATCAAAACACGGTACCATACCATCTGCACGGCATCCATAGAAATCAATGCCCCCAATATTCCTGTAAAGCCCCAGATTAATATAGTTAAATGTAGGATGTAAAGGTTTTTATTTGAATTTACCACGGCAGTTTGACGCATTTTATTTTGGTGCTTTTCTTAATAAATAGAGGCCAAGAAGGCCGAAGAACAGGGTAGGTAATAGTACGGCTAGTAATGGTGGAATACCGCCTTTAATGGAAAACATTTTGGCAAAACGGTCTACTACGATATAAGCAAAGCTGATGAATATACCTATACCAAGGGATAGGCCTACACCTCCGCGTACTTTTCTCGATGATAGGGCCACGCCTATTAATGTTAAAACAAAGGCTGATAAAGGCTGTAAATAACGTTTATACTGTTCGAAGAGCAGGTCGTTCATAATTCCAGATCCCCGGATGGATTCTTTCCTGATTTTTTCAGATAAATCCCGGTTACTCAAGTTTTCGTAAATATTATCATACACAGAGAAATCATCAGGCCTCATATCTAAAATCGTATCCTTTTTAGTGCTAGCACCAGTAATAAAGGTCTCTTTAAGTCCGTCTATTTTTCTAATGGTATAATTGGTCAGCTGCCAGGAACGTTTTAAAGAATCCCATTTAATCTCATCAGCCACCAGCTTTTTTGTTAAAACATCCCCTTTAAAATTATCAAGAGTAAACCGGAAACCAGATTTTGTGCGGTTATCAAAGCTTTCAATATAGATGTACGTATTTTTATCGAGCTTCATGTGGATGTTTTGCTTGCTCTTTGAGTCAGATTTTTTCATGTATACGTTCTCAAAATTATTCTTGATTTGATTGGTATACGGTAGAATAAAAAGATTCGACAGCAAGTTAAAACTGAAAATAATAAAAGCAGAAAAGAAATAGGGGCGAAGAAAACGGTTAAAACTTACTCCGCCACTTAATATGGGTATAATTTCAGTTTGATCAGCCATTTTTGCGGTAAAAAAGATAACCGCTATAAAATTGATTAATGGCGATAACATGTTGACGTAGAAAGGGATGGATCCAGCGTAGTATAAGGTAAAAACCTGCCACATACTAAGGTCATTACCTAGAAAATCATCTAATTTCTCAGACAAATCAAAGATAATGATAATCACAACAAAAATAGTAAGGGTATAGATAAACGTACCTAAATACTTACTGATGATGTACCAATCAATTATTTTGAACCTGTTTCTGAAAAATTTCATTTATAATTTATTCCCTAATATAGTTACCATTTTGTTTTTCCAGGCATAAAACTCACCGCTAATAATCTTCTTGCGTGCTTCCTTCACCAACCATAAATAAAAGTGGAGGTTGTGTAAGGTTGCAATTTGTGCGCCTAATATCTCTTTAGAGTGCATGAGGTGTCTTAAATAAGCCTTAGAATAAACCTTGTCCGCAAAAAGATCGCTCTCAGCTTCCAGTGGTGAAAAATCATCAGCCCACTTTTTATTACCGATATTGATGATGCCATTTTTAGTGAAAAGCATTCCGTTTCTTGCATTTCTAGTAGGCATTACACAATCAAACATGTCCACACCCAAGGCAATATTTTCTAAAACATTTATCGGGGTTCCCACACCCATTAGATAACGCGGTTTTTCATAAGGTAATATATCGCAAACCACTTCAGTCATGGCATACATTTCATCTGCAGGTTCACCAACAGAAAGGCCACCTATGGCATTTCCCTCTCGATCCATGGATGCGATAAACTCAGCCGATTTCATTCTTAAGTCTTTATAAACTGACCCTTGAACAATAGGAAAAAGTGTTTGTTCGAAGCCATATTTTGGCTCTGTTGTATCAAAACGAGTACAACAGCGTTTCAACCAACGGTGCGTCATGTTAATTGAAGCAGCTGCATATTTATAATCGCAGGGATAAGGGGTGCATTCATCAAAAGCCATAATGATATCGGCTCCTATGGTACGCTGTATATCCATCGCATATTCAGGAGTAAACAAATGTTTAGATCCGTCAATATGAGACCTGAACGTAACGCCCTCTTCTTTAATTTTCCGGACTTTACTTAAAGAATAGACCTGGTAGCCACCACTATCAGTTAAAATTGGGCGGTCCCAGCCAATAAACTGATGTAAGCCACCAGCTCCTTCAATAACATCTAAACCCGGACGTAAATATAAATGGTAGGTATTACCTAAAATTATTTTTGCATCTATGTCGTTCTCCAACTCCCGTTGGTGAACCGCTTTAACCGTTCCCGCTGTGCCTACAGGCATAAAAATGGGCGTTTGTATATCTCCGTGTGCTGTTGTAATTGTGCCGGCTCTTGCTTTGGAATGTGTATCTTTCGCCTCTAGGGTAAATTTCATATATCTTGAATGCTCTTCACTAAAATCTGCCAAAAATAGGAAAAAACGGCCGATTAAACGTTTAATTATTTTACCAACATTATTGAATATTAAAGAAAATAAAACAGAAATTTGGCACTTTTTATAAATAACATCGTGGAATTAACGTTAATTGAATCCTGCCTGCTAGGCATATTAGTATTTTGTTTACTCGTACAACTGTATTTCAGCCTTTTTGTACATTTAAAATTAGTGCGGCTTAAAGTAGAGGAAATGCCTTTAAGTGCAGCAGAACCCTTAAGTGTAGTTATCTGCGCCAGAAATGAGGTTAATAACTTGCAACAAAACCTGACTGCCATTTTAGAACAAAATTATCCTGATTTTGAAGTAGTGGTGGTAAACGACAGGTCTTGGGATGGCACAAAAGAGCTGTTGCAGGAATTTGCAATGAAGTATAAAAAACTCAAAATTGTAACTGTTGGTGAAGGTGGAAAGTTTATTGCAGGAAAGAAATTTGCGGTAACAATGGGCATAAAGGCAGCCTCTAATAATTGGCTGGTCTTTACTGATGCAGATTGTTCTCCTGCCTCTCCAAACTGGTTGTTAGGCATGCAACCACCTGTAGCTGCCGAACAGGAAATTATTCTTGGTTATTCTCCATATACAAAAAAGCGTGGTTTGCTTAATGCCTTAATTAGGTATGAAACTTTTTTTACGGCTGTTAATTACCTGGCTTTTGCCTTAAAAGGAATGCCTTATATGGGGGTTGGTCGTAATATGGCTTATAAAAAAACACTTTTCTTTAAGAATAGAGGCTTTGCCAGTCACATGCATATCCCTTCAGGTGATGATGACTTATTTGTAAATGCAAATGCAAATAGTGGCAATACTTCTATCAGAATTAATCTTGAAACACAGGTTTGGACGGAACCTAAAACCAGTTTGAAAGCCTATCTTACACAGAAAAAAAGGCATTTTGGTGCCGGAAAGTTGTATAAAAGTAAGCACAAATTCATCCTCACTTCACAAATAATTATACAGTTTTTATTTTATGCTGCATTAATTGTCGCTGGTTTTTTCAAGGAATTATGGTTTCCTGCGATAGGTATATTTGTATTAAGCATCATTATCAGAAGCTTTATCTATCCCAAATTATTAAAACGATTAAATTATGGCTCTTTAGTATGGTGGTTTCCCATTCTGGATATACTTTTATTCATTTTTTTAGTGTTTAACGGCATTCTGTCTATATTTGTTAAAAAAGCGCAGTGGAAATAAAATCAACCCTCCTCCAAAAATACTTCAAAAGCCTTTCAGAAAAGCAAATAGCCCAATTTGATCAGCTGTTTAGTCTTTATAGTTTCTGGAACGCGCAAATTAATGTCATTTCCAGAAAAGATATTGAAGAATTATATGAACGTCATATTTTACATTCGCTAGGTATCGCAAAGTTTATCAGCTTTAAAAAAGGAGAGAAAGTATTGGATGTAGGTACGGGGGGTGGTTTTCCTGGAATTCCTTTAGCCATACTATTTCCAGAAACAGAGTTCCATTTGGTGGATTCTATTGGTAAAAAGATTAAGGTAGTTACAGAAGTGGCCAATGCTTTAGGCTTAACTAATGTAAAAGCAAGTCACTTGCGTGCAGAACAAGTTACCGATAAATATGATTTCGTGGTTTCCAGAGCCGTCACCCGTTTGATTGACTTTTATCCATGGGTTCAGGGAAAATTTAATAAAGATTCAAAAAATGCGATACCTAACGGTATCTTATATCTTAAAGGTGGAGAACTGGCGGAAGAGATTAAAGAGTCAAGGTTAAAAGCAGAACTTTATTCGCTTTCTGCATATTTTGAAGAAGCCTTCTTTGAGACTAAATATATCGTTTATATTCCTCAATAGGCAAAGGTATTTTGGATTTTGCTAAGCTTTAATGGATTACGCTTAAATTATAAAATTCTGATGGTGATATTAATATTTTTAAATATTAAGTTAGCTTATGAGCATCATCCATCAAATCGGACTTACCTTAATTCCTGGAGTAGGGCATGTTACCGCTAAAAATCTTTTAGGACATTTTGGTTCTGCAGAAGCTATCTTTAAAGCGAAAAATAAAGATTTACTTTCCGTAGCAGGTATTGGCACCATTACAGCCAATCAAATTACAAGTAGTAATGTGCTTTTCCAAGCTGAAGTACAGTTAAAATACATTGAAAAACACCAAATAGAGGTTTTGTTTTTTACTGAGCCTAATTATCCTCGCCGTTTAAAAGAATGTAGCGATGGCCCTGTTTTATTGTATTATAAAGGAACTGCGAATTTAAATCATCCAAGAATTATCAGTGTTGTAGGTACAAGAATGGCCACCGATTATGGCAGGCAACTTTGTGCATCGCTTGCAGAAATCCTAAAGCCTTATAATGTTATTATAGTAAGTGGTTTAGCCTATGGAATTGATGTTGCAGCACATAAAGAAAGCCTTAGGAATGAGATACCTACAGTTGGAGTCCTTGGCCATGGACTGGATCGGGTTTACCCATATCACCACACTCAAATTGCACAAGACATGCTCAAGAATGGGGGTTTATTAACTGAATTCCCTTTGAATACCATGCCTGATAGGGAGAATTTTCCAAAGCGAAACCGTGTCATTGCTGGTATTTCAGACGCAACCGTAGTGGTCGAAGCCACTGTTAAAGGTGGTGCCCTCATTACAGCTGATATTGCGAACTCCTATAACAGAGACGTTTATGCTTTTCCGGGCCGGGTAAAAGATGAGTTTTCTCAAGGATGTAATTTTTTAATTAAGACCCATAGGGCTTCCCTGATCAATCACCCGTTAGATCTTGTTTATTATATGGGTTGGGATGAATTAAAGCCGGTTAAGTCCACTATACAAACACAATTACCACTGGGTTTATCAGCAGAGGAAATAAAAGTGCTGGAAGTTTTAAGAATGGCTCCTTCACTCATTGATGAGATTTCTGTTAAAGCTAACATCCCACAGGGGAAACTTGCTATTCACCTTTTAAATCTGGAAATGCAGGGCGTATTAATTGCTTTGCCTGGTAAAATGTATAAATTAAATTAGCTACTCTATTGGCATAGTAGGGTAAAATATTATTTGTGCTTTGTCATAAATTGAGAACATAATTCTTATTTTTTATTTATAAATAGAATTCTGAAGGGCAAATCGTACTTTTGTAGCATGTGGTATAATAATATTTTAGAAACAATCGGCAATACGCCCCTTGTTAAATTGAATAACATTACGAAAGAAATTGAAGCAACGGTACTGGCTAAGATAGAATCTACCAATCCAGGGAATTCAATTAAAGATCGCATGGCGGTTAAAATGATCGAAGATGCCGAGAAAAGCGGTAAACTTAAACCAGGAGGAACTATTATTGAAGGCACCTCTGGTAACACCGGAATGGGGCTTGCTATGGCCGCTATTATCAAAGGTTACAAGTGTATATTTACCACAACGGATAAACAATCGAAGGAAAAAGTAGATGCTTTACGTGCTTTTGGAGCAGAAGTGATCGTGTGCCCCACCAATGTTGAACCCGAAGATCCCCGCTCTTATTACTCTGTTTCTTCCCGTTTGGAGCGTGAAGTGCCAAATTCATGGAAACCTAATCAATATGATAACCTCTCCAATTCTTTAGCTCATTTCGAACAAACCGGCCCGGAAATATGGGAACAAACTGAAGGTAAAATTACTCACCTTGTAGTTGGTGTAGGTACAGGTGGTACAGCTTCTGGTATAGGGCGGTATTTGAAAGAGAAAAATCCGAAAATACAAATTTGGGGCATAGATACTTATGGTTCTGTATTTAAAAAATACAAAGAGACTGGTATTTTAGATAAAGATGAAATTTACCCTTACATCACTGAAGGTATAGGCGAAGATTTTTTGCCGCAAAATGTAGATTTTGATGTGATTGATCTTTTTGAAAAAGTGACCGATAAGGATGCAGCGTTAATGACCCGTGATATTGCCAGAAAAGAGGGTATTTTTGCAGGTAACTCTTCAGGATCGGTAATTGCAGGTTTATTACAATTGAAAGATAAGCTGAAACCTGAAGATTTAGTGGTTGCTATTTTCCATGATCATGGAAGCCGTTACATGGGTAAAATGTTTAATGAAGACTGGTTAAGAGAACGCGGTTTTTTACAAGACGAGAAATTAACGGCTGGTGGTATACTTGCTAAAAAGGAACAACAGGAAATTGTTACCATTGATTGTGAAAAATCAATTCTTGAAGCCATCAACAATATGAATACCTTAAATATATCTCAAATTCCAGTAACCCAACAAGGAATGTTTGTAGGTAAACTGGCAGAAGGTGATATTTTGAGAGCCTTGCTTGAAAACCCTGCTCTAAAATCGGCACAAGTGCAAGACATCATGACTGCAACTTTCCCATTTGTAGATATGAACACTTCTATTGACCGTATATCGGCTTTAATTAATAAAGAAAACAGTGCCGTATTGGTGCAGTCGGGAGAAGGAAAAATAGATATCATTACTCAATATGATATCATCAATGCCATTTCTGGCTAGAGATAATAAAATTAATGATTTATAAAAAAAGCCCTCACATAAGGGCTTTTTTTATAAATCATTAATTTATATTAGTGACCAGGGCCGCTACCTTCCACACGCTTAATTTGTGCACCTAAAGCACGTAAGCGGATGTCGATATCTTGGTAACCACGTTCAATTTGTTCTATATTATAAATTGTTGAGGTTCCTTCAGCAGACAAAGCCGCAATTAATAAGGATACACCGGCACGAATATCTGGAGAAGTCATGCTGATTCCCCTTAGTTTATAAGCCTTATTAATACCATTTACGGTGGCTCTATGTGGGTCGCAAAGGATAATTTGTGCCCCCATTTCAATCAATTTATCCACAAAGAATAACCTGCTCTCAAACATCTTTTGGTGGATCAATAAAGAACCCTTTGCTTGAGTTGCTACAACTAAAACGATGCTCAGCAAGTCCGGCGTAAAGCCTGGCCATGGAGAATCTGCAATGGTGAGCATAGAGCCATCAATAAAAGATTCTATAATATAATGTTTTTGTGAAGGAATAAAAATATCATCTCCCCTCAATTCGAAATTAATTCCTAGCTTTCTAAAAACCTCAGGAATAATTCCCAATTCGCTGTAGCAAACATTTTTAATGGTGATTTCCGATTCTGTCATCGCAGCAAGGCCAATAAACGAGCCTATTTCAATCATATCAGGCAACATTCTGTGTGCTGTGCCACCTAATTTGGTAACCCCTTCAATGGTTAATAAATTAGAACCTATACCAGAGATTTTAGCGCCCATGCGGTTCAACATTTTACATAGCTGCTGCAAGTAAGGCTCACAAGCCGCATTGTAAATGGTAGTTGTTCCTTTAGCCAAAACTGCCGTCATAACAATGTTCGCTGTACCCGTTACAGAAGCTTCATCTAGCAATACATAAGCACCCTTTAAATCCGTCGCATCAACATTAAAAAACTCCTTTTTATTGTCGTAAACAAATTTAGCGCCTAACTTTTCAAAACCTAAAAAGTGTGTATCCAATCTTCTTCTTCCAATTTTATCACCACCCGGTTTAGGAATTGCGGCTTTACCAAAGCGGCCCAATAAAGGGCCAACAATCATAATAGAGCCTCTTAAACCACCACCTTTTGCTTTAAAGGCTTCAGATTTAAAGTAATCAAGGTTAATGTTTTTGGCTTCGAAGGTGTAAGTGTCTTTAGACAAACGTTCTACGGAGACACCCAGATCACCGAGTAATTCGATTAATTTATTGACATCCTTAATATCTGGAATATTGCTTATAGTCAGTTTTTCTTCCGTCAGCAATACTGCTGATAAGATTTGTAAGGCTTCATTTTTCGCACCCTGAGGCTGAATTTCACCTTTTAGTTTTTTACCACCAATAATTTCAAATGCGTTCATGTTTCTGTATCTTTCTAAAGAGGATGGTAATTAATATCTAGGCTTGCCAGTATTTGTGCTCCGTTGTGGTCGGTTACCGGTATTTGTACGGCCTTTTCCTGTGTTATTTCTACCGCGATTAGTATTTGCTGGTCTACTCATCACTGGTTTAAATTCAACTTTATTCAAGTTAATATTTTCTTGCAATTGCAGTGTGCCACCAGAAAGTTCAGCTAAATTCTTTAAAATAGTTTCATCGGCTACATTGTCTTTATTCCAGGTTACATAGGCCATTTTCATAAAGTTAGCGATACCTTGTACCATAGCAGCTTTACGCTCAGGATCTTCCGTATTCATAGCTCTTTCTATGAGCGTTTCAACGGTTTTACCATAATGCTTAAACCTGATTCTTTGCTGCGGGTAACCAATATGTTTTGGTTTAGCAGCAGCTTGTTCTGGAGTAGGTTTCGGGTAGGGACAATCAACATCAATTTTGTATCCTGAAATGATATGCAGGTGATCCCAGAGTTTATGTTTAAAATCAGCTACATCTCGCAAATGAGGGTTCAAAAACCCCATTAAGTCAATAACTGCCTGGGCATACCTATTACGTTCCTTCAAATCAGGAAGTTCACAGATGTATTTCACCATGTTTTGCACATTGCGACCATACTCCGCTAAGATCAAATCATTACGTGTTGTATTATAATCGAAATTCATTTTTTATTGTTTCTATTGGCAAATCGATTCAGGAATTGATCAATGCCCCGTGTATTTAATATAAAGACTTAATTTATCTAACAATTTGCAATTTAGCAAATTTTAATAATAGTTGTTTATTTCCTAATCCTTGAAAGAAAACCGTTGCTTTTATGTCCGGGAAATTACCCTCCAGGTTAACTATTTTTCCAAAACCAAATTTTTCATGTTCTACCTCCATGCCATTTTGAAAGCTATTTGCAGCGTCAGGTGCGAAACCTGGCGTTGGTTTATGCGCTTTTGGTAGCATTGTTGTGTTTTTAGGCATTGAGCTAGTTGCTGCAGGTTTAGGTTTACTAAAAGATTCGCGCTGTTGCGTCCAGGTTCGTCTTTCATCATCAAAGCTGTTCTCTCCTAATTTACTTTTCGCTGGTTTTACTACTTCCAGATCCAGGTATTTTGCACTAATTTCATTGATAAAGCGACTCGGTTCACAACTTGTTAAAGTACCCCAGCGGTATCTGGAAGTGGCATAAGTAAGGGTGAGTTTTTTTTCAGCCCTGGTAATTGCCACATAGAACAACCTGCGTTCTTCTTCCAAATCAGTTCTAGAGTTTAAAGACATTTGCGAAGGGAAAAGGTTTTCCTCTAAACCCACCACAAATACATTTTTAAACTCTAAACCTTTGGCAGAGTGGATAGTCATCAAAGAAACGGTATCTCTGTTCTTGTCATCCTGCCTGTCATCGTTGGTTAATAACGCAATATCCTGCATAAAAATTGCTAAGCTGCGGTCTTCAATATCTTCTCTTTCAGCAAATTCTTTTATACCGTTTAATAATTCCTGTATATTTTCATATCGGCTTCTGCCTTCCACGCTATCATCAGTATGCAGTTCTTTTAAAATTCCAGAGTGCTGCGCAATAAATAAAGCTGTTTCATAAGCATCTAGTTTCTTTGATTCTGCTGTGAAACTCTGTATCATCATTGAGAAATCATTAAGCTGGTTGGCAATACGACCTTCAATATATTGAGATGGATTACAGATTACCTGCCACATCGTAATATCATGTTTATCAGCAGCTACAATAATTTTATCAACAGTGGTATCACCTAAACCTCTTTTCGGGTAATTAATAACTCTTTTAATCGCTTCTTCGTCACTAGGGTTAAAAGTTAAACGAAAATAAGCAATCAAATCCTTAATCTCTTTACGTTGGTAAAAAGAAAGTCCGCCATATATTTTATAAGGAACGTTTAATTTCCTTAAAGCTTCCTCCATGGCTCTGGATTGTGCATTTGTACGGTACAAAATGGCGAAATCATTGTAATTCAAGCCATTTGAAGTTCTATCTTGCACAATTCCCTCAGCAACCAGCTTTCCTTCTTCATTATCGGTAAAAGCACGCTGCACTTTTATCTTGTCGCCAATTTCATTAGCAGAAAAAACATTCTTTTCCAATTGGTTTTTATTGTTGGCAATAATACTATTGGCTACTTCAACGATGTTTTGTGTAGAGCGGTAATTCTGCTCCAGTTTATACACTTGAAGTTCAGGATAATCTTTTTCAAAATTCAGGATATTCTGAATATTTGCACCCCTGAAACCATAAATACTTTGGGCATCATCACCAACAACACATAAGTTTAAGTTAGCAGCGGCCAGTTTTTTTACAATAGTATATTGAGAAAAGTTAGTATCCTGGTACTCATCAACCATCAGGTATTTAAATTTCTGCTGGTATTTATTTAGTACATCCGTATGGTTTTTTAACAGCACATTGGTTTTAAACAAAAGATCGTCAAAATCCATTGCGCCAGCTTTAAAGCAACGTTTGGTATAAGTTTCATAGATAACACCCGTTAAAGGGCGCTTATTACTATTGTCTTCGGCCTGTATTTCTGCATTTGTCAGGTATTCGTTATGCGAGATCAGGTTGTTTTTGGCAGATGAGATCCTGTTGTATACAAAATTAGCGTTATACAATTTATCATCCAGCTGCATTTCGCGTAAAATAGCCCTTATTAAACTTTTACTGTCATCTGTATCATAGATGGTGAAGTTAGAAGGATAGCCAATTTTTTCAGCTTCTACACGCAAGATTTTGGCGAAAACAGAGTGGAAGGTACCCATCCAAATGTTTTTAGCCTCATTGCCAACCACTTTCATGATTCGCTCCCGCATATCTTTTGACGCTTTGTTTGTAAACGTTAGCACCAAAATGTTAAAGGGATCTACCCCTTTTTCAATTAAATGAGCAACGCGGTAGGTAATTACTCTCGTTTTACCTGATCCTGCGCCTGCCACAATCATTGCTGGTCCTTCGGTATTTTCTACTGCTGCACGTTGTTGTGGGTTTAATCCTGCTAAATAATCCAAAATGAGTTAATTATTTTAAAATGCGAAGTTATAAAACGACGCTGTGTATATAAATTTTTGTGTAAAACTAGTGTAATACGTTAAAGCACTATAACGGTGGTTGAAGGTTATATGGTGCATAAACATCAAGCCTGATGTTTTCAAAGTTCAAATATACGAATAACTACTTAATATGAAAAGTTTCAAAAAGGCTATATTTGCTCAAAATAATTTGTTATGCAAGAGATCAAAAAATATGTAGAAGCTCATAAACAGCGATTTTTAGAAGAGCTGTTTGAATTATTACGTTTTCCATCGGTAAGTGCTGACCCAAAATATAAAGGCGAGGTGTTGAAAACTGCCGAATTTGTAGCCCAGAAGCTCAAAGATGCCGGTGCCGACCAAGTTGAAATTTGCCAGACTGCAGGTTATCCAATAGTTTATGGAGAGAAAATCATTGATGAAAAGCTACCAACGATTTTAATTTATGGGCATTATGATGTACAACCCGCAGACCCATTAGAACTGTGGAAAACACCTCCTTTTGAGCCTACAGTACGTGATGGTAAAATCTATGCACGTGGTGCTTGCGATGATAAAGGGCAGTTCTACATGCATGTTAAGGCATTTGAACTGATGATGAAAACCAATACCCTGACATGTAATGTAAAATTCATGATTGAAGGCGAAGAGGAAGTTGGTTCTGCCAATCTGGGTATCTTTGTTAAAGCAAATAAAACACGTTTAAAAGCCGATGTGGTTTTAATTTCAGATACTTCTATGATTAGCATGGAAAACCCTTCTATTGAAACAGGTTTACGTGGTTTAGCATATATGGAAGTCGAAGTTGTAGGTCCAAACCGCGATTTGCACTCTGGTGTATACGGTGGTGCTGTAGCCAATCCGGCAACTATTTTATGTAAAATGATTGCTTCTTTGCATGATGAGCATAACCATATTACCATCCCTGCTTTTTATGATAAAGTAATTGAACTTAAAGAGGAGGAAAAGAAAGCTTTAAATTCTGCTCCTTTTGATTTAGAAGAATATAAAAAAGATCTTGATATTAAAGCCGAATGGGGCGAAAAGGGCTATTCAACAATGGAAAGAACAGGTACCCGTCCGACTTTAGAAGTTAACGGTATTTGGAGCGGTTACATTGGTGAAGGTGCAAAAACGGTTTTACCTTCAAAAGCGAATGCTAAAATATCTATGCGCTTGGTGCCTAACCAAACATCTGAAGAGATTTCTGCCCTATTTGCCAAACATTTTGAAAGTATTGCTCCTGATTATGTTACCGTTACTGTAAAAGCGCACCATGGGGGCGAACCAGTAGTAACACCTACAGATAGTATTGCCTATCGTGCTGCAGAAATGGCTATTGTGGCTTCTTTTGGCAAAAAACCAATTCCTACAAGGGGTGGGGGAAGCATTCCTATTGTTGCTTTGTTTGAGGATGTTTTAGGAATAAAATCGGTTTTGCTAGGTTTTGGTTTGGATAGTGATTCTTTGCATTCGCCAAATGAAAAATATGATATCTTTAATTATTACAAGGGCATTGAGACTATACCGTTGTTCCATAAATATTATGCGGAATTAAGTAAGTAAAAAAAATACCAACAAGCTTGCCTGTTCGAATCTAAAAATAAGATCCGCATGTTGGTAAAGCTTGTTGGTGTTCTTTTTTATGGCAAGCTTTATGGTCTCCAACGCTTGATTAGCGTTTAATCTTAACTAAATCACTTGTTTATTTCTAAATTAATATTAAAACGTGCCGCCAGCTAATAAAAGAACTCCAACACCTCGAAAAACCGAATTTCCACGTTCTTCAAAAAAGGTAACTTCTGTAAGGAAGGTGGTCAAACGGCGACCGTCAAAAAAGGAGCCTACCGGCATGGCTATGCACTGGAAATTTATTATTGCTCTGCTACTGCTGATCCTGCTATCACCCCTTTATTATGGCTATATATTGCGAATGTTTACTTCAACGATCAGTTGGGTGAAGGATTGGGGTGAGGATCCGAATTACCGCACTTACAATAGTTTCAACATTAAAATACCTAAGAAATACAGTATCCATGGCATTGACGTGTCCTCCTATCAGGGTAAAATAGATTGGCAGCAAGTAAGAGCCATGCAAGAAGATAGTGTTCGTGTAAAGTTTGCAATCATCAAAGCTACTGAAGGCGTGATGTTGGTGGATCCTTATTTCCAGCGCAACTGGCGCGAAGCGGCAAAAACAGGCATCGTTTGCAGCGCTTATCATTTTTTTAGACCACAGAAATCCGGGGAGTGGCAAGCACGTTTTTTTCTGCAAACGGTACAATTTGAAAAAGGAGACCTGCCCCCAGTAATTGATATTGAGCAATTGAACGGGGTGACACCCAAAAATATGCGCAAGGAACTGACCGCTTTTCTGCTTTATGTAGAACGAAAAGCTGGCGTTAAACCCATAATTTATTCAGGACTCAGTTTTTATAAAGACTTTCTAAAGGGTTATTATGACGAATATCCTTTGTGGGTTGCCCATTACCACAAGCCTAATTTAAAACTGGAGTCTTCTAAATGGGCCTTTTGGCAGCATTCTGATAAGGCACGCATCAGTGGCATTAACCATGTTGTTGATTTTAATGCTTTTAATGGCGACAGTATTGCCTTTGAAGCCCTGAAACTAAAATAACTTAGATTTCAGCAGCAACTTCAAATAGAGGGAAAAACCTTTGTTAAACTACCCACTTCTGGCAACTTTCTAAAAACACTGGATCAGCATCTGCACCAATTCCAATGGTTTCTGGCACCTCCAATTGGCAACCTTCATAAGTTAAACCTCCAATAACAGGGTCTACTAAATGCCCCAATAAGCAGGTGTCAAGGTCAAAGAAAACTACATTCGGACTAGCCAACGCAAAATGTAAATTTGCACTTAAAGCGATTTTGCTTTCCATCATGCTTCCAATCATACATTTAACACCAGTTTTTAAAGCTTCTTCATGGATTTTTTGAGCCTCCAATATACCTCCAGATTTAGCAAATTTAATATTGATGTATTCACAAGCCTTGCTGTTAATCAATTTACGTGCATCATGGTGGTTGTAGCAGCTTTCATCTGCCATAATTTTAATGGGAGAATTGAGGCTCAATTCCGGCAGCATGTCATCAAACCAAGTGCGCATCGGTTGTTCACAAAAATCGATGTTGTATTGCTCCAATGCCTCTAAAGCATATAATGCATCATCAAAACTCCAGCCCTGATTGGCATCCAAACGTATAAAAGCCTCTTTACCTATGGCTTTTCTAATTTGTGCTACTCTTTCTATATCCTGATGTACGTCTTTACCCAGCTTAATCTTTATGATATTACAACCTTGTTTTTGGTATTTAAGCGCTGTAATTGCCATATCTTCTGGCGTACCAATGCCAATAGTCATGTCGGTTTCAATACTGCGTAGGGTGCCGCCTAGAAATTTGTACAAGGGTAAATCCGCATTTTTAGCAGAAATATCAAATAAAGCCATGTCAAATGCACTTTTTATAGTGCCATTATGAGCGGCATAGCCTAAAAGATCATTCATCCTTTCTGGAATATCCAGCGGGTCTTTACCAATCCAAATCTTCGCAAAATCTTGTGCCATAGCGATACAAGTTTCTTGCGTTTCACCTACAATCATTGGAAAGGCAGAGCATTCACCCACACCATAAATTCCTGCATCGGTATAAATTCTGATAAAAACATTTTGAGCAAAATGGAGCGTTCCAGTGGCAATAACAAAAGGTTCCATCGGGATACTAAAGCGGTAAATTTCGGTATGTGTGATTTTCATAGTTACTTATTGTTTTTTAATGGTGATGAAGCTATCATCAGCTTTTTTTGATTTTTGTAAGCTGAAAATCGTTTCATAGTTAGCTGATGGCTTCATCAACTGCTGGTTTAGGGTAAAAGTACAATTTATCTTTTTACCTTTATTAAATGATTCAAGAACCTAATCATTTAATAAAGGCATCCTCGCCCTATTTATTGCAGCATGCCTATAACCCCGTCAACTGGTTTGAATGGGGAGAAGAAGCTTTACAAAAGGCAAAAGCAGAAAATAAATTGATATTGGTGAGCATAGGCTATTCTGCCTGTCATTGGTGCCATGTAATGGAACGCGAAAGTTTCGAGAACCATGAAGTTGCCGAAGTGATGAACCGTCATTTTGTTTGCATAAAAGTAGATCGGGAGGAGCGCCCGGACATAGATCAAATTTATATGCTTGCGGTACAATTGATGACTGGCAGTGGTGGCTGGCCATTGAATTGCATTTGCCTGCCAGATCAGCGCCCTATTTATGGGGGCACTTATTTCAAAAAAACAGATTGGATAAATGTTTTGTCGAATGTGGCTAATATGTGGTCAAAAGAGCCTGAAAAGGCATTTCAATATGCCGACCGCTTAACTGATGGTATTATTAATGCAGAGAAAATTATACCTAATGTTAAAACAGCAGCTTATACCACTGCCGATTTAAAAGAAATTGTGGAGCCATGGAAACGTTCATTTGACATGAACGAAGGTGGTTATAGCCGTGCCCCAAAATTCCCTTTGCCTAATAACTGGCAATTTTTGTTGCGTTACAGTTTTTTAGCTGAAGATGAGGGCGTTTATGTAGCAACCTTAATGACATTGGAAAAAATGGCCCTTGGTGGTATTTACGACCATGTAGGCGGTGGTTTTGCCCGTTATTCGGTAGATGAAAGATGGCATGTGCCGCATTTTGAGAAAATGATGTACGATAATGGACAGCTGATCAGTCTCTATGCCGAGGCTTATTTATGTTCTCAACTCCCTTTATTTAAGCAGGTTGCAGAAGAATCTATTGCCTGGGTTAAAAGAGAGATGACTTCGCCGGAAGGCTTATTTTATGCGGCTTTAGATGCTGATAGCGAAGGCGTGGAGGGTAAGTTTTATGTTTGGTTGGCCGATGAGTTTGAAGTGCTAACCGAAGGTGACCACCTTTTGCTGGCTAAATATTTTAATGTTACTGAAGCTGGTAATTGGCAGGAAGAGAAAACGAATATTCTGTTAAGGCGCAACACCGACGAAGAATTTGCACTTGCAGAGGGTATCTCTGTTGATGACCTACAATTAAAAGTTAAACTTGCCAAAGAAAAGTTGCTGGAGCAAAGGAGCAGCAGGGTAAGGCCTGGTCTTGATGATAAATGCCTTACTGCATGGAATGCTATGATGATTAAAGGGCTGGCAGATAGTGCCAACATTTTTGACAATACCGGCTATTATGAGATGGCTAAAAAAGCTGCGGATTTCATTTTAACAGACTTAAGAATGGAAAACGGTGGCTTGTACCGCAATTACAAATCTGGAAAAGCAAGTATAGCCGGTTTTTTAGATGATTATGCCTTTTTTATTGAAGCCTTACTTGCTTTATATGCCGTAGATTTTAATGAATATTGGTTGCAGGAAGCCAAAAAATTAACTGACCTGGTATTGCTTGATTTTTATGATGCCGATAGTCCGATGCTCTTTTATACCAGCGCCAACAGTGAAGCATTAATTGCCCGTAAGCATGAAATAATGGACAATGTAATTCCAGCATCAAATTCTGTAATGGCACAGAACCTGCAAAAATTGGGTTTGTTGTTCGACCAGCACAGCTACCTTGAAAAAGCATCAGCCATGCTGGCAGCAGTGAAACCGCAGATTAAAACTTATGGTTCTGCTTATTCAAACTGGGCCACGCAGTTGTTAAGCGAAGTATATGGTATAAATGAAATCGCTATTGTGGGTAACAGTGTAGACGGAGTTGTAAAGGAATTTAATTCAACTTATATTCCTAATAAAATTACAATTACAGGAACAAATTCTACCCTACCTTTGTTAAAAGATAAGCAAAGCATTGAAACAAAAATCTATATTTGCCGAAATAAAGCATGTCAACTGCCGGTAAATACAGTAGAGGACGCATTAAAATTAATAAATTAAATAAGAATAGAATGAGTATTAAAGCTAATACAGTAGTATCCTTAACGTATGAATTGCATACGACTAATGAAGAAGGACAACAAGTTTTTGTAGAAAAAGCAGATGAGCAAAATGCTTTGGTTTTTTTATATGGTACAGGTATGATGTTGCCGAAATTTGAAGAGCATTTGCTTGATTTAAATGTTGGTGATGAGTACAGCTTTGAATTGTCGGCAGTTGATGGTTATGGAGAAATTGATCCGGGTGCCTATGCTGATTTGCCTAAAGATATGTTTAAAGATGTTGATCTTCCAAATGTTGGTGATGTAATTCCTTTGCAAGATAACCAGGGAAACCATTTCAGAGCTGGTGTTACTGCTATTCATGAAGAGATCGTTTCGGTTAACTTGAACCATCCAATGGCTGGAAAAAACTTAATTTTTGCTGGCAAAATTATTGCTGTGCGTGAAGCTACCGAAGATGAGTTAAGCCATGGTCATGCTCACGGAGCTGATGGCCACGCTGATCACTAGACTTTAAGTTAAATAATTAAAAAAGGTGCGGATTTTATCGAGGGCACTGAAAAAGTTATCTTTTTATAGCTTAACATTTTAAAGCGGTGAAGTGGAAAATATTTTTACTTCACCGCTTTTTTATTTATTGGTTTTGATGTAGGCTTTCGAATGAGGTATTGGTAACTATATATTGAGAAGCAAATTCAATAGATCAGTATGCTTTAAACGAAGCTTGCGGAACTTGGTTAACGAACTGGGATTAATAACGGCCTGCTCAGGGGGCATCTCAAGGAAATATTTGAAGACATGTCGTATTGCGAATAGGGCTTTCTGCCATGCGTCCATTATTGGAACAGTATTTCTCAACCAACTCCTCATAGATGAAACTAAAGTCTATTAACTCATTAATCTTACGAAGAAGATTGTCTTTTGTGACAATCATATCATTTAATCCAGAATAGGTACTGAGCTGTATATTTTGTTGTTGGGCTAACATTTAAAGCGGTTCTAATGACACTTTAAAATAAAAAAAAAGGAGCAGAAATTATTAATTCCTAGTAACTACTCAGGTACCTCTATGATGAAGCAATAGTCAAGAAAGCATTTAAGATGGCCTGCTCATTTTTCTTGCAGGTGTCGGTAATAGAACG
>NZ_JBEONS010000008.1:0-119035 GCF_040544395.1 Pedobacter sp. CG_S7 | reverse complement strand
TAAATCTGTTGGTAAAAATTGACCTGATAGTGAAAAATCCATCCTTGTTTTTTGAACAAATTTAACAACTAATCCCCAGAAAATTTACGTGACCCTCCTTAAGTACAAAATTTGAAGAATCAATTTTTGTAATGTTATAATAAGGAGAGTACATCTTCGCATCAATTGAACCTTTTTCAATATCAAAAGTAAACAGCTTGAGGTAACCACCTCCTGCATCGATATTTTGGTAGTTTTGAAGGACCTGATAAATCTTATTTCCATGATCCCCGGTATCGATTTTAAGAGACGAAGTCATGACGTGACCGCTAAATACATACCGTATGTTTTGATGTTTCTTGATGAGTTTGTTAAACACATCCTGGGGACTAAAATCACCATAACCAGCATTGTTCTGTGCAATTTCACCTTTAGTGGTTAAATGATAATGAGTTAGGATGATCACATTATAATTGAAATACTGCTTAACAATATCCCCTGCCCAGTTAATTGCCCCAAGTCTTGGGCAAAACTCGAGGCTCAATACCAGCCAATTGGTTTCGCCCACTTTGAAAGTGTAAAATGCATTGTCACTTTTATCTTTTTCATATCTGCCCCTTTGCAAGGTAAAGCGGTTTGTTGGAAAGTAAGATTCGAACTTGGATGTTTTTCTAAGATTTTGGTTAACATTGCCCGGTGCAGCACTGCCATTATCAAAATTAACCGCCTCTGTATCGTGATTGCCAACGGCAATAGCATAAGGGATGTTATTATCATCCATTTGCTTAAAACCTTTACTGGCCACCTCCCAGTTGTCATAATTATCAAAATTCACAAGGTCACCCACATGCAAAACGATCGGGATATTCAGGGAATCCTTATGTTTAACGATCCAGTCGATTTGGCTATAAAACAAGTCACTTTTACCTGATACCTCTGCTTGTGTATCTGGGAAAACCGGTATGGTGAATTTTTGAGCGAAAGTGTAGGTATAACTGGCCAGCACCAATGAAATTATTACTGGATATTTTATTTTTTGTTTCATGAAGGTCATTCTTTTTTGTTGATGATTATACGATGTTAACTTTGTTATTTATGGAATCTTTTCTAATGCAGGCACATTGGTTTCATAGCCACTGTATCCTTTGTTTTGATTAATGTGTCCATCTGTATTAAATCTTTGTGCAGTAGCAGGAACCGGCCATAATACATGGTATGGTGATATTCTGAAAATAATACCCGCAACGGTGGGAACATGGTTCTTATAGAAATCATTTTTCTCCATAATGCGGTCATAAAAAAAATTATTATCCGAGAAGTTAGCTTGACTATATGTTTTGCCATTATAAGCCGATTTGCCGGTCATTGCAAAAATATAAGCCATGCGGGTAAGTTCAGTTTTCCGGGGTTCTTCATAATAAAGCTCCCTTGCCCTTTCATCCAAAATAGTCCCGATAGTTACTGCAGATGCATGGGTAAGCGGTGTTGCATTGGCACGAGCCCTGATTTGGTTAATGTCATCCATAGCCAAGGCGAGATTTCCTTTCCAGTAATAAGCTTCTGCGCGTAGCAAATAGGTTTCTGCAAGTCTAAAAATATACCAATCTGTATTGGTTCCTCTAGGCGGAGAGCTATATTTATCTAACGCTAAGACATTAGTTGAACTGATTAAAACTTTATAATGTGGCCATCCATAAAAGTGACGAATCGTATCAAGACCTTTGTTGATAAACATATTATTTAAATTACTACTGTTGATATCCTGGATGCGTGTTCCATACAATGCTTTTTCCGTTGGATTAGTTGAATTTTTTAGCACCGGATTGTTATACACCAAATCGGTCATGTTCATCCACATGCCAGGAGCATGGCGATAGTCGGTATTGTCCGTCCAAATATGTTTAGTGCTGTAAGCGGTACCACGGTACCTGCCAATTCCCCTACCATACTTTAAGGTAAGTGGAATTTCCACGGTCACCCCATCTACAATAGCCTGGTTCAGGCCAGATGGCGTCCTTAAATTTGCAAAATGCCAGGCTGGTACACAATTACGCATCACTTCAGATCCACTGGGTGAGGCACCTGCAAGGGTTTCGCGGTCTATAGCTAAAAAAAGTGCTTCTGTATTTGAATTAATGGCCTTATTATCCATACGGTGTAAATCCCATATTACATTTTTAGTCATATCACCGGTGCAGTTATGCTGCGCAATGGTTCCTGACGATTTAAATTGTGAAACAATAAAGCGGTTGTTAAAAGTATCCCAGCAAGTAAAGCCGCATAAGCAAGATACCTGCGCATTTCAATGAGTGCATAAAAAGGCTTTTTAAAACTTTTCTTAGCTATTCCTTTCCCAAGCAGGTCCAGCCCCCTAATATTATCATAGTGGTGCTGCGCTGTGTTTTTTTCCTCCTGATTCCAAGCCTCACTAAGCTTCAAAAACAAATCCAGGTATTCATCGGTTGCCAAATAAGCATTGAGCTGGTCATTTTCTTCGCCTGTGCATTCGCCGGAGAGGTACCTTGTGGTGAGTAAGCAAAATAATTCTTTGTCCATCATCGCCCTAAAGACAAGAATCAGGAGAAAAATCTACTAGTCGGCCAATTTAAAAATACGTAATCTTTTTGTTAAGATAATATTAACAAGCTAAAGGCCAAAAACAGTCGGGAATGCTGATGAGCTTTTTCTGCCATAATCTTGATGGCCTCTACCATGTGGTTTTGGACGGTATGGGAAGATATACCCAAAATTTCAGCAATTTCTTTGTACTTAAGACCTTCCATTTTACTCATCCTGAAGATCATCTTTTTCCTTTCTGGTAAAGAATCGATCAATAAGTTTACTTCACTAAGAAGCTCATTGTAAGATAATATCTCCTCAGGGTCTGATCCGGTAAAAGGCAGATTTTCTGCATAACTTAAATCTGTATACAGTGGTTTTTTCTTTTGAAGGTGGTTGATGGCATGATTTCTTACAGCCTTATAAAGGTAGGGGCGGGTTTTATCGGGTAGGTTTAACTTTGACCTGTTAAACCAAATGGAACAAAATGTATCTGAAACCAATTCTTCGGCTATAGAATGATTTTTAACATAAGGATAGGCAAATCTGCATAAAGGCTGGAAATACCGGTTAAACAAAAGCTTTAACGATAGATTATCACCATTGAGGTGAATTTGCTCAAGCAAAAATTTATCACTCAAATCTTTTTTATGCATTGAAGATGGTTATAATTCTTATATTGGGAAATATAGCTAAACATTTTAATATTATTGTTAAGCTTTGGTTAAATTTACGGTCAACTTAATAGTGGTAAACTTAATTCTTCAAGCATTTATCTTTATATAAACCTATTTTACTGCTGTACTAAAAAAAGTATATCAAAACTCCTTATTCGATAATTATATAAAAAATAATAAATGAAAACTTTATACACCTTGTTTCTATTAATAGGCTTTCAGTCATATACGGTGAGAGCTCAAGCGTTAAACCCAAAAATCCATGATCAATTCATTATGGCTAATTTTAGCAAAGTGCAAGGTCATATTGGTGAAAAATTAGATCAGTCCTATAAAAATAGAATACTGGCCCAAGATATCGATCATTTAATTGAGCCATTTCGCCATTGCAATGAAACACATTTATGGCAAAGTGAGTTTTGGGGTAAATGGTTCACCTCAGCGGTATTAGCCTATAGATACCGTCCGGAACAGGAGCTAATGAATGTTTTGAAAAAAGCAGTAAGTGGTATAATTGCAACGCAAACACCAGATGGTTACATAGGTAATTATAGTAAAGAACACCGATTGGAACAATGGGATATTTGGGGCAGAAAGTATACGATGCTTGGTTTGCTTGACTTTTATGAACTAACAAAAGATAAAGCAAGTCTTATTGCTGCGGTAAAAGTAGCGGATCATTTAATGAAGGAAATTGACGAGAAAGATGGTCTTATTGTGAATAAGGGCAATTATAGAGGGATGGCCGCTTCTTCTGTACTTGAACCAATAATCAAATTATACGTTTTCACTAAAAACGAAAAATATTTAGATTTTGCAAAAGAAATAGTCAGCGAGTGGGAAACTCAAGAAGGACCAAATTTAATAAGTAAGGCCAATGTAGATGTCAGTAAACGCTTCCCAAAACCTGAATCTTGGTATAGTTATGCACAAGGTCAGAAAGCCTATGAAATGATGTCTTGCTACGAAGGTTTATTGGAGTTATACCGAATAACTGGCAAGGAACTTTATAAGGAAGCAGTGGAGGAAACTTGGAAAAGTATTAAGAATACGGAAATAAATATTACAGGTTCTGGCGCATCAGAAGAAATGTGGTTTGGGGGAACTAAACTGCAAACTATTCCAATTTCACATTATCAGGAAACATGTGTTACCGTTACCTGGATAAAATTAAATCAGCAATTATTAAGACTTACAGGGGACCCTAAGTATGCAGATGAAATTGAGCGCTCATACTATAATGCCTTGTTAGGCTCATTAAATTTTAATTCCTCTGATTGGGCTAAATATACTCCATTAAATGGTCAGAGACTTGCAGGAAGTGGGCAATGTGGCATGGATTTAAATTGTTGTGTTGCCAGTGGTCCTAGGGCTCAGTTTACGCTTCCGCTTACAACTATTATGTCTACAAATGAGGGATTAGCGGTTAATTTCTATGTTAATGGTTATTATCAATTAAAGACACCTGCGGGAAAGAAAATTGCTCTTGTTCAAAACACAGACTTTCCAATTTCTGGCCATATAAATTTAACCTTGGATTTATTAGAGAACGAGGAAATGACCCTTCAGTTTAGGATACCAGGTTGGAGTAAGATTAATAAAGTAACAGTAAATAACAAAGAAATTCTAGCTGTTAAACCAGGTGAATATGTTAAAATAAAAAGGAATTGGTCAGCTAAGGATATCATCAACATAGAATTGGACATGCGAGGTAGAGTGGATATCTATGGTGAGGTAAGAAAGTTTGCAGCTATTTCAAGGGGGCCAATGGTGTTAGCTAGAGATTCACGTTTCGAAGGTCCTCCATTAATTACTATAAATCGTCCCCTTTCAGACAAAGATGGGTATATCCAGTTGAAGCCAATTTTGGTTGGTGAAAATAATAATTTATGGATGCAATATACCGCGTTATTTGTACCTGAATCTTATGCAGAATTGGAGGTAAAGCCTATAGAAATTGATTTAGTTGATTATGCTACTGCAGGTAATGGAAAAGTGAAATCTACGTTCCAAGTTTGGTTTTCGCAAATTTTTAGTAAAAGGGATAATTAACTATTTTAATTGAGCAAGAAAGGTTTATGGAGATAATCAAGGTTCCACCTAAAATAATATTTACATAACCTTTTTGTGTATTTCAGCTGTCATCAGCTTGCAAGACTATAGTAAGCGTAGTTTGGTTCCTCGAAAGAGCATGGCTTGGTCAATATTTGTCTTATACAAGCGGCATACGATTTATTGGCAGGTAAAAGTTAAAAGCGATTTCCCTTGAATAAATAATCAGCTTGCCTGGTAAGCGAAAATAAAACCTTAAGTTTAAGGACGTATTTATATACTTCTATTAAAATGCTAGTATTTAATAACTCGTTAAAACCCGTATAATGAAAAGATGCTATTTTTTTGCTTTTTGCCTTTCGTTACTGAATTCAATAAGTTTTGCCCAGCCTGTTAATTATAAAGCTCGTATTGAAGTGCTTCATAAAAACATTGAACACTATTTTAAAGCTAACAAAACTGGTTTATATTATGAAACGGCTGATAGTGTTCAAAAAGATAATCCACATTCCTGGTTATGGCCGTTATGCGCTTTAGTGCAGGGTAGCAATGAAATGGAGGCATTTGTGCCAGGGTCTAATGTTATGGAACCTGTTGTAAAAGCAATTGATCAGTATTATAGTCCCATAAATCCTCCTGCTTATCAGGATTATGTAACCTCAGAAAGGAAAAGTTCAAGGTTTTATGATGATAATCAATGGATAGCGATAACTTACCTTGATGCTTATCATCGGAAGCCTAGTCCGAAATACCTCAAGGATTCAAAAATGATTTATGAATATATGGTTACCGGTATGGATACCGTTGCCGGAGGAGGATTGTATTGGAAAGAAGGGGAACTCGATACCAAAAATACTTGTTCAAATGCTCCTGCAATTTTAGTTGCTTTGCAGCTTTATAAAATCACTAAAGAAAAGCGGTATTTAAAAACGGCAATGTCTGTCTATAACTGGACAAACAAAAACCTCCAGGCACCGGATGGTTTATTTTATGATGCTATAAAAATTCCTTCCTTAAAAATAGATAAGCGGCTTTATACGTATAATGCCGGCAGCATGCTCCAGGCTAATGCCTTGCTATATACGATCACTAAAGATAAAAAGTATTTAATGGAAGCACAGCGTATTGCAAAAGCAGCGAAAGCTCACTTTTTTAAAAATAACCGCTTGCCATTAAACTATTGGTTTAACGCTGTTATGCTGAGAGGTTATCAAGAACTTTATAACATTGATAAGAATAAGGAATGGATTGACTTTTTTATTGTAGACGCAAACAGTATTTGGTTGGAGCGGGATGAGCATGATTTCTTGAAAAAGGGAAAACATAAGTCCTTAATTGATCAGGCTGGAATGTTGGAAATCTATGCAAGATTGGGCCAGATTGGTTTGTAATGAGGTGAAAAACCAAAAGGATTTTAATCGATTAGGTCTTTCAACTCTTTTGGATTAAGGGGTTTTTTAAGCATTTTATGTACGAAACGATTGGCCTCAGCCCTTTTTATATCTCCAAAATCAAGGGTAGAGGAAAGGACAATTATTATACTATGATTAATTAAATGATGTGGGAGATTCTTAAAAGCCTCTAGAAAACTGAATCCATCCATGTCTGGCATTTGTATATCAAGTAAAATATAGTCTGGCAGCATGTTTGGTTGCAATGCATGCTTCTTTAGATAGGTCAATCCCTCCATCGCCGACAAACAGGTAATAATATGGCAGCCAGCAAAATGAAGTGAAAGGATTTTTGTATTGATTTTTAAATCAATTTCACTATCATCAATAAGCATTATTTTATTAAGCTTGGTGTTCGGGCTGAGCATTTGGTATATTGATTTTAAAGGTTGTACCCTCTGTGTTATTTGAACTAACGGCTATTTTTCCATTAATTTTTGTGAGCGCTTCTTTTACGATAAATAAGCCTAATCCACTTCCATGGTGATTTTTGCCTTTGAAAAATTGTGCAAATATTTTTTCAAGGTGATCGTCAAGAATCCCAATACCATTATCCTGCACTAAAATTTCTGCCATTTCAGTGTTAACTGTAACTTTAATAGCTACTCTTTTATCTGGTTCATTTACTTTTTGGTAATTGATTGCATTAGAAATTAAATTACCTAAAATAACCTCAATTCTAAAGGCATCGCCAATAAAGGTTGACGGTTGATCAACAGTAACCGCGAAATTTGTATCCTTATCTGCATAAGAATAGAGCGGTATTAATTCTGAAATTAATGCTGAAAAATTAATTTCAGTCTGGTCTGAGGCTGTTTTATTGTTTTTATAATACTGAAGTGTTTTTTGAATGTAGTAATCGAGCTTATTGGAACAGGTTTCTATTAAACCCCAGTATTCGCCACTGGATGTAAATAAATCTTCCATTTTAACCAGGTTTACAATGCCAATAACAGAAACAAGTGGTGCCCTTAATTCATGCGAAATACTATAAATAAACCGGTTCAATTCATCATTGGTTTTCTCTAGTTCGGCCACCTTATTACGGAGTTCAACTTTGGCTTTGTAAGCATCATAAGCATTTTTGATGCTGTTATGAAGTTCCAGCTCATTCCAGGGTTTTGTTATGTACCGATAAATGTGCCCTTCGTTAATGGCATCAGCAAGTGCCTCAATATCGGTGTAACCGGTAAGGAGTATCCGGGTAGGGTCAGGATAAGTTTTAACAATACTTTTGAAAAACTCAACTCCAGTAATACCGGGCATTCTTTGATCGGCTATAATTACGTGTACGTCTATGGTTTCCAGGATTTTTAAGCCTTCATCTGCTGAAATAGCTGTATAAATTTCGTATTGCCTTCTAAATCCGGCCTTAAATGCATGTAAGTTATATTCTTCATCATCAATGTAAAGAATTTTTACAGTTGCTGCATTCATAATTGAAGGTTATTTTGTGTGTAGGGGCAAGGTAATAATAAATTCTGTACCTTGATTTTTTTTTGATAAAACTTCAATGGTACCTTGATGATTTTCAATAATCCTGAAAACAATCGATAAGCCTAGCCCCGTTCCTTCGCCCACATCTTTAGTGGTAAAGAAAGGTTCGAAAATCTTTTGTTTAACCTCATCCGACATGCCGCTTCCTGAATCTTTGATGCTGATCTTTACCTGGTTATCTTCTTGCCATGTTTTTACCCATAGGTACTCTTCAGCTGCAATAACAGGTTTTGATTTAATCGCTTGCACCGCATTGTTGATTAAATTCATAAATACCTGGTTTATTTTTCCAGGCATGCATTCGACTGGAGAAGCGTTTACATATTCTTTAATGACTTTAAGCTGATGTGGAAAGGTGCTTCTGATTAATACCAGCGTAGAATCTAAACCTTCATTCAGGTCAACCGGTTTGGTGTCACTTTCATCTAAACGGCTAAAGTTTTTTAGACTTCTAATGATTTCAGCAGTTCTTCTGGCACCATCACCTATCCCTGAAAGCAATGATTTTATTTCAGTCCGGACAAAATTTATATCTATTCGTCTTTTGAATGCATTTATAGTATTTATCTGCTTTTCGATATCCCCATTAATGTCTAAACTTTCATACATCATTATCACTTCATTGAGTTCATTGATGTCTAGCTCAAGAGGCTTGATATTGGAGGTTACAAAGTTTATAGGGTTGTTTATCTCATGTGCAATACCGGCAGTAAGTTGTCCCAAGCCGGCCATCTTTTCTGCATCAACTAATTGCGATTGCGCTTCTTTTAACTCAAATAAGGCATTGTTCAAGGAATCGTTAACAGTCTCTAAAGCTTCAGTACGCTCCTTAACTTTTATTTCCAATAACACATTTTGCTCACGAACTAATTTCTCGTTTTCTGTTGATATGCGTAAAGCCTCGGCCTGTGATTCTTCCTTTTCTTTTTTGAAAATGTTAATTTTATCTGCCAAAGCAAATGAAAGCAACACAGCTTCTAAACCAGAACCAATTAAAATGGCATTGTTGATTAAAAACGTTGGTGGCAAAATACCCACATCCTTCAGTATAAAAATGAAAACACCCAAAAGAAAACAGGACCAAGAAATGATGAAATATAAAGCAGGGCGATAGTTCTTTCGGTAGATTAATATCCCTGTTATGACCACCAACAAAGAGGCTGCTAGAGTTAATGCCTGTAGTATAATTTGTGCCTGTATTGGATAACCAACTAAACTCACAAAGAAACCAATTGCGTAACAGATAATTACACCATTTAAAATTGGCGTAAATTTTTTTAAAAAATGATTGACGTGTAAAAATTCTTTAGTAAAGAGGATTGAGGTGATTCCTACAAAAACAATAGAGAAAACTATGCCCTGGTTATTTAGCCAAATATTATCTCCCCAAAAAAACAAGAGAGAATACCCTTGTAGGGAAGCTTGGGTAAAACCTACACTAATTATATAAATGACATAAAAGAAATAACTCCTGTCGCGAACGGTAATGTAGATAAAAATATTATAAACAAACATTGTTAAAATCAGTCCTAAATATAAACTGAAAACAACATTTCCTAATTCTATTGATTGAACAGTTGATTTAAAATCCCCTAAATAAATAGGTAAGTTTATGGGGTTAACTGATTTTATGCTCAGGTAATAAGTAATTGTATCTTTTTCAAATGGCGCTAACTTAAAAATTACGTTTTGATGTTCCAGATCGCGTTTTTTAATTGAAGTACTTTGTCCGGATTTGCGGCTTGTAAACCCCTTTTCAATAGGCGTGTATAATGTAACCTGATCGAATGTTGGGTTTTTAATTTCCAGGTAAATATCATCTTTTTTAATTGGCCTTAATAGCTGAAGTTTTATCCAGACTTTAGAACTGGTCAGGCCAACGTTGGCAACTTTCTCCCTGTTGGCATTAAATTTATTTTTAGCAATAACTTCTGTTAATGATAATTTTCCGGAAGCATCTTCAAAAATGTAAACTTGGTTACTAATATTTTGCTGTCCTTTATTGCTTATGTTGATTTTTACTTGAGCTTTAATTTCTAATTTTGAAAAAATCGCTGAAAATAATAAGGTGATAAAAACAAAGTGCTTTATAAATTTCACAAGCTAATCTGATTAAGGATACTTAATTCATATTTTATTTCAATATCACCTTTTGGGCTGGTTTCTTTTCTGAGCTGATCTGGGTTGTTAATTAAATCAAATACTAAATCTTTGATAATAGGTTCTGCTTTTTCCAGTGTCCTGAGATTGTCGACGATTACCGCTGTTGCAATTAAATCTAGCTTAGGGTAGTAAAACTGACCATTGTTACCCAATTCACTATTAATCTCAAACCCTGTCTTTTTACCTCCTCTTACTGTTGCTGGTGCACATAACGCAAAGAGGCTATGTAAATTTAGGTTATAGGCTAAGGAGACTGCCGCTCGGATTAAAAAAATACTACCTACGCCAAACCCGGCAATTTCTTTGGAATTCCAAAGTCCACATAGTTCTCCTGTTTTCAGTAACTTTCTTTTCTCTAATTGCTTAAATATATTTAAGTCAATTTTTCCTATGGCATCTTCAATTGGGAGTGGTAAAAGATCATCCGCAATTTGTATTCGTGCACCTCCTAGTGCCCTTCCGTCTTCTAAAGATTCAACAATAATTACATAGGTGTTTTCGTGATGTACCCATGCATGCTTGGCCGAAGTAATCATCGTGATACCAAATATTTCCAATACCCTTCGGTGACCTTCAATAAACTTGTAGCAGGAAGCCTCATCGTCGGTTGCTTTAAATACTCTAAACCGTACCATCTAATTGTTGTTGGATTTAAATATTTGATCAATTGGCAAGCGTACAGAAGGATTGGTCTCCTTTTCTGCATAGAACAACCTGCATAAGAACACAGGAACTTCGTTTAGGCTTACATCTGAAAAACATTCGTAAAACAAGGTGTTTAATTGCTCAAATTTTTGTTTTAAATAAGGATCATTGTCCAGGCCCTCACCGTATTTTAGTACATTAAAATGTAATATGCTCGCTGTCATAGGGTGTAAAGAAATATTATTTAAATTCGCAGTTAGCCACATTCGTTCGGCAGCTTTTCCTCCTTCAATGAAATTCTGTGCATTGTATTTCGGCATGGTTATCAAACCAATGGCTGAGGCTGAAAGGCCTGCTTTTTTAGATAATCGCTCAAGTCCGCTTCCTTTTTGCCATTCCTTAATTAGTTTTAATACTTGCGGATCCTTAGCAATGCGCATTCCTACATCTTCACCCGGAGTAAGTTCGAAAGATTCTAGATCTAATCCATCACCTGTTGCAATACTTTGTTCTTTAGTCCATCGAAGCTCCATATTGAAAAGTTCATGATGCCCTGTAGGGGTAAAAAGGCGTAGTTTATCAGCTTCACCCATAATTTGAGCAATTTTTTTGATGTGCTCTTCGTCTTGCAGGTAGTAAAACTTAGCGCCCTTTATATCTGTGGTGGCATGTTGTATTTTTTCTAATACTGTTATTGGAATCGTCTTTTTTATTTTAGGAATATTCTTACTGGTATGTCTTATGTCTGTGAAATTCGCTAAAGGATCTTTTTCTTCCAAACCCTTAGCCTGGCTAAATTGAAGAACAGCAATTAGTGTTGGAATTTCCTGATCAGGAAAAGTTTGTTCATGTAATTCTAAATCAAGAGTCTGGGCTTTTAATCGTATACTTTCTAACGCTAAACCGAAAGCCAAATGAGCTATACTATTTTCCTGGTTAGCGAAAGAAAAGGATCGCTCAGTATCATGAAATAAGAAGAGTGAACCCTGGAGGTAATACCATTTCCATGGCTGGTTATTTCCTGCTGAGGCTGCTCTTTGTGCCGTACTTAATAGCGCTTCTAATTGTTCCGTAGTTAAAATAGCTGGTGTCGTTATTTTTGAAAATTTGGCACTAGCAGTTAAATGTGAAATTTCATCAAAACTAATTCCTTTCTCAATTATAGGAGGTGCTATTTTATTTGCCTTATTTTCTGGATCACCAATTAGCTCTTCCATGTCAACGAAGAACCTTCCAGATACATGTAATTCGTCAAGTAATATTCTTCTGGAAAGGTCTGCCGTGATACCCCCTCCATAGGTAACCGCACTGGCCAATTGAGGCCATGAAGTAATGGTTTGCTGTATTTCCAGCATAGACGCTTTCATTCGTAGTGACAAAGTTTCTACTCCTGCTATGGGTAAAATATAAGGTACCTTTTCCTCGTTTGTTTTAAGAAATTTAACTTTGGACACATCAAGATGTTCAATTTTCCCATGTAAAATTGGACGCTCAGGCTCTAAATCAAATCGTTCTATATCAATGGTTCCTCGGTCACTTGCTTCCATTAATACGGGTATCTGGTAAAATTTTGCTTTGGTGCGGCAAAGGATCTTAATATCAATGCCATCACATTCATCAATAAGTAAATCAAGTTTGCCATTTTCAATAAGGAAGGCATCAATATTATGTTGTGTTAGTCCATTATGGAAGCAGGTAACCTTTAAGAAAGGATCAATTTCTGCAATTTCTCTTGCTACAATAACGGTCTTTTTTAAATCTACATTATGTACGCCTGATCTAATGCGGTTTAAGTTAGTTAAATCAAGCACATCAAAATCGGCAATCCTCAACTCTCCACATCCCCTTTCGATAGCCAGGGTTAGTGAAACAGATTGACCAACAGATAAACCAATGACGCCGATCTTCTTTTGCATTAACTTGTCTTGTTCCTCCTGAGTAATTTTATGCTTGTTTCTATTGGTACGAACTTGAATATATTCTTGTTCATCTAAAATATGTACTACTTTTTCTAACCAGGGATAATATACCCAAACGCCGTATAGATTTGAGTCAACACCTTTTAAGTGGTTTTTAATAGCAGCATCTAGTTCATTATCCTCAAAGACTTTTTTTGGATTTAGTCCTTTTAACAAATCCTTTAATTGGTTGTAAATGGTGTCGAATACCTGTATAAATGGTTTTTCTTGCAACAATTGAGTCAGGGTTGATACATCTTCAACTTGAGCCAAGCGGTAGAATTGAGGTGTATAATTATCTTTATACAATTGTGTTTGGGAAATGAATTCTTTGATGGACTTATTAAAATCTTTACTTAAATACATTTTTTTTATAAAAATATCAGGTGCAATTCGTGATCAAAAATAAAGTTTTTATCTATACTAAATTTTGAATAAAATTATATATTTTTAACAGTATAACGAATTACAAAGCTTATTTTATTTTCTTAAAAATTTTATCTTTTATTTAAACGCTGAAAATGAGCACTTTTAGTGCTGTTTTTGTCTGTTAAATTAATATAAAATATTTAAAGTTATAATCTTAAGCTTGAATTAGTTTAAAAACTTAGAAAAGCAATACCTTTATCAAAATTATTTAATACTAACAATGGACCAGGATACACAAATAAATGTATTGTATGTAGATGATGAAGTTCATAACCTGAACTCCTTTAAAGCCGGATTTAGGCGGTTGTTTAACATATTTACGGCTGAATCTGCCCTGGAAGGCCGGGAAATAATAGAGAGGGAAAATATTCACGTTATTATTACCGATCAAAGGATGCCAGTAACTACAGGGATTGAGTTTCTAGAATCAATCATTCCTGATTTTCCTGATCCCATCAGAATTTTATTGACAGGATACGCTGATATTAATGCCGTTATTGACGCTATTAACAAAGGCCAGGTTTATCGATATATTCAAAAACCGTGGATGGAAGAGGATTTAAGGATCAACATCGAAAAAGCTTTCGAAATCTACACCCTTCGTAAAGAAAATCGGGAGTTAACAGAAAAGTTGCTTATTGTAAATCAACAATTGGAATTTTTGTTAAGACAAAACTTGCTATCTTAATATTTACGCACCATGCTTCCCGATTTTATAATTGGCAACATGGTGCGTAAATAGTTTATAATTCTTTTCTTAATCTTGCTACCGGGATATTCATTTGCTCTCTGTATTTGGCAACTGTTCTACGGGCAATGTTATATCCTTGATCTTTCAGGATTTCGGTTAGCTTTTCGTCAGCTAATGGTTTTCTTTTATCTTCTCTGCCAATGCAGTCTTCCAATATTTTTTTTACTTCTTTATTGGAAACTTCTTCACCACTTTCGGTTTGAATCGCTTCGGAGAAGAAGGATTTCAAAAGAAAAGTTCCGAATTCTGTCTGAACATATTTAGAATTCGCGACCCTTGAAACGGTAGAAATATCCATATCTATTTTGTCGGCAATGTCTTTCAAAATCATTGGACGCATTTTACGTTCATCACCTGTTAGCAAATACTCATATTGGTATTGCATAATTGCATTCATTGTTTTAAGTAAAGTTTGTTGTCTTTGCTTAATTGCATCAATGAACCACTTTGCTGAGTCAAGTTTTTGTTTTACAAACTGAACAGCTTCTTTAAGCTTTTTATCTTTTAGTGTGGCTTTGTCATAATGTTCAAACATGTCGATATACGAACGGCTTACTCTTAATTCAGGTGCATTTTTAGAATTTAGCGTTAAAATTAAAACGCCATCATTATTAGAGACATGAAAATCAGGAATGACTTGTAACTGCTTGGTAGTTACTTGATTGGAATCTCCTGGTTTTGGGTTTAGACGTAGAATTTCATTAATAATTTCTTTTAACTCCTCACTTTGTAAGTTTAGGGATTTTTCTAATTTATCGTAATGTTTTCGCGTAAATTCGTCAAGGTAATTTTCTACAACTTGTATTGCTTTGATAATAAGGGGTGTTTGCTCTTTGCGCTTCAGCTGCAGGGTTAAACATTCCTGCAAGTCTCTGGCAGCAATTCCCGGAGGGTCAAAGTTTTGAATTACTCTTAACATGTCCATTACATCTTCTTCTTCCACCATTATGTTTTGAGAAAATGCTAGGTCATCAATCATGGAAGTGATAGGCCTTCTTAAATAACCGTCATCATCCAGGCTACCTATAATTTGTTTCCCTATAATAAAGTCCTGATCTGACAAAGGAAGCAGGTCTAATTGTTGCTGCAAGCTTTCAAAAAATGTGCTTTCTATAGCAATAGGAGTTTCTTTTTTTTCCTCATCGTCATCACTATTGTTATAAGAAGTACTGTAATCATTTACATTGTCATCTTGTAAATAATCATCCACATTAAACTCATCAGTATTGTCTTCTTTAGCAGATGGATCAAAATCATCCGGACTGTCATCGTACTCATTCTTAGGTTCTTCTGCAATCATTAAACTGGGATCTTCCAGTGCAGGATTTTCTTCTAATTCCTCTTTTATGCGGGTATCTAATGAAACTGTAGGCACCTGCAGCAACTTAATAAATTGAATTTGCTGAGGCGATAGTTTTTGAAGTAATTTTTGTTGTAAATGTTGTTTTAGCATGTTTAGAAATGGCATTAAACCCGTTTCAAAATTAAGCATTTGGTTTAGATATAAACTAATAGCTTAAAGTATTATTGTAATATAATGTTTTTTTTATTGCAATAAACAAGGTTTAAGCGTTAAAAAACTATAAATTTAATTAACGGATTGTTAATGGCTATTAAAGAAAAAAAAATAATGGGTTTTGTTAAAGAATTTAAAGAATTTGCAGTTAAAGGTAATGTGATAGACCTTGCTGTGGGTGTAATTATTGGTGGTGCTTTTGGAAAGATTGTGAATTCTATGGTCAATGATTTAATAATGCCACCAATAAGCTTGTTTATTGGTGATAAGGGATTTACCAATTTTTATTTGCCTTTAAGTGAAAAGGTTCGGACATTTGTAACTTCTAATCCAACTGCCTCTTTGGAAGAAGCCAGAAAGATTGGACCTGTCTTTGCTTGGGGTAATTTTATTACCGAAGTCATTAATTTTGTAATTCTCGCTTTCATTATATTTTTAATGGTAAAGGCTATCAATAAGATGAAGAGAAAACAAGAGGAAGTGCCTGTTGTAGCGCCCGCTCCTTCTAAAGAACAATTATTGCTTACCGAAATTAGAGATTTATTAAAAACAAAATAGGGGTCTACAATTTGTTTTATTCATTTAAAGGGGTAAATAAATTTTTACCGCTTATATTATATCTTTCACCGGTGTTTTCCTACTTTTTAAGCTCCAAGCGTTAAATGCAGTAGTCATGATTTATATATTTGATTTGGTAGAAATACAAATAAAAACTTCTTAAAATAAATAATGATGAAAAATAATGATATTGGTAATCCTACTAACCGCGTTTGGAGTGGATTGATTATTTTGGCGATTGGTATTGTCTTCTTTTTAAAAAACTTTGGAGTTAATATAGCAGACTGGGTCTTAAGTTGGCACATGTTGCTTATCGCTATCGGCTTTTTTATTGGTGTTAAACGGAATTTCCGTGGTGGTGGCTGGTTAATTATGGTTTTAATTGGTGGTTATTTTGCCATCGAAGCTATTGGTGGTTTTAATTTTGGCAAGTATTACTTCGCGGTAATTTTTATTATTTTAGGACTTTACATGATTTTTAAACCAAAAACAGAATCCTTACGCCTCTGGAAGAGTAAATCGGCCGATACTGCCCATTATGAAGAGGTAATCGATAAGAATGACATCATCGATTCTGTAAATGTATTTGGAGGGTCGCATCAAAAAGTCTATTCTAAAACCTTTAAAGGTGGGAATGTGTTAGCTATTTTTGGTGGCTGTGAACTTAATCTTACACAGGCAGATTTTCAAGATACGATCACGATTGATGTAATCGCATTTTTTGGTGGTGTTAAAATTGTTATACCCCCAAATTGGCAAGTTAAGTCTGAAGTTGTTGCAATTTTTGGTGGAATGGATGATAAAAGAGCAGTAGCTCCAATTAATGATGGGCCATTGAAAATAGTGATCATCAAAGGGGTGGCCATGTTCGGGGGGGTTGAAATTAAAAACTATTAAGACTTAAAGCCTGTGATAACCACACCACTTTCTGTTCCAAGAATTCAAAAGATTGCTCTGGGTGCTTTTCTGATTTATATAGCCGCTTTTGTATTGCTCTTTTATTACTTGCTCAACTTTACCTTATTGATTTCTTTCGCTGATAGCGGCATCAACAATGTATTACTTGCATTTTGTTGTATCGTTTTTAGCAACTTGCTCGGTTATTACCAACCTAAAAATGAACCATTCATTTTTGTATTTATTGTTACCTTAATCCTGGCTTTATTTGTAACTTTTTTCAGCAGTTTCTTGTTGAATTTACTCATTTCAAATGTTAAGTACGAAAACTTTCTTCTGCTTACCTTACCATTTAGATTTATCATAGTCTTTCTTTTTTTAGGCTGGTGGGCATTGGTAAATATTTTGTGGTATCGTCTGGAAGAGCAGTCGGAGGTTAAAGAAAGGTTATTTGCTGCTCAAAGCCTTGCAAAAGAAGCTGAGTTGAATAAATTGAGACACCAGCTACAGCCTCACTTCTTGTTTAATTGCCTTAATTCTGTCTATGCATTAACCATCGTAAACCCTAAGGAAGCGGGGCCAATGATAACTAAACTTGCTTCTTTTCTTCGAGGGACACTAAAACGTGACGATGATGTATGGGTAAATGTAGCCGAAGAAATGGAATACATTCAACTTTACCTAGATATAGAAAAAGTAAGGTTTAGCCATCGGTTAACTATTGATGTCCAGATTTCAGAAGAAACGCTTGCACTAACCTTGCCGGGTACTTTATTGCAGCCTATAGTGGAAAATGCCATCAAGTTTGGCCTATACAATACTTCTGCAGCCATCACTATTTCTATTCAGGTAAGCTTGGTGCATCAGCTGCTGCAGGTTAATGTGCGCAATCCTTTTGATCCGGAAATGAAGACTACCGAGGGCACTGGGTTTGGATTGAGTGCCATCAGACGTAGATTGTATTTGTTATTTGCCGATCATAATCTACTGCAAACCTTTACTGAGCAACCTAATTTATTTGTAACACAGCTTAATGTACCTCAACGCCATGATAAGAACAATATTAATTGATGATGAATCTCTGGCAAGAGACATCGTAAAATTCTATTTGCAAAGTTATCCGGAAATAAAAGTTGTGGCTGAGTGCAGTGATGGATTTGAAGGATTAAAAGCAATCACTCTTTTAAAGCCTGATTTTATTTTTTTAGATATTCAAATGCCTAAAATTAATGGTTTTGAGATGCTGGAACTCATAGAGCAGCCACCTGGAGTAATTTTCACCACTGCTTTTGATGAATTTGCTATTAAGGCTTTTGAAGTCAATGCAGTAGATTACCTGCTTAAGCCAATTGAAAAGGAACGTTTTGATATGGCTATCCAAAAACTGCTGAGTAAGGCTAATCAAGGTGAAGCCAAGAATAAGGAGCTGCTGGAAATGGCCTCTTTAAGCCCCGTTCAAAATAACCGTGTGGTTGTTAAAAAGAATGGTGTGATAAAAATTCTAAATGTGATTGATCTTCATTATATCGAATCTGATGACGATCATGTTAAATTGAGTACCACAGAAGGGGTGTTTTTTAAGAACAAAACCATGAGTTTTTTTGAGAAAACATTAGATTCTTCACAATTTATTCGTATTCATCGTTCTTATATCATAAATTTGTCCAAGGTATCTAGGATAGAGTTGAAAGAAAAAGAAAGTTATATAGTGCTTTTAAAGTCTGACATTTGGCTACCTGTAAGTAAAACGGGATATTTAAAGCTCAAAGCATCATTAGGTATATAGAATTTGTTAAAAATTGCTATACATCTTAAATGTATTTGGATTTGAACAAAAATCACGCTATATTTGCACCTCTTATTTAAAAAATATATAGTTAAGATATAATACAGTTATGAAAAGAACATTCCAACCTTCGCAAAGAAAGAGAAGAAACAAACACGGCTTCCGCGAAAGAATGGCTACAGCAAACGGTAGAAGAGTATTAGCTTCTCGTCGTGCAAAAGGAAGAAGCAAATTATCTGTTTCTGACGAGCGTCGTCACAAAGCATAATTTTGATTGTAACACCTTAAGTGTTAGCGGATCAGGAATCTGCCAAATCGCAATCAAAAACATGAAAACATTTTCTAAAGAAGAACGGTTATGTAGCAGAAAGTCTTTAGACTTACTGTTCAAAAATGGTTCTTCTTTTTTATTGTACCCTTTCCGAATATCCTATCTTTTTGTGTCTGAAGCTACTGCCGCTCCCGTACAGGTAGTCATTAATGTTTCAAAAAAACGTTATAAACGGGCGGTTGACCGAAATTTACTTAAACGTAGAACCCGGGAAGCCTATCGCCTTCACAAACAGGAGCATTTTTACGCACATTTAAAACCTTCTGATCAAGTTTTACTGCTGTCTATCCAGTTTATTGGAAAGCAAAAGTATGACTACACTTTCATGGAGAAAAAGATGGTGAATGTATTCAAAAAGCTGTCTGCCAATCTTTCTAGTCATGAGGTTGATTAATAAATTGCTGGGTTGGCTATTCCTGCTGCTCATAAAAGTTTATCAATGGTTATTGTCGCCACTATTAGGGGCCAATTGCAGGTTTTCACCCACTTGTTCTCAATATGGTATAGAGGCAATAAAAAAACATGGTCCATTTAAGGGAGGTTGGTTAACCATAAAAAGAATTGGAAGATGCCATCCTTGGGGCAAACATGGCCATGACCCTGTTCCATAAGATTAAAATCTGCTATATTTGCAGCAATGGCCAAGATACTTCAAATTGAAACCGCAACACAGACCTGTTCTGTTGTACTTGCGATTGATGGTGTAAACGTTGCTTTAAAGGAAGAAACGGCAAATAACATTCATGCAGGAAGCTTAACTTTATTTATTGAAGAAGTGATGCTACAGGCATCCCTAAGTTATCATGACCTGGACGCTATTGCCGTCAGCAAAGGTCCTGGATCTTATACCGGTTTAAGAATTGGTGTTTCTACTGCCAAAGGGCTTTCCTTTGCTTTGGATAAGCCACTGATTGCTGTAGATACTTTAGCGATGATGGCTAATGGCTTTTTGATAGCCAATCCTGATTACAAGGGTTTGGTTTGTCCGATGATCGACGCTAGAAGGATGGAGGTTTATACCTGTCTGTTTAATCATGAAATGGAAATCTTAGCTCCAATTACTGCTAAAATTATTGAAGCAGATTCCTTTCAATCAGAATTACAAAACAATCAGGTTACTTTTATAGGCGATGGTGCATTAAAATGCAGCGAATTATTACAAAATACAAATGCTATTTTCTCTACATTAATAGTCAATTCTGCAGCAAATATGTCACAGCTTGCGTTGACTGCATATCGTATTGAAAAGTTTGAAAATGTAGCGTATTTTGAACCTTATTACCTGAAAGACTTTGTGTTTACTGCACCGAAAAAGAAGGTATAGTATCCTTTATACTTTCTGCTGTTGTACTGATCAACAAATTGGTTTGAAATTTTTTATGATCGCTGTTAAGTTGGTATATAAAGGAATTAAATCTGCCTATTTTTTTGTCTGATTTGAATAATTGTAAATAGGGCAGGTATAGGTTGCTGTTGGCAATATTTTCAGAATTCTCCCGGTTAAAATAAAATAAGATATTTGTTTCTGCTGATAACTGATTACTAGCATCAATATAGGCTTTATTATTGATCAATTGCTTGTCGTTTTTATAGCTGTTTAAAAAAACTTGTATACTACTGGGATAATTAGAAAATACCATGTAATTATCAATAATTGTATAATATGGTTTTTTGAATTTCTCAAAGGGCTCTCCAAAATATGCATACAACAGGTTAGGCTCTTTTAACATTTTAATATCATCACTATATTCACTACTCACATCTAACAACAATTGACGAAGCTTATCTCCATTGCTAAGGTTAATTGCACCAAAGGTTTCCTTGCTTTTTAGTTGAAAAGTGACTATTTGGTTGTCGAAATATTTAGGGAAGGTGCTTTCTAAATCTAAATTGTAGTTGGTGCTGATGTTTTTAATCGTTTTTATAATTTCATCGTTTTTCTTTTTTATAATAAACCAGGAATTCAAGCCTGTTCGCCAGTTTTGATAATTGTTCATCACATAAATAGTATAATTAGCTGTTTCTTCAGGTAAAATAGCATCTATTGTAAATTTCCCTGCTTTGATATCCGAGAAAAGATTTTGGTAGCTGTGTTTGTCATTTAAAATAGTGCTTCCATTAAATAAAATCCGGTCTTTACTAAAACTATAATTGTAATTAGCGAATCCATTTTCTTGTTTAAATTTTTCCGGTGTTACCTGTTCTTGTAAACCTTGTAAGTAATTGAAGTTGATAAATAAAGCTGCCACGCTGTTTTTGCTAAACTTTAAGTTAGTTTTAATATAGGCAATGAATTGTGGATTGGTTTGTTTTTCTGTGGCCTTTAGTCCTTCTGAAATGGCCTTGAATGACTCAGATAACAATAATAGGTTGTTCTTTTGTACAAAGTAATAAGTGCTACTGTCTTTTAAGGTGATTTTTGCAAAGTCGGCTAGTTTTTCTATTGCTATTCCTTTGGATTTTAAAAGATTTAATATAAAACCTGGATCTTGTTTAGTACTCGTCTGTGTGCTTAGTAAAAAAGTCAGTTCTTTGTTTTCTCCAGGAATAAAGCTCAGGTAAAGGTCTTGTTTCTTCAGCTGTTTATTTATTTCAGGAATTGACATCAGTTCTTTTTGCAGTGAATGCAGCGATTGCAGGTTTTTCTCTGGAAGTAAACGTTGCAAAAGATCCTGGCTTTTAAGTAAATCAAGTACACTTTTGTCATTTTGGAAACAAAAGATCAGTCCTGAGTTTGCGGTAGCAGCATATAGACTAATTTCATTGTCATTTGTATCTCTGTTTAATTTAGAAAAATAGAGGTAGGCCAGGGTTACCATGGCCGATAAGAGAAAAAATATGGTGATGTAAATTCTTTTCATGGTATATAAGCAAATTTAATTTATATACTTGGATTACCGTTAAAATGAGTTGATTTTGTTACTTTTAGCATTTACAAAAAAATTTATTTAAATGAATAAAAGAATAATATTAACGGCTTCTTTTTTTGGCGTTCTGGCTGTCATACTAGGCGCTTTTGGCGCCCACGGACTAAAAAGTGTCGTTAATGGTGAATCATTAAGTATTTGGGCAAAAGGAGTAGAATATCAATTTTATCATGTTTTTGCTTTATTGTTTCTGTCTACTTTTGCCAGGTTTAGAAATAAACTGATTGACTGGTCTTATTATTGTTTTACTGCCGGAATCATTCTTTTTTCAGGCTCTCTGTATCTTTTGGCGACACGTGAACTTTTAAACATTTCTTTTGTCAATTATATTGGTCCCATTACCCCAATAGGTGGTTTGTTTTTTATAGTTGGCTGGATACTGTTATTTTTTGCAGCATTAAGACATAAATAAATGCAGGAATTTGATAATTTAGGTTTTGAGGAAAGAGAAACATTTTTTATAGAAGTGATTTTGCCTTTGTCGCTTGCAAAAAACTATTTATACAGAATACCTTTTCATTTAAACGACCAAATTGCCGTAGGTAAACGCGTAATTGTGCAATTTGGGAAAAATAAAATTTATACAGCTTTAATAAAAAGCATCAGTACCATTGCGCCAACAGTATATGAGGCAAAATATATCATTGATGTGGTAGACCGTATGCCCGTGGTTAACTCTTTGCAATTGCATTTTTGGGATTGGATGACCGACTATTATGTTTGTAATGAGGGTGATGTAATGTCTGCAGCCCTGCCTGCAGGTTTAAAATTGGCTAGTGAAACCATTATCGTTTTAAATGAAACGCAAAATGCTGAAGTTGTTAATTTAACCGAAAGAGAAACGTTGTTACTTACGGTATTGGAAAGCAAAAAACGTTTATCAATTGATGATATCGTGAAGCTTTTAGGGCAGAAAACTGTTTTCCCCTTGATCAGATCATTGATTGATAAAGAGATGGTTTATATTGCTGAAGAAGTGGTTGAAAAATACAAACCATTACTTAAATCTTTTCTTACATTAAATCCATTTTATAAAGAAGAAGGTAATTTAAAAGCACTTTTTGGAATACTGGAAAAGGCTCCTAAACAATTGGATGCGCTACTATGTTATATCAACTTATCAAAAAAATCTTCAGAAGTTTCTAAACAAGAATTGTTAGCGAATAGCAATGTTGGTCAGGGTACTGTTAAGGCAATGCTCGACAAAGAAATCTTTCTCTTAAAAAAGATAGCTGTTAGTCGCTTGAATGATGATGTTGATAATTTAATTCTCAATTTTAAGTTAAGTGATGCACAGGCCACTGCCTATGCGGAAATTCAGGAAGAATTAAAAAGCAGGGACGTTGTGCTCCTCCATGGGATCACGGCTTCTGGGAAAACGCAACTTTACATCAAATTAATAGAGGAGGCTATAGCGAATGGGGGACAGGCACTTTTTTTATTGCCAGAGATTGCTTTAACTACTCAGATTGTTGAACGGATTAAAATATATTTTGGTGATGCTATTGGCGTTTATCATTCTAAATTCAATGATTTTGAAAGGGTAGAGATCTGGAATAAAGTGCTTAATGGGACTTATAAGATTGTTTTAGGAGCAAGATCTGCCATATTTCTTCCTTTTAATGAGCTGAAATTCATTATTGTTGATGAAGAGCATGAATCTTCTTATAAACAACATGACCCTGCGCCAAGGTACCAGGCACGGGACGCTGCAGTTTATTTGGCCTACCTGCATAATGCAAAAATAGTTCTCGGTTCGGCCACACCTTCTATTGAAAGTTATTATAATGCTTTAAATCACAAATATGGATTGGTTACTTTAACCGAGCGTTTCGGTGGAGTATCATTGCCTACACATCAGGTTATCAGTATTGCTGAAGAAACTAAAAGAAAGAAAATGGTTTCTTATTTTTCTAGTGTGTTGATTGATGATATCACGACCTCGCTGGCTAATAACGAGCAGGTAATCCTGTTTCAAAACCGGCGTGGGTATGCAACTATTCTAATTTGTGCTACTTGCGGTTACACGCCAAAATGTGTGAATTGTGATGTAAGCTTAACTTTCCATAAAAGTAGTGGTAAGTTACACTGTCATTACTGTGGTTTCAATGAAAATACTTTAAAGATTTGTCCTGCTTGCGGTTCGGTTCATATTGAACAAAAAGGTTTTGGTACAGAGCGGGTTGAAGAGGAATTGGGACTCATTTTTCCAGAGGCTAAAATTGCGCGTTTGGATGTGGATAGCACGCGTACTAAAAATAGCCTTCAGAAAATAATTGGTGATTTCCAGGATAAAAAGACTGATATTTTAATTGGAACCCAAATGGTGGCAAAGGGATTAGATTTTGATAACGTGACTTTAATTGGGGTGATCAATGCAGACACTTTATTAAATTATCCTGATTTCAGGGCTTTTGAAAGAAGTTATCAATTATTGGCTCAAGTTTCTGGAAGAGCAGGCCGCAGAGAAAAGCAAGGGAAGGTTTGTATCCAGGCTTACGACGATAAACACCGCATCATTAAGCAGGTAGTAGAAAATAATTATATAGAGATGTATGAGGATGAGATTGCTGAAAGAAGTCAATTTAATTATCCTCCTTTTTCCCGCCTGATTTTCATTAGTTTGCGCCATAAAGATGCCGATGTGCTCAATGCAGCTGCACAACAGTTTGCAATTAAGTTGAGGTCGAGTCTGGGTGCCAGAGTTTTAGGTCCTGAGCAACCTTTGGTTTCCAGAATTAGAAATTATTACATCAGGCAAATTATTGTTAAATCAGACAAACATACTGCCATTCACAAAGTTAAAGCACTTTTGAAAAATGAAATGACAACATTTTATGCACAAAAGGTTTTTAAAGGCGTTTTAATACAATTAGATGTTGATCCTTATTAATGAGGTTGATCTTGTGGTGGTTATCCTTATAATAAATTAATAAAGCGTTTTCATAACGTTGAACGGTTTCAAACAGTTATTTTTGAGTGTATGGCATACAAGTTTGTGGATAATTACAGGGAAAAAGGTGCGAGAAAGAAATTAGTCGAACACCTCAAATCAAGAGGGATTTCTGATACTAAAGTGCTGAACGCTATTGGTAAAGTACCAAGGCACTTTTTCTTTGATGAAACTTTCTGGATCCAGGCATATCGGGATATCGCTTTCCCTATCGGGGATGGTCAAACGATTTCTCAACCTTATACAGTGGCTTATCAAACAGAATTGTTGCATTTAAAAAAAGGCGATAAAGTTTTGGAAATAGGAACCGGCTCAGGTTACCAAACATGTATCCTGATGGAGCTTGGTGCTGATGTATTTACAATTGAAAGACAGGAAAGTATTTATAAGCACACCATAAGGGTATTACCTGGTATGGGTTACCATGCCAATTTCTATTATGGCGATGGCTCTATCGGTATTGCAGAACATGCCCCATACGATAAAATTATTGTCACAGCTGGAGCACCTTTCGTTCCTGAAGCTTTGCTGAAACAATTAAAAATAGGAGGTGCGCTAGTGATTCCCGTAGGAGATGAGCATTCTCAGAAAATGGTAACCGTATTCAGGGTAGACGAAAAAGACTATGAAAAAATAGAACTGGATACTTTTAGATTTGTTCCCCTCGTTGGCGATCAGGCTTGGTAATTAATTTTTCATTGCCCGATCTAATTCACGTTTTGATTCCCTATCCTTAATACTATCTCTTTTGTCAAATTCTTTTTTACCCTGAGCAAGTGCAATTTCAATCTTTGCAAAACCTCTTTCATTGGTGTAAATCCTTAAAGGAACTATTGTATAGCCTTTCTCCTCACTTTTTGCCTTTAGTTTTCTTAATTCCTTTTTATGCAAAAGCAGAACCCGGTCTCTTTTAATGTCATGGTGGTAAAAGGAACTATTGCTGTATTCAGAGATATGTAGATTTCTGACATAAAGAACATTTCCAATAAACATGCAGAATGCATCAGACATGTTTGATTTCCCTTGCCTTATCGCTTTAATTTCAGTACCCAGCAAAGCTATGCCTGCATTAAATTTCTCAACTATGTGGTAATCAAAATAGGCTCTTTTATTTTTTATTTGAACGTCGTTTTTCATTATTAATTGCTTTTTAACGGTAATGAAGCTTGCATCATCTTTTTAATATTTCGTTAGCCGAACTGAAAGATGAAGCAGGTTTCATTATTAATTTATTGCTTTTTAACGGTAATGAAGCTTTTGATGGTTTCATAACCGTTAAATTATTTGTTTTTTAAAGATAGCAGGCTAATATCCGAAAGAATTGCCGATTAACAGTAATATTAATCTGGTTTTTGATCAATTGCCATCCTTACCTAACTATTAGTACAGGTATTTTTATTTTATGCCTCACTGATTCTACTGTGGTACCAAAAATTAAATCATCGATACCTTTATGTCCGTGAGCACCCATAACCAGTATTTGCAGGTCTTTTTCATTGCTGAATGTTGCAATGGCTTTTGAAGCATCACCGAAACCAATCAATGGTATGGCATGGTAACCTAAATTCTCGAGGTTATCACAATATTTCTGTAAGTTATCGGTGTCGCTTTTGGTTTCAAAATCCATTGCTTTTTTTCCATAATAGCGCGCTGCAGCAGTTTCCACTACATGAATTAAGAAATATTCTGCCTGTTTTCCTCCTTGTATTAAACCATGACGGATGGTATTTCTATCATTTTTTGAAAAATCTACTGTAATTCCAATCCTGTTATAATGAATGTTATCAATATTTTCAATGAGCAGCGCATCTCCATGTGGGACATTTGTTTTTCTAAATTTGTGTGCAGTAATAATGGGATGGATTAAGATATAGATCAGCAACAAGCCAATCAGGATCGCGAGGGGTATTATCAGGTAATAAACGTACCAGGCATTTGCATTTTTGCCCCAGTCGCCAATCTCTTCAACAACCAATTTAACATTCAGGGATACAATGATGAGCGCACTTGCCCAAGCTAATATTTTAACCCATAATTTGATGGCAAATTCCTTCATTTCCTTTTTGTCAGACGTAAAGTGAATCAATGGGATCACAGCGAATCCTAATTGTAAACTTAAAACCACCTGACTTAAGATAAGCAATGCACCTAAAGACCCCTCCCCAAAATACATTATTGTGAAAAATGCAGGTATTATAGCTAGCAAACGAGTAATCAACCTTCGCAGCCAAGGTACAATTCGCAAATTTAAATGGCCTTCCATAATAATTTGTCCGGCTAAAGTACCCGTAATGGTAGAGCTCTGCCCTGCAGCAATTAAAGCTATAGCAAACAATGTAGGTGCAACACCTCCAAAAATATGTTCCAATAACTTATGGGCATCCTCAATTTCTGCCACTTCGAATAAACCATTTTTATAAAATGCCGTGGCTGCTAAAATTAAAATAGCCGCGTTCACAAAGAAAGCAAGGTTTAAAGCGACAGTAGTATCAATGAAGTTGAATTTTATAGCTTCTTTGATACCTGCACTATCTCTTTTAAAATTCCTGGTTTGAACCAGTGAAGAGTGCAGGTATAAATTATGTGGCATTACCGTTGCACCAATTATTCCGATAGCAATATAAAGTGCATCACCCGAAAGCATGCTTGGTTCAAAACCTTTGGCAATTTCTTTTAGTGAAGGCTCAACAATAAACATTTCTATAAGAAATGAAAGGCCAACAATAAATACCATCGACACAATAAAGGCTTCCATTTTTCGCATCCCTCTATTCATTAAAAACAATAAAAGAAAGGTGTCCAGGATGGTCAAACTAATTCCCCAAACTAATGGGATGTTGAATAATAACTTTAAACCGATAGCCATACCTATAATTTCGGCAAGGTCACAAGCTATTATTGCCGTTTGTGCCAGCACAAACAACGGTATGTTGGCCCATTTAGGATATGTATTTCGCGAAGCCTGTGCTAAATCCAGTCCCCTTACTATGCCCAATCTCGAACTCAGTGATTGTAGCAAAAGGGCCATGAGGTTAGACATCAATAATACCCAAATCAATTGATAGCCAAATTTACTCCCGCCAGCCAAGGCTGTCGCCCAGTTACCTGGATCCATATAGCCCACGCTCACTAAATAGGCGGGGCCTATAAATGCAAATATTCTCTTCCAGCCCATGCGCTTATGGGTGTCTACGCTTTGATGAACCTCACTTAAGGACTCAGAATTCTTCATATTATAAATTCATTAATTGGTAGCTTTTGTTAACGAGATGGAGTTGTTATAGATGGTTTCATTAATATATGTTTGGCAACCTCTCTGCTTATACTTATTTTTTGATTAGCAAGTCGCAATTCTACAGAACCGTCAAATTCCGTAATTGCTATCAGTTTTAAAGTTGTGCCTAAGGTTAAATTGGTTTTTTCAAGGTATTTTAAAAACGAAGAAGAGTGCTCACTTACGCCAACAATCAAACCTTGTTCTCCTGGTAGCAGTTTATTTAATTTAATCACTGTTGTAGTTTCAAAATTCCCTGCTTTATCTGGTATCGGATCGCCATGTGGATCATGCTTTGGAAAGCCTAAAAATTCATCTAATCGTTCAATTAACTTTGGAGAGTTAACATGCTCCAGCTCTTCGGCAATCTCGTGAATCTCATCCCATTTGAAATTTAAAGTATTTACCAGAAAAAATTCCCAGAGCCGGTGTCGCCTTACAATATTTATCGCGGTTAACCTCCCTTTTTCTGTGAGGGTGACACCCTTATACTTAATGTAGTTAACCAATGCTTTCTCAGCTAGTTTTTTAACCATATCTGATACAGAAGCTGGCTTGGTTTGAATCCTTTCTGCAATAGCATTAGTTTGAACCATTCCAGCACTTTGCCTGGAAATATGATAGATGGTTTTTAAATAATTTTCTTCAGTAAAAGATTCCATTTCAAAGTTGGCTAACAAAATGTTTAGACAAATCTAAATAAAAGATTGTAAAATTTATTGTATAATTTATAGTCTTTTATAGAATAAAATTTGGTAAATAAACGCTATTTGTTCTATATTTGCAGAAATTAATAAAATAATGGCTGCAGAATTAGATAAAATAGATTTTAAAATCCTTAAACTTTTACAAGAAAACGGAAGAATAACCAACTTGCTTTTATCACAAGAAATTGGTTTGTCGCCGGCCCCGACTTTGGAGCGCGTAAGGAAATTGGAGCTGTCTGGTTTCATTAAAAGCTACCATGCCTTGGTGGATGAAGAGAAACTAGGCTTAGGAATTAAAACATTTATCCAGGTACAGTTGGATTTTCATAAAAACAATACCATCCAGATTTTTCTTGACGAGGTTAACCAAATAAAAGAAATTACTGAATGTCATCATGTTACCGGACAAGCAGATTTTTTGTTGAAGGTTTATGTGAATGATATTAAAGCGTATGAACGGTTGATTATGGATAAAATAAGTAAAATATCTGTAGTGAAAACATTTCAAACCATGATGATCATGTCTACTACCAAAAAAGAACCAATCGTTCCTTTGGAATATTAATCTGAAATGTGCCAATCTATAGGGAGCAGGCCTTGTTCTTCTAACCTTGAATTGGTTTTTGAAAAATGCCGGCATCCTAAGAAGCCTCTATAAGCGGAAAAAGGGGAGGGGTGGGCGGCTTTAAAAATTGTATGCTTGGATTCATCAATCAATAATGATTTATTCTGGGCATATTTCCCCCATAATAAAAAGATTAACCCTACTTTTTGTTGCGACAACTCCGAAATCACTGTATCTGTAAATATTTCCCATCCTTTACCCTGATGCGAACCTGGTTCCTTTGCCCTTACAGTTAACGTTGTGTTTAACAAGAGTACACCCCGGTCTGCCCATGCAGTTAAGTTTCCATGAGTAGGAATGTTGAAATTTTCAATATCAGTACTCAATTCTTTATAGATATTCTTTAAGGAGGGGGGGATTTTTACACCTTTCTGAACTGAAAAAGAAAGTCCATGTGCTTGCCCAGCCCCATGATAAGGGTCCTGGCCCAAAATAACTACTTTCACTTTATCAAATGGCGTATGTAAGAAAGCATTAAATACGTTTACACCCTCGGGGTAAATAATGTAACCATTTTCTTTTTCTTCCCTTAGGAAATCGATTAAAGACCTCATGTAGTCCTTGTCAAATTCTTTTTTTAAAACCTTCAACCAATGTTGCTCTAATAATTCTTTCATTTTCTTATTTTGTGGTCAACAGGTGTAATAAGTCGGCTTCAAAACTTTCGTTTGGGTTTTCAACAATTCTTCCCAGTTCTTTACCTGATTCGAAGATAATAAACGTAGGCACCCTTTCTATGTTTAAATGATCAATATTATACGTATCTGATTTTTTATCTCGGTCTACATTAATCAGAGTTACTTGATTTTTAGGAAAAGCTAGTGCCTCAAGAACTTTGTAGAAATGGGGCACATGCAATTGGCTATCACTGCACCAGGCACCCCAAACAATAGTAATCTGCTTATCTAATATTAAAAGCTTTAATGATTTAATCCTATTATCATTGCTATTGTTAGCTGTATGAACCATTCTTTGCAGTATTTAAGTTTTAAAGGTGCTTTAAAAGTTTGTTAATTTTTTTGTTGAAATTATCATATTAAATCTGATTTTTAGTATTTAAACCCGATATTTGCATAAAAAATTTACAAAAGAATATGTCAAATATAGTACGTCTAATTATAGGTTTTGCCATTCTTGGAGCCTCCATTGCTTTAATAATTTTTGGATTTTGGGGTTGGGGTATTTTAGTTTTATTGATCAGTATTTTTGTGGGTGTTACCTATTTCTTTAATGAGAATATGCTGCTTGCGCAGTGGTTTTTACGTAAAGATAACATGCCTAAAGCCGAACAGTTTCTAAAAAGGATTACCAATTTCGAAACACAATTAATCCGTGTACAACACGGTTATTACCAGCTTTTAATGGGTTTAATTGAATCTAGGAAGACTCCTATGCAATCTGAAAAATATTTCAAGAAAGCTTTAGCTTTAGGATTGCACATGGATCATAACATAGCACTTGCAAAACTTAGTCTTGCAGGCATAGCCATGGGGAAAAGAAATAAGCGGGAAGCCCAGCTCTATTTAACAGAGGCTAAGAAAGCAGATAAGAATAAACTACTTGCCGATCAAATCAAGCAAATGAAAGATCAGCTAGGAATGCTGGATAAGCAACAGCAAATCAGGTACAGATAAATAAAAAAGCTACAGCAATGTGGCTTTTTTATTTATCACACAATCGGTCAAAATTGTCTTGTTCTGCTGAGCCAGTGCCTCTGCTAATGATGTCTTCTTCTTCATAGGCGTTAGCGCTGTTAAAGAAGCGTTGTTCTGATTGTATCCTTTTAATCAATTGACGTATTAAAGATAAGTCGAACGTAGCTTTATCAAGCTTAATGCAGTATTCATTTTCCGTAATTTCCAGACTTGAATTGTTCATATTTATATAAATTTAATCTGGTGTAAAAATAAAAAAGGCTTACTGTAATTTCTTACGGTAAGCCTTAAGTTTATGTTATCTATTTGTTAAGAGAACCATGCCATAACGTCTTCTTTTATTGGCATTAGTATTTCCAGTTTCATTTTCTTACGCATGCCGCCAAGGTCATTAAATACTTTATTTGGATTTGCGGTTTTCAAGTCCTCAATTGTATTAAAACCCATCTTCCTAATCACCTGTACCCAGTCTGCAGGTATGCCTGCGTTCACAAAATCGTCATCATTGCTAACTTTCATCTTTTTCTCCGGACGCATTTGAGGGAAAAATAATACTTCTTGAATAGTAGATTGATTGGTCATCAGCATGACCAGTCGATCAATACCAATACCTAAACCTGATGTTGGAGGCATGCCATACTCTAAAGCACGAATAAAGTCATCATCCATAGCCATTGCTTCAGCATCACCTCTTGCTGCTAATTGCAACTGATCTTCAAAACGTTCTTTTTGATCAATTGGGTCATTCAGTTCTGAATAGGCATTCGCAATTTCCTTACCACAAATAAAAAGTTCAAACCTTTCTACCAGCCCTTCCTTGCTACGGTGTTTTTTCGCAAGTGGTGTCATTTCCAATGGATAGTCTGTAATGTAAGTAGGCTGTATCAAATGGTCTTCTACTTTCTCACTAAATATTTCATCGATAAGCTTACCTCTTCCCATTGAAGCATCAATTTCGATGTTAAGGATTCTACAGGTTTGCTTCAATTCATCTTCAGTCATTTGTGAAACGTCGATGTCTGTATATTTCTGTATAGACTCATACATTGACATTTTTTCATAAGGACCTTCAAAATTGATTTCATATTCGCCTACTTTTACAATTGGTGTTCCATGAATAGTTAAGGCTATTTTTTCCAAGCATTCTTCTACCATCGCCATCATCCAGATATAATCTTTATAAGCCACGTAAATTTCCATGGAAGTATATTCTGGATTATGTGTGCGGTCCATCCCTTCATTTCTGAACATCTTACCGAACTCATAAACACCATCAAAACCCGCTACAATCAATCGCTTTAAATAAAGCTCATTGGCTATCCGCAAGTACAATGGCATATCCAAAGTATTGTGATGCGTGGCAAAAGGGCGAGCTGCGGCACCACCATGAATCGGTTGTAGAATAGGTGTTTCCACTTCCATCCAGCCCTGCTCATCAAAATAATTGCGCATCGTGTTAATTACCCTGGAGCGGTTCATGAAGATTTTTTTGAAACCAGGGTTTACTGTTAAATCTACATAACGCTGGCGATAACGCATTTCTGGATCCGTAAACCCATCATAGATATTGCCATCATCATCACGTTTTACAACAGGAAGTGGTTTCAAGGACTTAGATAATAGCTTAAATTCTGTCACATGTACAGAAATCTCTCCCGTTTGTGTGGTAAATACATAGCCTTTAACTCCTATGTAATCGCCTAAATCAAGTAGTTTTTTGAAAACGGTATTGTATAATGTTTTATCCTCATCCGGACAAAGGTCATCTCTTTTTAGATAAATTTGAATTCTACCTGTTGCATCCTGTAATTCTACAAAGGAAGCACTACCCATAATGCGGCGTGTCATAATGCGACCTGCAAGGCTGATATTCTTATAAGAAGTCTTATCTCTTTCGTAATTTTCTAAAATATCATCGGCGTGTGCGGTAACTTCATAAGTTTCTGCCGGATATGGGTTGATGCCTAAATCACGTAATTGGGTTAGCGCACTTCGTCGCAATACTTCTTGTTCTGATAATCCTGTACTCATATTAAATAAATGTCTTTAGCCGTGGCCAGATCGTGTGTTTTTATTGAATTGTAAAAATAGTAATTGCAGTTCGAATTTTAGTCAGCTTCAACAGATTCTTTATACATCGCATTGATACTCTCGGCATATTTTTTCTCAACAACTTTTCGCTTAATTTTAAGGGTTGGCGTAATTTCACCCTCTTCTATGCTGAAAGGATTTCTCTTTACTTTAAAATTCTTAATCATTTCAAATTTAGCCAGTTCTTTTGAGTATTTTTTGAGGTCTACCCAGATCCAGTCTAGAATTTCCTTTTCTTCAATAAAAATCTCTGGTTGAAGAAAGTAGGATTCAGATAAATGGAAAGTTTCCTTTAAATTTTCAGCATTTGGGACAATAATTGCTGTCAGGTATTCCCGTTTATCACCTATTAAAAAAAGCTGGTCAATTTTAAGACTTTTTAAATAAATATTCTCAACAGGTGTGGGATAAACATTTTTGCCATAAGCATTTACAATCATGTTTTTTAAGCGGTCTGTTATCTGAAGGTTTCCCTTGTAGAAGCGACCAATATCACCTGTATGAAACCAATTATCTTTGTCAATTGCTTCCGCTGTTTCCGCCGGCTTATTAAAGTAACCCTGCATCACGCAGTGTCCGCGTACAATAATTTCTCCTTCATCACACTCAAAATCTTCCTGAAATGTATCATGCGTTTGAATATTGATCATTTCCTTAGTCTCCACATTTTGGATGCCCACTTCAATGCCTGGAATGACCCTGCCTACCGTTCCATAAACTTGTCGGTGGTATTCTGTAACCGACATTACGGGTGAGGTTTCTGTAAGACCAAAACCTTCCAGAATTTTTATTCCCAGGTTTCCAAAAAACTCACCTACATTTTTTGGAAGGGCAGCACCGCCAGAAATCATAAACTTCAACCTGCCGCCAGTTTTTTCTTTGATTTTGCTAAACACTAATTTTTCTGCCAATGCTTTTTGAGCAGTTAATATAAAGCCTGGTTTTTCTCCTGCTTCTTTTTTTCTTCTGTAATTTTGTCCTATTTCTAAGGACCACAAGAATATTTTAGCTTTCCATCCACCCTCGGCTGTGCCACTTTTAATTGCTTTATCATGAATTTTTTCTAATAAGCGTGGTACACAACTCATAACGGTTGGTTTAATTTCTGCCATATTTTTAGCTAAAAGCTCTAGGCTTTGTGCATAGGCAATTTTACAACCCTGTGCACAACAAACATGATAGGTAGCTGTACGCTCAAAAACGTGTGATAATGGCAGAAAAGATAAAAACGTTTCCGTTTCATCTATAACAGGGATCTGTTGTAAACAAACTTTAACATTTTCTACAAAGTTACCATGTGAAAGCATTACCCCTTTAGGAGTTCCTGTAGTTCCGGAGGTGTAAATTAAAGAAGAGATATCTTTAGGGCGTAGAGATAGCCGAATGGTTGTGATTTTTATCTTTTCTTCTTCGGTAATGATCTTTTTAGCATTTAAAATAGCTTCAAAAGGAATGATTTCTGCTTTAAGATCTTCTGGAAGTGTAACCTTAGTATACTCTGGAAATGCAGGAATCAGGTATTGCAGCTGTCGGCATTTTCCGGCAATCTTTAATATTTTTTTATACAAGAAGGTGTTGCCAATTAAAATGGCTTTAATGCCAGAATCATTTATAATATACGCAACCTCAGATTCAGAAAGGGTAGGATAAATAGATACATTTATAGCTCCAATTTGCTGTATCCCCTGGTCATAATATACGTATTCAGGAGAGTTTTCGATCATAAGACCCATTCTATCACCCATAACAATACCTTTTTCAAGAAAAAAAGCAGCAACGGCATCGGCACTGTCAAGCGTTTGTCCAAAAGAGATCTCTTCCCAATCTTCATTCTTTTTATGAATCAGGAAAGTATCTTCAGGGGGGTGTATATTCTCCACTACATTTCTCAATAAACTTGGAACAGTAGAGAACTCATTAAATGATACCATAATGTATATTGTTGTTTTACTTGCGGGAGCAATGATAAACTTTTACATTTAAAAATGCAAAAGGGCACCAAAGTGCCCTTTAAAAATATAAAAAATGTTATTTAAACAGAGAAACTCTCTCCACAGCCACATGAGCGGCTGGCATTAGGGTTATGGAAATTAAAACCTTTTCCGTTTAAACCATCTGAAAAGTCAAGTTCAGTGCCGGCTAGATATAAGAATGACTTCATATCTAATGCAATTCTGATACTGCGGTCTTCAAAAAACTGATCTCCGGTTTTCTCATCGTTATCAAAATCCAAATTATATGATAAACCAGAACAGCCGCCGCCTTTTACAGACACGCGGAGAAAATAATCTGCACCAAGCTGCGAATTCTGCATCAAGTTGTCAATTTTACTTTTTGCTTTATCGGTAATTGTGATCATTGTTTCTAAAATTTAATCAAATTTAATGCTCACCACTTTAGTGGTGAGATTTTGCTAGTTCAAAAGGTGCTAAACCATTTTTTACCCTGTAATCATTGATTGCAGATTTAATGGCATCTTCAGCCAATACTGAACAGTGTATTTTTACAGGAGGTAAAGCAAGCTCTTCCACAATATCCATATTGTCTATCGTTAAAGCTTCATCTACTGTTTTACCTTTTAACCATTCCGTAGCTAAAGAAGAAGAGGCAATTGCAGAACCACAACCGAAAGTTTTGAACTTTGCATCAGTGATGATGTTATTTTCATCCACTTCAATTTGCAAACGCATTACGTCTCCACATTCTGGTGCGCCTACTAAGCCTGTACCTACTGATTTACTATCCTTATTTAATGTACCAACATTTCTAGGGTTGGTATAATGTTCCATTACTTTTTCTGAATATGCCATTTTATGATCCTCCAGGCTCTAAGGAGCCTATTTAAAACTTATAATAATAATTTATTAAACCTGCAAGCTTAATGCTCTGCCCATTCAATTTTACTTAAATCGATTCCTTCTTTAAACATTTCCCATAACGGCGACAAATCTCTTAAGTGATTTACAGCTTTTTTAGTATTTTCAATAGCATAATCAATTTCTTCTTCAGTAGTAAAACGACCTAATCCAAAGCGGATAGAAGAGTGTGCTAAATCATCAGAAAGACCTAAGCTTTTTAATACATAAGAAGGCTCTAAAGATGCCGAAGTACAGGCCGAGCCTGAGGAAACAGCAAGATCTTTCATGGCCATCATTAAGCCCTCACCTTCAACATATTTAAAAGAGATGTTGGCTACATGAGGTAAACGATGTGTTGCATTTCCATTTACATAGCTTTCTTCCATTTGTGTTAAAGCACTTTCCAATTTATCTCTTAAAGCAGATAACCTTTTCGCTTCTTCGTCCATTTCAAGTCGGCATATTTCACATGCTTTACCCAAACCAACAATACCCGGTACATTTAATGTTCCCGAACGCATGCCACGTTCATGACCACCACCATCCATTTGAGCGGTTACTTTAACCCTTGGATTTTTACGTCTAACATATAAAACGCCAACTCCCTTAGGTCCGTACATTTTATGTGCTGTAAAAGCCATTAAGTCAATGCCATCAGCATTTACATCAACAGGAATTTTTCCCACTGCCTGCGTAGCATCTGTCATAAATAAAGCACCATGTTTATGTGCAATTGCTGAAATTTCTTTTATCGGTTGTACAACACCAATTTCGTTATTACCATACATGATAGTAACTAAAATTGTTTCTGGAGTCATTGCAGCGTCTAATTCTTCTAAATCAATTAAGCCATCAGATTTCACTTTTAGGTAAGTAACTTTAGCGCCTAATTTTTCAAGATGTTTACAAGTATCAAGTACAGCCTTATGTTCTGTGGTTGCAGTAATGATATGATTACCTTTTTCCTTGTACATTTCAAATACACCTTTAATACCAAGGTTATCTGCTTCAGTAGCGCCAGAGGTAAAAATGATTTCTTTTTCAGTACAACCGATTAATTTACCAACTTGTTCACGTGCATAATCAACTGCTTCTTCAGCAACCCAACCAAAAGCGTGGTTACGACTGGCAGCATTACCAAATTTGTTAGTGAAATAAGGCAGCATTGCCTCTAAAACCCTTGGGTCAAGGGGGGTTGTTGCATTATTATCTAGGTAAATAGGAAGTTCCATGTTATTTTAATTTATTCTTAATACAACAAAGATACGCAAAAAGAATAGCAACAATTATAAATAATACCTATGAACCTATAGTCAAAACATGCATTTTTACATTTATTTAACGTTTGTGAATCATGAAGAAAATAGAACATATTGGTATTGCAGTGAATAACCTGGAGGAGGCCTGCCATTTGTACGAAAAATTACTTGGAATAAGCGCTTATAAAACGGAAGAAGTTGCTAGCGAAGGGGTAAATACTGCTTTTTTTAAAACCGGAGCGAATAAAATTGAATTGCTAGAGGCGACCAGCGACGATAGTCCGATTGCGAAATTTTTAGCAAAAAAAGGGGAGGGCATTCATCATATTGCTTTTGATGTAGCCGATATTTACCTTGAAATGGAAAGGTTAAAAGCTGCAGGATTTCAACTTCTCAATGAAAACCCTAAAAAAGGTGCTGATAATAAATTGGTGTGTTTTGTGCATCCAAAGGGTACAAAAGGAGTTCTTATCGAATTATGTCAGGAAATAAATAATCCTTAACTTGCTCATTCATAAGGGGCAATTAATTTAGCATATCGGGTTAATAAACTTTAAGCTATAATTTTAAGACAATCCTTGTTTATGAATAATAAAATTAGGATATTTGCAACCTTAAAAATAAGAGACACGTAAGTTATAATTATAATCATAATATGAAAAAAGATCTGCATCCATCAAACTATAGATTTGTAGTATTTAAAGATATGTCTAACGAATATTCTTTTTTAACTAAATCCTGTGTAGATACTAAAGAAACTACCACTTGGGAAGATGGAAATGAATATCCGCTATACAAATTAGAGATTTCGCATACTTCACACCCGTTTTATACTGGTAAAATGAAATTGGTAGATACTGCTGGCCGTATCGATAAATTTAAAACTCGTTACGCTAAGAAGTAATTCTGAAAATAAAGAAATTATTTTAAGTCCCGATGCTAATGCTTCGGGACTTTTTTTATTTTTGTAGCTTATGATAATCAATTTATTTGATGATACTGCGCGGCTCTCTCTGCTACCACTTACTTTTACAAGGCCGGTTGCAGATCTACGTGTGGGTATTTTAACGATTGCTCAGAAATGGGCTGCTTGTTTTAACGCTGAAACAGGCTTTTCTACAATAGCTTACTTAGCCGAAAAGTACAAGCCTCAACCAGGGGCACTGCTTTTTATTAATGGTTCGATTTGTCCGGATGATGGACTGCAAGATGCTATTTTGCAATTGAAACCAGGCGAGGCGCTGAAAAAAGGCGAACTTTTAATAGCTTACCTTGCCGCAGAAACAATGCCTTTTGAGGCAGCTCTGGTAAATACTTTCGCTATTAAGCAGTATATTGCAGAATTTGTGAGGCTGGTGTATCCTGAGGATATTTTTAGATTAAATGACATAGAATTAAGGAAAGATTACCTCCTATTGACCCATGGCCGGCAATCTGCTGCTTTAAGCAATACCAATACACTCCTTGGTGAAAATATTTTTATTGAAGAAGGTGCCCAAGTAGAATGTTCTACTTTTAATAGTTTGAATGGACCAATATATATTGGTAAAAATTCGCAGGTTTGGGAAGGGAGCCATATTCGTGGTTCATTTGCATTATGCGAAAACTCTCAAGTTAAAATGGGAACCAAAATTTACGGTCAAACTACAATAGGTCCTTTTTGCAGGGTTGGTGGCGAAATTAATAATGCCGTAATTTGGGGACACTCCTCAAAAGGGCACGAGGGTTATTTGGGTAATGCCGTTATAGGGCAGTGGTGCAATATTGGCGCCGACAGCAATAACTCTAACTTAAAAAATAATTATGCGGAAGTAAAGCTTTGGGATTATGAGAAAGAAGGTTTCCGTAAAACGGGTTTACAGTTTTGTGGTTTAATTATGGCAGACCATGCCAAATGTGGCATCAATACCATGTTTAATACCGGAACCGTTGCCGGTGTGAGTGCTAATATTTTTGGCCCGGGTTTTCCCAGGAATTTTATTCCTGATTTTGCCTGGGGTGGGGCACAAGGTTTTGAAACTTATGCCTTAAATAAAATGTTTGAAACCGCAAAAAAAGTATATGAGAGAAGAGACCTTTCATTTGACGAACAAGAAAAGGCTATTTTAACCAAGGTTTTTGAATTAACGCAAACACATAGACGCTTTTAATTAGATACAGTATAAATACATAAATTAGAATGAGAAAAAAAATTGTAGCAGGTAACTGGAAAATGAATTTAGATTACGCCGAAGGTGTTTCCTTATTTTCAGAAATCGTAAATATGATTAGAGATGAGCAAAAAGGTACACAAGTAGCTGTAATATGTGCTCCTTATATTCATTTAAATAGTTTAGCTAAATTAGGTGGAACTACCGTGAAAATAGGCGCTCAAAACTGTCATCAAAATGAAAGTGGTGCTTTTACAGGTGAAATTTCTGCAAAAATGATTCAATCTGTTGGTTGCGAATATGTCATTATTGGTCATTCAGAACGTAGACAATATTTTGCTGAGTCTGATGCCCTATTATTGGAAAAAACCAATATAGCTTTAAAAAATAACCTTACTCCAATATTCTGTATTGGCGAAACTTTGGATGAAAGAAATAATGGTAGTTACTTCGACGTAATTAAGTCGCAATTAACCCATGGGGTATTTGCTTTAAGTGCAGCAGATTTTGCTAAAGTTGTTTTGGCTTATGAGCCTGTTTGGGCTATTGGTACTGGTTTAACGGCTAGCTCAGCTCAGGCACAGGAAGTTCATGCTTTTATTCGTAATGAAATAGCTGTTCAATATGGTGCTGAAGTAGCAGAAAATACAAGTATTTTGTATGGTGGTAGCTGTAACCCCAAAAATGCTGCTGAGCTATTTGCTCAAAATGATATTGACGGTGGCCTTATTGGTGGTGCATCTTTAAAATCACGCGATTTTGCCGACATCGTTAAAACATTTAATTCTTAATGCAATACATTCAAGTCACTTTTACTTTAGATAAAATTGAGGCCTATCAACAAGATTTGCTCATCAATGATTTGGCAGAGATAGGTTTCAATACCTTCGAGGATAATGAAAATGGCTTTGCTGCTTTTATCGATTTTCAGGATTACAGTCAGGTCAATTTAACGGAAGTCCTTTCACTGTTTCAGGAAGAAATTGTCTACACGTATACCGTTACAGAAATTGCTGCTCAAAATTGGAACGAGGAATGGGAGAAGAATTTCGAGCCCTTAATGATCAGTGAGCAATGTTATGTGCGAGCTACATTTCATCCTGCACAGCCACAATATCCTTATGAGATTATAATTGATCCTAAAATGGCTTTTGGTACAGGGCACCATCAAACTACTACCATGATGATGAAATATATCTTATCTTTTGACGTAAAAGATAAGACCGTATTAGATATGGGCTGTGGTACTGGTATTTTAGCTATTTTAGCTGCTAAAAGAGGCGCGAAAACATTGGTTGCAATAGATAATGATGAGGTTTGTTACCAAAGTACGATAGAGAATACTGGTTTAAATGCAATAGTTAATTATGAGGCATTATGTGGCGGTAAAGAAGCGATCCCAAAAACTACCTTTGATGTTATCCTAGCCAATATTAACCGGAATATTTTGCTTGATCAGATAGAAACCTATGCTGAACGGCTTAAAGCTGGTGGCAGTATTTTCTTTAGTGGCTTTTATGAATCTCCGGATTTGGAAATGATAACTGAAGCATGTGAAAAGTTTAATATCAACTATGTGGATCATCAAAAAATGGGCGATTGGGTAGCCGCTCATTTTACTAAGGATTAATAATTTACGCAGATTAGGATATGAGAATACATTTTATAGCTATAGGAGGTAGTGCTATGCACAACTTAGCCATTGCTCTGCATAAAAAAGGCTTTGTGGTGAGTGGGTCTGATGATGTGATTGCCGAGCCTTCAAAAGGTCGTTTAGCCCAATATAACCTGCTTCCTATTCATATGGGTTGGGATGAAAGCAATATTTCTCCTGGTCTTGATGCAGTGATTCTTGGTATGCACGCTTTTGAGGATAACCCAGAATTGTTAAAAGCGAAAGAATTGGGTTTGAGAATTTATTCTTACCCAGAGTATATCTACGAGCAAAGTAAGGATAAACTTCGGGTAGTGATTGGTGGTAGCCATGGTAAAACAACCATCACCTCCATGATTTTGCATGTGATGAATTATTACAAACGTGATTTCGACTATTTGGTAGGCGCACAGTTGGAAGGTTTTGATACCATGGTAAAGTTAACTGCTGAAGCTCCTGTAATCATTATTGAGGGCGATGAATACCTAGCCTCAACAATAGACCGTCGCCCAAAGTTCCATCTTTATAAAGCGAATATCGGTGTGATTAGTGGTATTGCCTGGGATCATGTTAATGTCTTTCCCACCTTTGATAACTATATACTACAGTTTGATATTTTTATTAATACGATACAACCTGATGGTAAATTAATTTATTGTCAATCAGACCCTGTATTGACTGCACTAGTTGATAAATCTACAGCTCCCGTGGAGAAAATTCCTTATTCCATACCGCCACATGATTTGCGTGATGGAATAACCTATTTATTGCCAGAGGAAACACCTCTTCATATTTTTGGCGATCATAACCTCATGAATTTAAATGCGGCGAAATTAGTCTGCGCAACATTAGGTATTTCTGGAAAGGATTTTAATAGGGCTATTTCGACTTTCAAAGGTGCTTCCAAACGACTGGAATTAATGCTTAGTGAAGCCCAAACAAATGTTTATAAAGATTTTGCACATTCTCCTTCCAAAGTAAAAGCAACAATTGAGGCAGTAAAGTCCCAATTTAAGGGCAGGAAATTAGTTGCCTGTATGGAGTTGCATACATTCAGTAGTTTAAATAAAAATTTTTTACTACAATATCAAGGTACAATGGACAAGGCTGATGAAGCTATTGTTTACATTAATGAAAACACTTTCAAGCAAAAGAAAACTACACCTTTTAGTAGTTTTGAGGTTGAAAGTGCATTTAAAAATAGTAAATTGCATTTTTTTAATGACGCTCTCGAATTAAAAGCGTATTTGTTGGGTCTTGATTTCAAGAATACGAATTTACTTTTAATGAGCTCGGGTAATTTCGGGGGGGTAGATTTCGTTAAACTGGCACGTGAATTGAGTAAATAATTTAATGCACACATAATATATCTAAAAAAACAATATGAACGTCATTGGTAAAAACATCAGGCAACTGAGACAGAAAAATGGTTGGAGTCAGGGTGAAGTTGCAAAACGCCTTAATATTTCTATTCCAGCATTTTCTAAAATAGAAACAGGGATCACTGATATTAACATTTCAAGGTTAGCACAAATTGCTAATTTGTTTGAAGTGTCAACAATGGATATCATCTCCAAAGAAGGAGAGAATCCACAGTCGGTAAACTTTGAAGAAATTAACACCCTTAAATCAAGGTTGTCACAAAGAGAAGAAGAGATCATTAAACTTCAAAAGAAAGTTATTGAGCTTTATGAAGAAATAAGACAAAAATAGGATACTATTTAAAAAATATTGCGCAGGGTGAGGTGTCGCTTTCCGAAAGTGGCACCTGTAGCCTGGTGTATTGAAAGCATCTTATCATTAAAGTCTCCCACCCAAGAAAGCTCCAGTTCATCGTACTGGTTTAAAGGCAAGACATACTCTTTCAATTTAATAAATAAAGCAGATTCTAAACCGTGCTTTTGATAGGCCATTTTAGTGCCCATTACAACAGCGCGCATGCGGTTTATACCTTTCCAGCGGCGGTAGAGGAATTTTACTTTTTCTATTATCCCTAATTTACCATTAAAACCTTTGATAATTTGATTGGCATCAGGAATGATGACAACAAAAGAAGCCGGTTCACCATTAACGTAAGCAAACCAGATCAGCTTTTCGTCCATGATGTTTTCCATCTTCTTAAAACTCCCCAGTAATGTTTCTTTTTTAATGGGTACAAAACTTTCAAAATCCTTCCATCCATCGTTATAGATTTCCATAAGGTCATTGACATATTTTTCTGGATTTTTTTTAGAAAAGTGTTCAAATGTATAACCGGGTTTATTGGCTACCCAATTGGCAATTTTTGTAAAACGCTCAGGAAATGGATTTCTAATTTGCAAGTGATTCGTAATCTGTTCATATTCCGTTTTAAAGCCATAATTGATGAAAAAGCTTTGGTAGTATGGAAAATTGTAATTCATACCGTAAGATGGCTGTGTGAAGCCTTCTATCAGTAAACCCCAGAAAGAGTCATTCTCGCCAAAGTTGATTGGCCCATCCATAGCTTTCATTCCCTGTTCTTGAAGCCAGCTTTTAGCGGTATCAAACAATTTAAATGCTGCCTGCTGGTCGTTTATACACTCAAAAAAGCCCATACCTCCGGTAGGCTGATCATACTGAAAAGCTTTCTTCTCATTGATAAATGCAGCCACACGGCCAATCAGTTTTCCGTCAGCATCTTTTAGAATCCATCTGGCACAAACACCATGATTGAAGAAAGGGTTTTTTAGAGGATCAAAGATAGCCTCAAGCTCTACATCGAGCGGACAAATCCAATTTTCATCATTTTGATAAAGTATTTTGGCAACGTCTAAAAAATTTTCACGAGTTTTTGTATCACTAACTGGGAGGATCTGCATGTAGGTATTCTTAAATTAAAAAAACATCCTTGAAGGATGTTGAAGGATATAATTAAATTTTTTTACTTAGAAATTATCGTCATCATCATCATCAATAAAATCATCAATAGGTTCCAGATCATCAAGAGCTACATCAAAATCTTCATCCTCATCATCTATAAATGATTTTTTGTTATTATTTCCTTTGATCAAACTGTCGTTGAGCATATCCTTATCTTCGACTTCATTTATCGGGCCTTTTTTGATGGATTTTTTTGGATTTGTCATGGCAAAAAAAATTAATTTCTAAATGATTTTCATGGCTATAAAATTACATAAATCTAATTAAAATGTACTCAGATTTTTAATTTTTTCTCTAAATCAAATTTAAAACAAAAAGTGTTTTTCTGGAGATTTATTTTAAAAAAAGGAATTGGAAGTACTTTGTTTGTAGTGAAAATTTAAAAGTGATTTTGAGTATGGATTGACTTTTGAATGCGGTAAAGGGTTATGAAAAGAGTAGGATTGCAGGAACCTCGGCAGGTCCTTGCTAGGTCGTTGGTAGGTCCTTAACGCAATCAAAAGACCTAGAAAGGACCTGCCAAGGATAGGTGAATGATAGGAAAAAGATAAGGTTATTAGTTATGCATATTTTAATGAGTAACATTAATGGCAATAAGTATTGTTTTCCTTTTTGCAGGGAGCTATTGAATGGTAATATTAGGGGAAAACCGGATTTAAGTGCTTTACCTTATTTTAAGGCAAAAAAAAAGTGATAAAGTTTTAGCTTTACCACTTTTAACACACAAATGAAGCCTGAATTGAGATAGTTTTTAGGTTAGGTTAAAACATCTTGATCAATTCTATAAGAACGATTCACAAACTAAGTTTGTACTTATATCTATTACAAGATTAATGCTATTTAACCTGGTATCTAATTAGAATTTAGTAAGTGGTATCTATAATTGAGTAAACGGTAAATAGCTAGGGTAGGGCTATTGAAATTAGGACAGATGTGCCTGAAGTACCGATCTGTTGTACTTTTATTTGTATAGGATATGCATCAATTTGATTTAATAAATTAATTCTTTCTTGTGTCAGGCTCATCCCTTTACTGCTATGGTTGTGTTTTTTGTATTTTAAGGAGTTGTCGATGCCTATTCCGTTATCCTTAATTTCTATATGCAGGCTATGTTCGCTTATTAAATTGATGGAAACCTCCAAATCACCACCGGTATCAATAGGCATAATGCCGTGCCATATTGCATTCTCTATATAGGGTTGCAGCAACATTGAGGGTATCTTGGTCTCTTCCTGATCTATTTTTGGGTCTATTTCAATTTTATACCTCAATTTGTTTCCAAATCTTTTCTTTTCCAAGCTCAAGTATAGCTCCAGGTAGGCCAATTCTTCTTCCAGTGATATATAGCTTTTAGTGCAAATCTCCATGTTTTTTCTAATCAGCCTGGCGAAACCTGTCAATACTTTATTGGCAGAACCGGTATCATTGGTGTTGATGTAATGTTGGATGGAGTTCATTACATTAAAAACAAAATGTGGATTCATCATTGCTTGAAGGGCATTTTGTTCCAGCATCAAAATCTTATTTTTTAACAATAGCTTTTGTTGCTCCTTATTTTTCTGCTTCTTAGTTACTATCACCGCTATTCGGTAAAAGCTAATTCCTGCGGCTACAAATAGCAATAACATAAACCAAGTTGATTGCCAAAAGTAGGCTTTCTGTACAAAATTTATTTTAGCAGACGGCCCCCAGCTGTCATTGTTTGTCCTTGCGCTTAGTTCAAAAGTGTAATTACCCGGTTTTAGCGCATTGACTTCAACCTTTCGGTTTTTGGTTTCCGTCCAATCGTCATCTGGTTTTAAGCGGTACCTGAACAAAAATTCTTGTCCCTGAAAGTCTATTGCACCAAAATAAAAAGCGATTTTATTTTTAGCCGGACTTAACACTATGCTGGTGTCTTTTAAACTTCTTTTTAAGCTATTCACTTCTATCGAAGAAAAGATAGCTTTTGGTATCTCTTTAGTTGCCTGGAGTGGCTTGTGTAGAAAATATACCAAACCTGTATTGGTTGCAAAATAGGAGGTGTCTTGATCAACAAATACATCGTTAACATCATTTTTTAATAAAGCATCAGTGTATTCGAAAGCTTTTATGTCAGTAGTGCCATTTTCTAAACGAATTTCGTTAATACCTTGACTGGTAACCACCCATATATGATTATTACTAACGAATATTTTTTTACAAATGTTGCTGCTCAGGCCATCCTTTAAAGTAAAGTGCAATACCATTTTACCACCTTTGATAAAGAGCAAGCCATAACCATCTGTTGCTAATATGATGGTTCCATCTGCTAATTGGTTGATGTCGTTAACACGCTTGGTAAGCAAAGATTCCCTAAAAAAAGGGATGACTTTATTTTTGCTAAACTGATTTAAACCGTCAATGTTAGAGAACCATAAATCGTCGTTATTGTCGTAAAAAATGCTGTAAGAACGGTCATTAAAAAAGTTAATCCCATTTATTAATTCGAGCACATTATACTCAAATTTCTTTTTTCGATCTTGCAGTAGCACTATTCCAGATGATAAGGCCAGAGAAAGCCCCATATTTTTATTAATACTGAAATCCTTTATCACAAATAATGAGTTGTTGGTTTCCTTTAAGTATTTGATGGGGCTTTTTTTGTTGTAAATGTTAAGGAGCACACCTAACCCATGATTTGAAGCGAAGTAAAGGGATTGGTTGGCTTCATCAAGGATGAGTTTTTTCAGCCCGGTGTTAAAAGATTTTTTATCAGGAATTTCAATCTGATTAACCTTTAGTGTTTGATGCGCTACTTTGTTGAGGTCTCCATTCCCTAATCCCAGCCATAAATTCTTGTTTTTATCCTTCGTTATACTTTTTATTACATTGTTGCTAAGGCCTTGGTTTTGATTGATGATAAATAATCTGTTTTCTTTTCTTGGCAACATATAAATGCCCGTTGTGGTGGTAAACCACATGTTGTTTTTATTATCCTTGATAACCTGCACAGTCGGTATTCCTTGAAGATAATTGGTTACTTTTCCAAGCTTGTCCCGGTGGTAGATACCGTTATTATGACTCAACCATAATTCATTAGTATTGCCATAAAAATAGCCTAAATTTTGGTTCAATAAGGTTGTGTCTATTTTTATAAAGGTGCTATTCTGATTTCCTCTACGGGCGTGGAGTCCATATTTATTAACATATAAAAACCTATTAGCACCTAGGCAACTTATGGTTTTATAAGAAAATGATTTTGGAGGCGCGAGGCCGGATAATTTAAAGTTGCCGTTCTGGTAAAACCGCACGCATTGGTTACTATAGGCCCAGATTTTGCCTTTTATATCTTCGTAAACATAGGTAAGAAAAAATTGATTTTTGGTGTCCTCAGCCGTGAATTTTGTTAATGATACCCCATCAAACATAAAAAGCATATTTTTATTGGTGCCAAACCACAACCTGTCTTTACTGTCATGAAACATTGAAATAACGATTGCATTAAATTTTAAAAGCCGGAGGGCTTTGTCGTTTTTGCTATTGTAGATTATACCATCTAGAAAATAGCTCATTTCGCCATTGAAAGCCATGAACCACACCCTACCTTTTTTATCTTCCTGAAGCATTAAAATCTGGTTATCTGGCAAACCATCATCTATAGTGAAGTTTTCAAACCTCTTGCCATCAAAGCGGCTTACTCCTGCGTCCGTACCAAACCAGAGGTATCCTTTGCTATCTTGGAGGGTAAAGTAGCAATTGTTGCTGGGTAGTCCATCTTTGGTAGTATAATGTTGAAGAAATGTTGATTGGGCATAGGCTTTTATTCCTGCTGTATGGCACAACAAGGTTAAACAGCAAGCAAGAAAGTGATTAACTAACTTTTTATTCGTCACTCCTGAAGTTTGTATAAGTTTTTACTTTTTCAGCAAATTCGCTGGCTCGTCTGCGGGAAACTGCAATTTTAACGCCACTTTTTAAGACTACTTCCAGTCCATTTTTAGAATTATACTCTTTTAAATAATCAAGGTTAATGATGCTGGATTTATGCACTCTCACAAATTTATTTTCGGGCAGTATTTCCTCGTATTCCTTTAATACTTTAGCTACGGTAATTTTTTCCATTCCCGAAAGGTGAAAAACCGAGTAATTGCTATCAGCTTCTACATGAATAATCTGATTAAAATTAACCAGTGTATAGCCGCCTTGTCCATTGGGTAAATTCAATTTACGGATTTCTGAACGGTCCGCCAAATTTTCTGCCAGTTGAGTTAATTGACTGTTCATTTGCTGCGCTGATAATTTATTCTGACCAATATATTTTGTTGCTTTAATTACCGTTTCCTTTAGCTCGTCGATATCTATAGGTTTTAGCAGGTAATCCAGTGCGTTTGCTTTAATTGCTTTTAAAGCATATTGATCATAAGCGGTTGTAAAAACCACATGTGCATTATTTTGCACGGCAGCAGGAATTAGTTCAAAACCATTCTCCCCGGGCATAGCAATGTCCAGGAAGATGAGGTCTATTTTATTTTCTGCCAGCAGTTTCCTGGCTTCAGTTACAGATTTGGCGATACCGGAAATTTGAATATTTTCACAATTCTCCTGCAAAAGAAAATACAATGAAGAACGTGCAAATTCTTCGTCGTCAACAATGATAGCGTTCAAGACCAGCATAAATATAATATTTATACCAATTTAGTAATTGATTACCTGTTCTTCCAGGTGTTCTGGCAAATCGCGGTAATTATATTGTTGTCCACGCAGTTGTGATTCAAAACCTGCTTCTTTAATGGCATCCTGTATCCCTTTAGCAGTAAAGCGATGAGGTGCACCTGCGGCTGAAACAACGTTTTCTTCGATCATGATGGATCCAAAGTCATTTGCTCCTGCATGAAGGCATAATTGCGCCACTGCTTTGCCAACAGTTAACCAGGAAGCCTGAATATTTTTAATATTGGGCAGCATAATTCTGCTCAAAGCGAGCATACGCACATATTCATCGCCAGAAACATTATTAGTAATGCCCCGGAGTCTTTTCAATAAGGTGCCATCATCCTGGAAAGGCCATGGTATAAAGGCAAGGAACCCGTTACTTTCTATTGGTTTTTCGCTTTGTACTTCTCTAATCCATACGAGGTGTTCAAAACGTTCTTCAATGGTTTCCACATGGCCAAACATCATCGTAGCTGAGGTAGTAATGTGCAACTGATGAGCAGCACGCATGACATCTAGCCATTCTTGTCCGCCACATTTTCCTTTAGAAATTAACCTTCTTACCCTATCGTTCAGAATTTCTGCACCCGCACCCGGTAAAGAATCCATTCCTGCAGCCTTTAAAGCAGCCAGCACTTCGGTATGTGTTTTACCTTCTAGCTTTGCTACATGGGCAATTTCAGGCGGACCTAAAGCATGCAGCTTCAAATCAGGGTACAGTTGTTTGAGTTCTTTAAATAAGTCGGCATAGAATGCTAAGCCCAAATCAGGATGGTGGCCACCCTGTAATAAAAGCTGGTCGCCCCCCAAGTGGAAAGTTTCTTCTATTTTTTGTTTATAAGTTTCAATAGTAGTAACGTAGCTATCTTCGTGGCCTGGTCTTCTAAAAAAATTGCAAAATTTACAGTTTGCGATACAAACGTTAGTCGTATTCACATTTCTATCAATCTGCCAGGTAACTTTCCCGGAAGGAACTTGAATTTTTCTTAATTCATTTGCTACATAAGCTAATTCGGCTGTTGCGGCATTGTGGTATAAAAAAACACCTTCTTCCTTAGTTAAAAAATCGAAGTGCAGTGCCCTGTGTAATAGATCAGCAGTGTTCATACCACAAAGATACCATAAGTTCTGTTCTTTTTTAATTCCTATCTTTGCAACAATTATTTCGAAAAATATGGTAGACTTTAACCGTTTTACATTAGCTAACGGATTGCGTGTTTTAGTGCACGAAGATGATACGACGCCAATGGCGGTATTAAATATTTTATATGATGTGGGTGCCCGGGATGAAGAAGCGGATAAAACTGGTTTTGCCCATCTGTTTGAACACTTGATGTTTGGTGGCTCGGTCAACATTCCATCTTATGATGAGCCTTTGCAAAGGGTAGGGGGAGAAAATAATGCCTTTACCAGCAATGACATCACCAATTATTACATCACTTTGCCTGCTGTTAATTTGGAAACTGCTTTCTGGTTGGAAAGCGACAGGATGTTAAGTCTTGCCTTTTCGGAGAAGAGCTTAGAAACGCAGAGAAATGTAGTTTGTGAGGAATTTAAACAAAGGTACCTGAACCAACCTTATGGTGATGTGTGGCTGAAATTAAGACCACTTGCTTATTTAAAACATCCTTATCAATGGGCAACGATAGGTCAGGATTTGAAACAAATTGAAGAAGCCAGTATGGAAGATGTAAAGGCCTTCTTCAAAAAACATTATAATCCGCAAAATGCGATTATGGTTGTTGGCGGAAACGTTAAAACGGCAGACATAAAAGCAATGGCAGAGAAATGGTTTGCACCAATTCCTGCTGGAATAAAATATGAAAGGAATTTGCCTAAGGAAGTTTTACAAACCGAAGCCAGACAAGAAACAATCATGGCCAAGGTTCCGCTGAATGCAATTTATATGGCTTTTAAGATGCCAGAAAGAAGTCATAAGGATTATCAAACTTTTGATCTGCTATCTGATGTGTTATCTCAGGGACAATCTTCGCGTTTATATAATACCTTGTTAAAAGAGCAACAGTTATTTAGTGATGTACATGCTTATATTACCAGCAGTATTGACGAAGGTTTATTTGTTGTAGAAGGTAAGCTTGTTGAAGGGGTAAGTGTAGCCACTGCCGAGGAAGCTATTTGGAAGGAGTTGGAACGAATAAAAGGGGAGCTGATTACGGTTGATGAATTGACCAAGGTTAAAAATAAATCAGAGTCTATTATGGTATTTGCGGAAATGAGCTTATTAGACAAAGCCATGAACCTTGCTTACTATGAGCTTTTAGGTGATGCTGCTTTATTAAATACAGAGATCGACAGGTACCTTGCCGTAACAGCGGTGCAAATACAGCAGGCCGCACAACAAACCTTCGTTAAAGAACAATGTTCCACTTTATACTATTTAATTGCTAAAGATGCTTAACCGTACCCTAGTGCCTGATTCTATACAGGTAAATGATATCAAATTTATAGCGCCCCAGCAGCAGCAACTGGATAATGGAATAAAAGTATTTACCATTAATGCGGGCAAACAAGATCTTGTAAGGATTGAATTTATTTTCGATAATGTAAATTTTGATCCTGCTAAACCTTTGCAGGCCGTGGTTGTAAACCACCTCATTAACAACGGAACAGCAACTCTTTCAGCAAAAGATATTGCCGACAAGGTTGATTATTACGGTGCTTTTTTACAAACTGAATATGGTGCTGATCAAAGTAGTATTAAACTTTATACGCTGAATAAACACTTGAAAGCGGTTCTGCCTATTTTAAAGTCTATACTGGATGAGAGTATTTTTCCACAACAGGAATTAGCTATTTTTATTCAAAACCAGAAACAATCCTTACAGGTAAGCCTAGAAAAGAATGATTTTCTTGCCCGTAAGAACTTTGCGCATGCTATTTTTGGGGATTCCAGCTATGGCTCCAATATTACTTTCGCTGATTATGATGCCTTACAGCAAGATGATCTATTGGCCTATTACCATTCTGCTTATAAGCCCGAAAACTGTACTTTATTTGTTGCAGGTAAATTTGAGCAGCCAGAATTTGAGTTATTGAATACTATATTTGGTCAGGAATGGAACAATAAGGCGGTATCGAGAAAAAACAAATTTGTTTTTCCTGCATCCCCAAAGGGAGAGATTTTGATCGAAAGACCGGGAGCGATCCAATCAGCTATTCGCATGGGAGCGATGGCTATCAAAAGAACCCATCCTGATTTTGCAGGTTTCCAGGTGTTGAATTGTTTACTTGGTGGTTATTTTGGTTCGAGATTAATGGCGAACATTAGAGAAGACAAGGGATATACTTATGGTATTGGTTCTGCCGTGGTTTCTATGAAAGATGCTGGCTACTTTTTTATTGCTACTGAAGTTGGTGCCGATGTTTGTGGCAGTGCCTTGAATGAAATTGAAAAAGAGATTGATATTTTAAAAACAGATCTGGTGCCTGATGCTGAACTAGATTTAGTGCGAAATTATATGTTAGGTTCGATGTTAGGCAGTCTTGAAAATGCCTTCTCTCATGCAGATAAGTTTAAAAATATATTCTTCTCTGGGCTTGATTATCAGTATTATGAGAAATATATTTTAATTGTAAAAACAATTGATGCAAATAGCTTGCGCTTGCTGGCTAATCAGTATTTGAATACTGCAGATTTTACTAAGGTTATTGTAGGGAAGAAATAAGAAAAGTAAGTATTGGCTAATTAGTTTTAGCCAATACTCCTTTTGATTTGTCTGCCTGATACACTTTTTTATAAAAATCGATCAGCTCATTGTATTTTTCAGATAAATATTGTTTTTTTGTTCATATAGGGTAATCTTCCTATTATAATGCCCAAACTCAGAACAATCGCCGTAATTATTATTTACTTAATAGCGTGATCATTCCGTCCATTGTAGCAACTAATATTTTATCTTTACTTAATACATTTACGGTATTAACCATGGAGTTGTCGATTTTATGAGCCCATACCTCTTTTTGTGTTTTAGGATCAAAAGCATAAACAACACCATTTTTAGTTCCAAAAAACACAAGGCCATTTTTAGCGATCAGCATAGAAGGCACATGTTCATAACCAAAATTGAGGTTTAATCTCCATAATACACCAGGGTCAGTCCTTTGAGTTTTATAGGCCACAACTTCATCATTCATGGTTTTGCCGAATATCAAAGTTCTATCTTCAGAGATACCGATAGATTCCCTCACTGTTGCTTCTTTATTTCTCCATAGCGTTTGTCCAGTATTGGCATCTATTGCGGTGAGTACACGGTCAGGTGCTGCTATGTAAATAACATCGTTATTGGCAACAGGAGTAACCATTGCAGGAGAAAACATCCTGTTCGGATTTCCATTTTCCCATTTCCAAGCCAGCTTTCCATCGTTTTTATTCAAAGCATAGAGGTATCTGCCCCAGGAACCGAAAATAACTTTATCCTTGTAAATTAAAGGAAGCGCTGCAATAGCACCCTCAACCTGGTTAAATTCCCAGATGAGTTTACCAGTTTTAACGTCGATTGCACGGAATGAATTATCGCTGGATCCAATATATACACGTCCTTTTTCTACCACGGGAGAGCCTAGTACTGCAGCTTTGGCCTGGTATTTCCATTCCAGTTTTCCTGTATTTACTTGTAGCGCATAAATATTTCCATCTCCCGAACCTAGTATGACTAGTTCATTAACTATAACCGGAGAAGAGTAGATAGCACCTTTGGTTTTGAAAGTCCATTTTTTGCTGCCATCTTTAAGTGATAGCGCTTCCACCTCACCAATTGCATTGCCAACTACAACGATTTTTCCATTGGTAGCAGGAGTTGAAATAACATTAGCCGCAGAATGGTAAGTCCAGCTTTGTTTAATTTCTGGATAAGTAGTATTAATGGCATAAGAAGGACGCTCAAATTGAACATTGTTGGTGTTTTTGAATGTTTTTAAAGCAAATTTTCTCCATGGGTTTTCTACAGCTATACCAGGTTTTTTTACGGCAAAGAAAGTAGAATCCTTGTGCATGGTTACAATATTGTATCCACCTATACTGTCTTTAGCACGTAGGTTTGATCTGCCCATTGTGCCTTCAACACCTTCAAAGTTAAACGCTTTATTGGCATGACCATGTCCGCAAATGGCATATTGAATGTTGTATTTTTTAATTCTGTCGGTTGCTTCATACCAGTTATCGAGGCTATTGTCAATAGGGTAGTGGTTTATGAAAACAATTGGCATCTCTTTAGGCGTGTTTTTTAAAATATTTTCCAGCCAAACAGTTGCATCTCTTGGGATGTGTCCATCAGACATACGTACATAAGGGCCAGAAGCACAGGCGATAAAGCGGAAACCATTATGGTCAAAGGTGAATTTGTCATTTCCAAACTGCTGGGTAAAGTCTACACCACCAGATTCTGACCAACCAGTATCATGGTTTCCAGGAATAAGATGTACGGGTTTAGTTAAAGTAGAAAGTATTTCTTTGGCGAGTTTAATTTCTTTTAGGGTGCCCATTTCTGTAACATCGCCTGTAACCAGTACAAAAGCAAGGTCTTTTTGTTTGTTGATGTCTTTTACGGTTCTACGTAAATCTTCTTCTCCGGTTGCAGTACCTACATGCGTGTCGGTTACGAAAGCATATTTAAAGGTCTGCGCTACTGCGGAAAGTTTGAGGAAGAAAATTAAAGTTAGAGTAAGGTAAATTTTAAGCTTCTTTATGTTGTATTTCATGCCCGGAAAGTTAAACATTTAAATTTTTTTAGATGATATTAATATAATTAAATAAATTATCATATTTGTAATAACGAAATATTTTGATTTCTATTCCCAAAACGTATGTCATCAGCCTCAGTAGACAATAGTAACCTTATTTTTAAAATTAATCCTGATCTTTCGCAAATAGACTGGGGCTACATTTGTGAGTTATTTGATAAAGTTAATTGGAGAACTCGTTTGCCAGAAGAAATTGAAAAGGCCTTTAGCGCAAGTACCTGGACCTTATTTGTTTATAAAGAGGAGCAGTTGATTGCCTTTGGCCGCACCATTGATGATGGACGTTATTATGCTATGCTTGGGGATATTGTGGTTGATCCGCAATTTCAGGGGAAAGGCCTTGGAAAAAAAATAGTCAACACTTTAAATGGACAATTGGAAAATTACCATTTTGTTACCTTAACAGCCGCACCAGGTAAAGATAGTTTTTATAAAAGTTTAGGTTGGAAAAAACAAACTACAGCATTTATATGGCCCCAAGGACCTAAGCAATTAAGGCAGCATACTGAGTTGGAAGGGTAAAGATTTCTATAGAAAAATGGGCGTAAATAAAGCCATCATTAGAATGGCTAATGTTTAATCTCAATGCAATCTTCTCAATTAATAACAGTCATTAATACATCGCTATTGCAGAAACGTATATATAATCGTACTTTTGCCTCGCAAATAGTAACTCCTAAATTATTTGCTATGCAACTCGATCCCAATAAATTTATAGCCGAAGGACTAACATACGATGACGTATTATTAGTGCCCGCATATTCTGAAGTTTTGCCACGTGATGTGGATACCGGAACTTATCTGACCAAGAAAATACGTTTAAATGTTCCTATAGTATCTGCAGCAATGGATACAGTGACTGAAGCTAATTTGGCAATTGCCATTGCCCAGGCAGGAGGTATTGGTATGCTCCATAAGAATATGAGTATTGAACGTCAGGCAGAAGAAGTAAGAAAAGTAAAGCGCTCAGAAAGTGGTATGATACAAGATCCCATTACTTTGGGTAAAGATGCTACCGTAGCAGATGCTTTTCAGATCATGCAACAATATAAAATTGGTGGCATTCCTGTCATTGATTCAGAAAATATATTAGTAGGTATCATCACTAACAGAGACTTGCGTTTCCAAAAAGACATGTCACGTCCAATTGCAGAGGTGATGACCAGTGAAAACTTAATAACTGCCCCTGAAGGCACGACTTTATTGCAGGCAGAAGAAATTTTGCAGGATTATAAAATAGAGAAACTTCCTGTCATCAATAAGGAAGGGCATTTGGCTGGCTTGATTACTTTTAAAGATATTCAAAAATATAAAAACTACCCCAAAGCATGTAAAGATGAAAGAGGTCGTTTGCGTGTTGGTGCAGCCGTTGGCGTTGCTGCAGATAATATTGATCGTGTTGCCGCCCTGGTAAAGGCTGGTGTTGATGTGGTAACTGTAGATACTGCCCACGGACATTCTAAAGGGGTGATTGACATGATTAGAGCAATTAAAAAACGTTTCCCTGATTTACAGGTGATTGCTGGAAATATTGCTACAGCCGATGCGGCAAGAGCATTAGCTGAAGCTGGTGCAGATGCTGTAAAAGTAGGTATCGGACCGGGCTCAATTTGTACAACCCGAATTATTGCTGGGGTAGGAGTACCACAATTATATGCTGTATTTGAATGCGCCCAGGCGTTAATAGGTACTGGTATTCCAGTAATTGCTGATGGCGGAATTAAACAAACTGGAGATATTGTGAAGGCTATTGCTGCTGGTGCAAGTTGTATCATGGCTGGTTCTTTGTTTGCAGGTGTGGAAGAATCCCCTGGTGAAACAATCATTTATGAAGGCCGCAAGTTCAAATCTTACCGAGGTATGGGCTCTGTCGAAGCCATGCAACAAGGTTCTAAAGATCGCTACTTCCAGGATGAAGAAGATATAGTTACCAAACTAGTACCTGAAGGAATTGTTGGCAGAGTACCTTATAAAGGTACTTTAGCCGAAGTGATTTACCAAATTGTTGGCGGCTTAAGAGCTGGAATGCATTATTGCGGCGCTGCAACTATTGATGATTTGCAAAAAGCTAAATTTGTAAGAATTACCGCTGCAGGAATGAGAGAAAGTCATCCTCATGATATTTCTATTACCAAGGAAGCTCCAAATTATTCTCGTTAATTAATACCTTCGCAAATGATAAAATCACTAGGTGTTTATCGTTGATGCAAATTTTAACCAAAATCCTCTATTGCTTAAGGCGGTAGAGGATTTTGGTTATATGACAGAAACCATATTAAATCAGCTTTTAGGAATTCTATCCTGAAATGCATCTTTTTTAATAAAAGATGATATAGTCTTTTATTAAATCAAATAAAAAATTACATTTGTGCAATCAATGGGAATATTTTCAAAAACATGTGAATACGCAATGAGATCTGTCTTTTTTATCGCACATAGAACTGCAAATGGAGGAAGAGTTGGTATAAAAGAAATAGCAAGTGGCATTGATTCTCCAGAACACTTTTTGGCAAAGATTTTGCAGGAGTTGAGTAAGAAAAATATTGTTCAGTCAGCCAAAGGACCAAATGGTGGTTTTTACATGGAACAAGTAAATCTTAATCGGCCTTTAGCTGAGGTAGTAGAGGCGGTAGATGGTAATGGCGTTTTTATGGGTTGTGGTTTAGGATTAGACTATTGTTCTGCAGTTAATCCTTGTCCTTTACATCATCAATTCAAGGCGATAAGAAATCAAATGAAAAAGATGTTAGAAAATACATTAATTGGTGAGCTTAATGAGGGCTTGAATTTAGGCCTAACAAAATTAAGGAAGTAAATTTTCGTACAAATAAAAGATAAAACGGTGTTAATATTTTATTCATATAAAATGAGTCAATTTAAAATTTTAGGATGCTTAATTGTAATCATAAGCGGGTATAATATTCCACTTTCTGCTCAGGTTTCTCAAGAAGCTACAAAACAAGGTGTTTCAACTAACGGATTGTTAATATTTGCCTTTGTTATCGTTATCTTCGCGCTTTTAGCTGCTTTATATTTATATGAAAAAATAATTCAAATCAGAAAAGTAATTAAAAAAGGAAAAGGGGAGCTTCGTTTTAAAAATTATATCAATACATTTAGCAGTAAACAAATAGACGATTATCTTAAAATAATAAAAGGAAAGGGTAAACTTTCCATCTTCATTTTTTTATTAATTTTATTTGGTGGTGTGCCAGTTTATGCCCAATCTAATGCTGTTCCAGGTAGTTTATGGAGCGAAGGGGGAGTCATCATTACACTTTTCTTGATACTAATTCCTATACTGGCAGGTATTATTTTAATAATTGTAAAAATAAGGGGTGCATTAAGAACGTATGAAAACAAGCGAAATCTAGAAGAAGCGGAGCAGTTAGCTAAATACTTGCGCGAAACCGATCAAGTAGAAATTGAAAGTGCTTTATTAAAACGTAAACAAGCGCTTGACTATTCCTTGTCAAATCAGGAATTATCTGGCATGGAAACACCCGAAGATAGTAAAGGGTTACTCCACCAAGTGAATACCGAGGCTGCATTACCTGTTGTTGCCTTAAAAAAACGTGCACAAATAAGGCCTGGTGTTGATCAGGAATTGTCTAAACTTATTGTATGGTTTGTCTGTACGGCTACTTTTTGGCTCTTTTTTGGAACAACTGTTGGTGAATATTTAGGAATTAAATTCGTAGCTCCTGATGTGGATCATTTTAGCTGGTTAAGTTTTGGAAGGTTACGGCCAGTGCATACTAATTCTGTTTTTTGGGGATGGGCATCATTAGGGATGATAGGACTTGGTTATTATATCGTACCCAGAGTGAGTAATGCTAAACTTTTTAGTTTGAAATTAGGGTGGTACACCTTGTATTTAATTAATACCACTGTAGTTTTGGGTACGCTATCCTTAATGGCTGGAATAAATAATGGTGGTGGGGAGTATAGAGAATATATTTGGCCGATACAATTGTTTTTTGCGATTGGCCTTATACTTACCTTAATCAATTTTTTGATTACTGTTAGAAACAGAACTACTAAAGAGATTTATATTTCTAACTGGTATATCATTGCTTCCATTATATTCGCTATTGTTATTACTATTGTTGCCTATGTTCCCTGGTGGCAGGATGGATTGGGGGAAACAATAATTCAGGGGTATTATATGCACCAGGGTGTTGGTATGTGGTTCATGTTATTTACTTTGGGTATCGTTTATTATTTTCTTCCTCAACAATTAAATAAGCCAATTTATTCGTATAGTTTAGGTATTCTGGCTTTCTGGACACAGATTCTATTTTATACAGTCATCGGAACTCATCACTTCGTCTTTAGTTCCATTCCATGGTGGTTACAAACAACAGCCATTGTTGGAAGTATGGGGATGATAATTCCAGTAGCCGCAGGTACAACAAACTTTATCTTAACTTTTAAAGGTGCCTGGCATAAAATAACAACAAGCTATACTTTGCCTTTCTTTTTAGTTGGCATAATATTTTATTTTACCGGCTCTCTTCAAGGAACGGCGGAAGCATTTAGGTCTACTAACCTCATCTGGCATTTTACAGATTTTACAGTAGCTCACTCTCATATTACCATGTATGGTATTATTAACTTCTTTCTATGGGCAGGCATCTATGCTTTAATACCAAGGTTAACTGGTAAGGAGGCTCCACAGATAACAGTTGGTGCACATTTTTGGTTAGCCTTGATCGGATTGTTATTCTATACGATACCACTGATGTATGGAAGTACATTAAGAGGAATGATGTGGATTGAAGGTAAACCATTTATTGATACTGTGGTATTTATGGCTCCTTTTTGGCTCTGGAGAGCTATTGGAGGAAGCTTAATGTGGCTATCCCACTTGTTTTTTGCTTACAACATTTATAGAATGTTGGTTGGTCGTGATACCGTTGATATCAGGGAAGCAGCAGTAGAAAAACTTAACCTGTCTTATTCCGATTCTGAAATAAAAAATTAATTTAGTATAACCATAATGGAGTTTTTTAATAACCATACCAAATTATTCACAGCAGCAGCCTTATTATTCATAGGTCTTACGATATTCGTATGTATAGTTCCCGCACTCAAAAATCAAAGTGAAAATGCGCCTTTACCTAATGCAATAGCTTTAAGTGACGAAGCAATATTAGGAAAAGCTGTATATATTTCTAATGGTTGTGTAGCTTGTCATACGCAGCAAGTGCGTAATGTTGACATGGATAAGGTTTGGGGCTCCAGGCCAAGTATTGCAGCTGATTATGCTGCAAATTACCGTACGGATTTTTGGCGCAATACCGCTACTGTTATGGGTACAGAAAGAACAGGACCTGATTTAACTGCTATAGGTCAGCGTCAGCCTAGCGCAGAATGGCATCTTCCGCATTTGTTTAACCCTAGAATTGTAGTCAAGGAATCGGTGATGCCTGCTTATCCATGGTTGTTTGAAATAACAAATAAAGTAAAAAAGGGTGATGTTGTGGTAAATGTTCCTGTAGAATTTTTGCACGGACAAAAAGGAAAAGTAATTGCTACTGCTGATGCGCTACATCTGTTAGCTTACCTTCAATCTTTAAAACAAACTAAATTGCCGGAAGGTATACCAGAGCCTAATTTTTTATATAAAAAATCAGGCGATATAGGTGAGAAAACGGCTGGTGGACCTAAAGAATTAGATGGTAAGGTTTTATATATTACCCATTGTCAAACTTGTCACCAATCCAATGGCGAAGGCCTTAAAGGTGCTTTTCCTTCTCTAAAGGGAAGTAAGATTGTTTTAGATGAAAATGCTGAACTTTTTGTAAATGTAATTATGAATGGTTACAGCGGACGAGTGGCTGAAGGTTATGGTGTAATGCCTGCGGTTGGTACAAATAGTAACCTTAAACCTGAAGAAGTGGCTGCTATTATGAACCATGAAAAAACAAATTGGGGAAATAGCGCTAAAAAAGTCACTACCGAGCAAGTTAAAAAGTGGATGGATGCAGTTAAAAAATAATTCACACTATCATGAAAAAAACTGTTTTAATTATGTTTCTCGTATTAATTGGATATGTCGTTCATGCTTGTCCGGCTTGCGAAAAACAACAACCAAAAATATTACGTGGTATTACCCATGGTACCGGTCCTGATAGTCAATGGGATTATGCCATTGTATCTATTACGGTTGTTATAGTTTTGTTTACCCTGTTTTACTCCTTGAAATGGATCTTTCACCCAGGAGAGAAAGCAGAAAGTCACATCAAAAACCTTGTTATTGACGCCGATTAAAATGGAAGAGAAAAGCAAAATATTCATATTTATAGATGAGGAAGTAAAGCCCATTGCTGAATTGGTTTCACCGGTGAACTTTGAGCTTGATACCTCAAAACTTGTTGACGGAAAGCATACGCTAAAAATAATTAGTAAAGACCCTACTGGAAAAGAAGGAATCCGATTAATTCCTTTTGAAGTAAGAAACGGCCCAGCTATTGCTATTGAAGGAATTAAAGAAGGAGAGGTGATTGACGGAATAATTCCAATCATGATTAATGCTTATGGGAAAGGTGATTCGAAAAACTTTTTAATAATAGGCAGTGAAACCCCTCAAAGTATACCCTTTTGGATATTTATCCTGTTGATACTTTTTGTGGCCTGGGCATTATATTTTCATATCACATCATCAGCTATACCCTTATTTAAATGAAACCTGACATAAAAAAACTGGAAGATATAATTCTTTTCGTAAATGAATTTTATGGTTGCGTACAGCGAGATGATCTGATTGGCCCAGTATTTAATCAAACCATTGAAGATTGGGACCCACACTTAGAAAAGATGTACAAATTTTGGAATGCAGCTTTGTTTGGTGTTCCTGGATTTAAAGGTAATCCTTTTGCTAAACACGCCCCATTACCCATTGAAGGGAAACATTTTGAACGTTGGCTTATCTTATTCAGAAAGACTATCGACGCTAATTTTGAAGGTGAAATGGCGGAAGACACTAAAAACAGGGCAGAATTGATGGCTGCAATGTTTTTGAAAAGACTGGAAAATATGCCTGGCGGACCAAGTAAGGTTATTGTTTAAAATACTGCTATCAAAAATATGACAGAAGATATTATTACCGAAGCGGATGTAAAGGCATTGGTTTATGCCTTTTATGATAAAGTAAGAAAGGATGAAATATTAGGGCCTGTTTTCGATGCTATAATTAAAGATAATTGGGATGCCCATTTATCAAGGATGACGGATTTCTGGTCTACGCTATTGCTATATACTAAAAAATACAAGGACGATCCAATGCCAAAACACTTACCACTTCCAATTGATAAGACTCATTTCGACAGGTGGTTGCTGTTTTTTAACCAAACGATTGATGACATGTTTGAAGGTCAGATAGCAGAGAATGCAAAAAAACGAGCTAATAGTATTGCAAAGATAATGAAGGCGGTTAAAAGTATTCCACAATAACAAATGATCTTATATCTTATCGGGCAAGATAATTTATAACAGAATGCTATCTTAGCAAGATAAGTATAAATTCAAATTATGAAGATAAGTATTTGCGCATTGTTATTAACTGTTTTAATTGGTTGTCAGAATGGTAAAACAGAAAAAATATATTTAGCCCGGAACTTAGTGACAGGAGAAGATTTTAATACCTACACTAAAGAAAACGATAATCCTTTTACTGTTCTAAAGGCAATCGCCACAAAAAAACCTAAAAAATCGACTGATCAGGAATTTGCAGAAGTCTATTCTGTAAAATTTAGAGATACTACAATAAGAATTCAACCCAATAAGGCAGATAAAGACATGGTGGTTGATAAATTTGCATTAGCACAGTTTGTAAATACTCAAAAAACATGTTTATTGGTTCAGCTTTCAGATAACTCAGGGTTAATTGCACCATTTTATTTGTTAACTTTAAAAAACGATCAACTTGAAGTCGTTAAACTTTACCGTGCCTCCACTGGAAAGCAGGATAAAAAAGTTACAAAAGGTATGTTTAGGGTAGGTAATGCAGGATATTTAATTAATAACGACTATTTTATCACTAATGTTAACGCCAAAGTTTATACCATTAAAAGAGAAAGACCGGAAGAAAGAATTCAGGGAGAATTCTTTCTGAAATCTGCGGATAAGCAAACCCTGGTATTTTTATTAATGGATTCTTTTTATGAGGTTCATTACCCAAGTGGTGAAACTTTCACCTTACCTTTCCCTGTTGGAGTGCCTAACAATAAATCCGCTTTATATTCCTGGATCCAAACAAATTTTAGCTGGCAGAAAAATAATAAAGGAATTTATTTTTTGATGGAAAACAAAGGTAACGACAGAATTGTGGATATAAAGGAATTTAAGTAAATTATCTAGAATAAGAGAAAATGAAGATTATACAAAATCCTTGATTAGACTTTATTTTCTTTAAAAATAAATTTACATTGCTAGCATGGATATAACGTTCAATAAAAATGAAGACCTCAATAAGCAATCGGTTTATGAATTAAAAACCCGATTGAAGAAAATATATGCTGGTGGTGGCGAGAAGAATGCAGCCAAACAAAAAGCAAAAGGAAAAATGCTCGCCAGAGAGCGTATTGCCTATTTAATTGATAAGGAAAGTGAATTCCTGGAAGTGGGAGCCTTTGCTGCAGATGGAATGTATGAAGAACAAGGAGGCTGTCCCTCTGCAGGAGTAGTCTCAGGCATTGGTTATGTTTCTGGCCGACAATGTATGATCATCGCCAATGATGCTACTGTAAAAGCAGGCGCCTGGTTTCCTATGACTGCTAAAAAGAATTTAAGGGCACAGGAAATTGCCATGGAAAACCGTTTGCCAGTTATTTATCTTGTCGACAGTGCAGGTGTTTACTTGCCAATGCAGGATGAAATTTTCCCTGATAAGGAGCATTTTGGAAGGATGTTCAGAAATAATGCACTTATGTCATCTGATGGAATTGTACAAATTTCTGCAATTATGGGTTCTTGCGTTGCCGGTGGTGCATACTTACCTATTATGAGTGATGAGGCTATGATTGTAGAAGGCACTGGTTCTGTGTTTTTAGCCGGCTCTTATCTAGTTAAATCAGCAATTGGCGAAGATGTTGACAACGAAACTTTAGGTGGTGCTACAACACATTGTGAAATATCTGGTGTTACTGATTACAAACATCCGAATGATCAGACCTGTTTAGACAGTATCAAAAAAATAATGAGTATGCTCGGGGCACCGCAATCTGCTGGCTTCGATCGTATTAAACCTGTTCAACCTCTATTTCCACAAGAAGAGATTTATGGCTTATTACCAGAGAATAGGGAGAAACCTTATGATATGGTCGAACTCATAAAAAGATTGGTTGACAATTCTGAGCTGGAAGAATATAAAAAGGAATATGGACAAAGTATAATTTGTGGTTTGGCACGTGTTGATGGCTGGGCCGTTGGCATAGTGGCTAATCAGCGCAAGGTGGTTAAATCAAAAAAAGGGGAGATGCAGTTTGGTGGGGTCATTTATTCCGACAGTGCAGATAAAGCTGCACGCTTCATCATGAACTGCAACCAAAAGAAAATTCCATTGGTATTTTTGCAAGACGTAACCGGTTTTATGGTAGGCAGTCGCTCTGAACAGGGTGGTATTATTAAAGACGGCGCTAAAATGGTCAATGCTGTAGCTAATTCTGTGGTGCCAAAATTCACGATTATATTAGGCAATTCTTATGGCGCAGGCAATTATGCCATGTGTGGAAAAGCTTATGACCCCCGGTTAATTTATGCTTGGCCAAGTGCGAAAATTGCGGTAATGGGGGGTAGCCAGGCAGCAAAAACCTTATTGCAGATACAAGAAGCATCCCTTAAAGCAAAGGGTGAAACCATTACTCTTGAAGAAGAAGCTGAACTATTAAAAGAAATCACTGATAAATATAACCGTCAAACTACACCCTATTACGCCGCCTCAAGGTTATGGGTAGATGGTATTATCGATCCCCTGGAAACACGTAAAGTTATTTCTATGGGAATAGAAGCTGCAAATCAATCACCTATAAAAAAGCAATTCAATGTTGGAATTATTCAAACCTAGATTGGTATTTTTGTGGATGAAGAAAATTGCAATACTGCTCCTGTTTGTTTTTTGTTCTTTTAGTAATTATGCACAAGTAAGAACAGTCTTTTTCGATGTTGAAGAGAAAGTAACTTCCGACTCAACTAAAGCAGAAACTTATGCCATTTATGGCCAGGTGACAGGCAACAGTTTATGGGTTTTTAAGAAATACGATCTCAGTGGTTATTTATTGGTTAGTGGTGCTTTCAAAGATGAATCGCTTCGAATTGCTCAAGGAAAGTTTGTTTATTATGATTGGATCGATCCGAATGATAGTTTCGAAAACCTGGAAACAGTTACTAAAGGTAAAGATAGATTTGTGGTCCTTTCCGGTGCTTTCGAGGATGGTTTACGCCAGGGACAATGGTTAAGTTTTTATGAAAGTGGCGAGGTTAGGAATGTTCTAAACTATGATAAGAACGTGTTTCATGGCGAATATAGGTCATTTGATAGCCATGGTGATTTGCAGGAAAGCGGCCAGTTTGTAAACAACAAGAAGGAAGGAGAATGGCTATTAAAGGGTGGTTTAGAAGTGGTACAGTATAAAAATGACCAGGTAACGGCTGTAGTTAAGAAAACCAGGCGAGAACTGAAAAAAGAAAAAGAAAATACGCATAAATTATAATGCAAAAATCACAATGCGTTTAACAATTGAGGTATTAACAGGATAATCATTAAATTTGATGTTCAAAAGAATTACAATTATATGTCGCAAGAAATAGAACACGTTCAATGTTTGATTATAGGTTCAGGACCAGCAGGGTATACAGCAGCAATTTATGCGGCAAGAGCTGATTTGAAGCCGGTTTTATATACTGGTATGGAAGCTGGGGGACAGCTGACACAAACCACTGATGTTGATAATTTCCCGGGATATCCTCTTGGCATTATGGGTCCTGAAATGATGGAAGACTTTAGAAAACAAGCAGAACGGTTTGGAACAGCAATCCGTTTTGGTTATGTAAGTTCTGTAGATTTTTCTTCCCTTCCACATAAAGTTATAGTTGACGAAATTAAAACCATTACTGCAGATACAGTTATTATTTCTACTGGTGCCACAGCAAAATGGCTTGGCTTGCCAAGCGAACACCAATACAATGGTTTTGGTGTTTCTGCATGTGCGGTTTGTGATGGTTTCTTTTTTAAAGGTCAGGATGTTGCCATTGTTGGTGCAGGAGATACTGCCGCTGAAGAGGCTACTTATTTGGCTAAACTTTGTAATAAAGTATATATGTTGGTTCGCCGTGATGAGTTCAGGGCTTCTAAAGCCATGGTTCACCGCGTTTTAAATACACCCAACATAGAGGTCATTTATAATTCTGAAGCTAAAGAAGTTTTAGGAAATGGCAAAAACGTTACCGGCTTAAGGGTGTTTAACAACCAAACTAACGAAGAGCAAGATTTACAGATTGAAGGTTTCTTTGTTGCCATTGGTCATAAACCTAATACAGATATCTTTAAAGGGTGGATTGATATGGATGAAACTGGTTATTTAATAACCAAACCAGGTACAACCAAGACTAATGTGGAAGGTGTTTTTGCATGTGGTGATGTGCAGGACCACTATTACCGTCAGGCTGTAACAGCTGCTGGTACTGGATGTATGGCTGCTTTAGATGCTGAACGTTACCTTGCTGCAAAAGAAGATGTATTAAAAGCTTAACCCTAAGAGTTATAGGGCGCGCCTCGAAGCGGATCTTTATGATCCGCTTTTTTTGTGGGTATTTTTTATTGCTTAAAATTTAGGCTTTGATGGCTCCTAAATGTAAATTATTTTTACCTTGTAGACTTATTTCATCCATTAATAAATATGAATAAGTTTATAACTTTAATTTTACTGGCTACAATTGCTATTCCAGCACTTGCACAACAAGACGCTAACATGGGAATTATTCCAGTTCCCGTTTCTATTCAAAAACATACTGGATCTTTTGTTTTGGATAAAACGGTTTTATTGATTTCCAACAATATGGAAAACCGTAAAACAATGGAACTATTGAATGCTTTTATTGTCACTAAAGGTGGTTTTGCACTTAGAGAAACAAAAAAGGCAGAAGCTAACCAGAAAGCAATAATTATAACTTCAGAAGGTGCCGATCAATTACCTGCCGAGGGTTATAAAATTAACATTTCAAAAAATCAAATTCTAATCACCGGTAAGGGAGCTGGTTTATTTTATGCCATACAATCGGTGATGCAATTAATGCCCGAAAAAGTGGGTGACAAAATTACAATTCAAACAGCTGAAATTAACGATTACCCGAGGTTTAAATACCGTGGTATGATGCTGGATGTAGCCAGACATTACTTCCCGGTCTCTTTTGTTAAGAAATATATTGATTTATTGGCACAATATAAATTAAACAATTTCCACTGGCATTTAACAGAAGATCAAGGATGGAGAATTGAAATTAAAAAATATCCTAAATTAACTACCGTAGGCGCTTCAAGAAACGGAACAATTATTGGCCATCACCCTGGTGTTGGTACCGATAACGAAGTTTATAAAGCTTTTTACACCCAAAATGAAGTAAAAGAAATTGTTGCCTATGCAGCATCAAAATATGTTAATGTTATTCCTGAAATTGAAATGCCTGGTCATAGCTCTGCAGCTATTGCTGCTTACCCAGAGCTAAGTGCTTTTCCTGATCGGGATACTTTTATTGATGCTAATACACCATGGGCTGGCCCAAGAACAGGGAAGCAACTACAACAAACCTGGGGCGTTTTTCAGGATGTATATGTTCCTACAGAAAACACATTTACTTTCTTAGAAAATGTACTTGATGAAGTGATCGCTTTATTCCCCTCTAAATATATTCATATTGGTGGCGATGAAAGTCCGAAAGATTATTGGAAAGAATCTGCATTTTGTCAGAAATTTATTAAAGACAATAACCTTAAAGATGAACACGGCCTACAAAGTTATTTTATTCAGCGCATTGAAAAGTACGTGAACAGTAAAGGCCGTTCTATAATTGGATGGGATGAAATTTTAGAAGGTGGTTTAGCACCAAACGCAACGGTAATGTCATGGAGAGGTGAAGAGGGGGGAATTGCCTCAGCTCAACAAAATCATGATGTAATCATGACTCCAGGTTCGAATGGTTTGTATTTTGATCACAGTCAATCAAAGTCTATAGACGAACCATTAACAATTGGTGGTTGTTCACCTTATGCTAAAGTTTATAACTATGATCCCATTCCTGCCGTACTTACTCCCGATCAACGAAAATATATCATTGGGGTACAGGCAAATCTTTGGACTGAATACATTAAAACACCAGCTAAAGTTGAATACATGATCTTGCCAAGGATGTTTTCATTAGCTGAAATTGCATGGAGCCAAACTGATCGTAAAGATTTTAAGAACTTCTCAGAAGAGCGTTTGCCGGCACATCTGGCACGTTTAGATCAAACGAATACAAATTATTGGGTTCCAACACCCATCGGACAAATGGAGGGAATTATGAACGGAAAGGATTTCAATATTGAATTAAAGGTGCCTGTACCGGGATCTAAAATTTACTATACTTTAGATGATTTTAGACCTTCAGAAAATGCAACTTTATACAACAAACCAATTAAGGTAAGCGTTTCTAATGGTAAAAAGCTTAACCTTAAAACTATAGTTATTATGCCTAGTGGTAAAAGAAGTGTGGTTACGGAAACAATCTTAAATAATGGGGCTGTGATCGCTGCCCCTGCTAAATAATAGCGTTCACTAATTGATTTTGTGATAGGATACTTTTTTAATTTAAATATAACGTTGAATCAAAAAGACATTTAAATGAAATATAAATATTTATGCCTAAAACCTTTATTACTTGCTGGAAGTTTGCTGTTCTTACTGTCCTGTGCTGATGAAAATTCACCAAAGGCAGTTTCGCAAGGTAGCAATCAACCCGAAGTTAAAGAACAGGTTAATCCTTTCCCTTTTTATAAAAACATCACTGTTAGACCCGGGTTTAACTTTGAGGTTCTGAGTTGGGGAAAGGGGGTGGATACCCTGGGTGGTTATTTAATATTGATGTCTGATTCTGCAAAAAATGATTTTAAATCTTTGTCTAATGAGCGCAATGGAATCATTACCGATGCGTGGAATATGGATTTAGATAATGATGGCAACCCAGAGCTTTACATTGAATTTTTAAGTAAGCAAAATGTACGGGATTTAAATGTTTATGAATATTCTAGAAATGTTTTTCAAAAGATAAACTTCCCCTCGTTAAGCAGTAGAATAAAGAAAAATTACGGAGGTAAGGATAAGTTCTTTATTAAGAATGGCGATCTTTTCCGTTCTTTTCCAATCGTTAATACAGAGGATACTACGCAAAAAACTGGTGCTTTAAAAATACTGCAATATAAATTGAGTGGAAATAGTTTTTCTGTTGATGAGGTTAAAGATTAGTGCTCGTTCTCTTTGAACTGAGCACTAATCCTTTCAAATTTTTCTATCAAGAGCGCAATGCGCTCTTTTTCTTTTTTGATCACTATTTTACGGAGAATGGTAGAGCAAAAGATTAGCCAGCCAAACGTAAATACTACAATCACACCTTGCTTCCAAAAGCTGAAATAAGAAAGTATTTCAAAAAACATTAAAACAGTGCCTAAGCTTAATGCAAAGGTGTAGATCCAATAGAGTTTATTATAAAGGCTATACCTGCTTAACTGGTATATTTTAAGTTCTTCCAGAAAATCATTTGGATGTGCTGTAAAATCACTCTTAAAAATTAAACGATGCCCACGATATAAAATAAATGTGTAAACTGCAATAGCAGTTATTAAAATGGTAATACCAGTATGGGTTATCCAGGAGTTAAAGTCAAAAAATAACCACAGACAAGCAATGGCTATGAAGGACAAGCACATGCCGATAATGTTCATCATCGATTTGTTACGTATACTGTTTACTTCTTTTTTTGCCTGCGTTAGCATTTCCCCGGAAGAAATTTTTACTTCAACGGTATGGGAATGCCATAACGATTGTATATCTTCAAATTCTTGCATGTTGATTGTATAATTCTGTCAGTTTTTGTTTAATCCGGTGAATTTTCACCCTTAAATTCCCTTCACTAATACCTGAAATTTCTGCAATTTCATGATACGGCAGTTCGTCCAGAACCATGGTGATTATTAAACGATCATTTTCTTCCAGTTTTGATATGGATTTATAGAGTAAGGCTACCTGCTCATTTTTATCGGAGTATTCTTCAACTCTATTTTCAATAATATTGTCAGTGAGTTCTTCCTTTCCTTGTCTTTTCTCTGATCGTAAATAGGTTAAACAAGTATTTATTGCTATTCTGTATATCCAGGTAGAAATGAGTGATTTGTTTCTGAATTTATCCAGGTTTTGCCAAACTTTTAGAAATGTTTCTTGTAGCAAATCATTTGCAGCGTCCTTGTCTCCCGTATATCCATAACATAAATGGAATATTTTCTTGGAGTTGGTATCGAAGATTTGCTTAAATAACAGGTCTTTTTGTTCCACTTACGATGAGTTGATATTTGTTTAGAGGTGTTTTTTGCTGGTTTGTTACAGCTAATCTGCAAATTATATATCTTTCAAAACATTGTTTACAGAATAATTTAATTATTGTAGTTTTACAGCCATTAAAATTAAAACTTATATAAGTGTCGAAACAAAACAGGTTAACATTCTTTATCTTTTTAGCGCTCATATTGGGAGTTGGAATGGGATATTATTTAAACGTAAAATCTTTTAGTTCTTATAATGAAAACATTGCCAAAGCAGAAAGCAAGTTAAAGGCCCTGGATAGTCAGATTTTATTAATTAAGGACTCCACAGCTACTGCTTTTACTACTCTTGTAGCAGAAAAAAAAGCGGTAGAAAACATTCGTCAGGAAAATGAAAAGATTAGGGAGAAAAAGTTGGAGCCCTTTACTTTGTTAAGCGACATCTTTCTACGACTTATAAAAATGATTGTTGCACCACTTGTTTTTACTACTCTTGTTGTGGGTGTAGCTAAAGTTGGCGATATCAAGGCTGTTGGCCGGATTGGTGGTAAAACAATGCTTTGGTTTTTAAGTGCCTCTTTACTATCCCTGATATTGGGTTTAATTATGGTTAATATCTTTAAACCCGGCGAAACGATGAATTTACCATTGCCCCCAAGTAATGTGGATACGGGCATACAAAAGGTAGCGCTGTCTGTAAAAGACTTTATCTCCCATATTGTACCAAGGAGTATGGCCGAAGCAATGGCCACCAATGAGATTCTGCAAATTGTTGTTTTCTCCTTGTTCTTTGGAGTAGCAACAGCTGCAATCGGAGAAAAAGGGCAAATCATTATTAATTTTTTCGACGCAGTAGCGCATGTAATCTTAAAAATCACAAGTTATGTAATGAATTTTGCTCCTTTTGCCGTTTTTGGTGCCATGGCGGCTATTGTGGCAAAACAAGGATTAGGTGTGCTGTCCACCTATGCTTTATTTATTGGAGAGTTTTATTTTACCATGTTCTTACTTTGGATTATCCTAATTTTTATAGGATTCTCGATTTTAAAAACCAGGGTTTTTAACTTGATTAATCGGATTAAAGAACCTGTTTTACTCGCTTTTAGTACGGCAAGCAGTGAAGCTGCGTACCCGAAAACAATGCTACAGCTAGAGCGTTTTGGTTGTAAAGACAAAATAGTAAGTTTTGTACTGCCCCTTGGCTATTCTTTTAATCTGGATGGGTCTATGTTATACATGACCTTTGCTTCCCTATTTATTGCGCAATCTTATGGCATCCATTTGTCGTTTGAACAGCAAATAACCATGTTATTGATTTTAATGTTAACCAGCAAAGGAATTGCTGGTGTGCCAAGGGCTTCTTTGGTGGTAATTGCCGGTACAATTGCTACCTTTGACATACCAGAGGCCGGATTAGCCTTATTGATTGGTATAGATCCATTACTGGATATGGGTAGGTCTGCAACGAATGTAATTGGTAATAGTTTAGCTACTGCGGTGGTAAGTAAGTGGGAAGGGGAGCTGACAGGACCCTTGGATTAAAAAAGAATAATAAATAAACAATATTATATGACTTCCAGAGGGAAAAAAATATTTTTAGCGCTTTCGATTATTGTGCCATTTTTGATTTATTCTATTGTGTATTATACACCTATGATAAAGAATGCACCTTATAAATCTACAGAGTTTGTTTCCATCCAATATAAGTGGGGTGTTGGTAAGGAATTGGCAAATAGTTATGATTCTGCCACTGGAGCTTATCAATACCTTAATAACAAGGATTCTTTGGTGATTACTAATGTGAAATTAAGAAAAAACGACATCAGCTATTTACATAATAAAGCCAATGAATTGGGCTTGTGGAATTTCCCTGATGTTATTGCAAACCGTGGGGCAGATTTAAAGTCAGATAAGGTTTTACGCTATGAAATTCAGTTCAACTATCAACGCAAATCAAAGAAGGTAATCATCCTAACTGATTATAACGAAATACCAAAACTAAAGGATGTTGCGATACAAATGAAAACACTAGTGGCACAAACAATCAACGATGCAGAAGAAAGATATACTAAGAAAAACTAAATCATTTGATTTAAGGAAAATTAAGTCTATATTTGCACCTCTATAATAAAAATAAACAATTTAAAAATAATAATTATTTAACAATGTACGCAATAGTAAATATAGCAGGACAGCAATTCAAAGTTGCAAAAGACCAGCACCTTTTTGTACACCGTTTACAAGGAGATGAAGGCGCTAGTATTGAATTTGACAATGTATTGTTGGTTGAAGATGGTGGTACAATCTCTGTAGGAGCTCCTACATTGAAAGGCGCAACTGTTTCAGCTAAAATCGTGTCTCATTTAAAAGGTGATAAAGTTATCGTTTTCAAAAAGAAACGTAGAAAAGGTTACAAAAAGAAAAACGGACACCGTCAGTATTTCACTAAAATCCAGATTTCTGGTATCAGTTTATAATTATTTGTTAAACAAAAATTACCAATTTTAATTACGGTAGTTTGTAAAATATAAAACATGGCACATAAAAAAGGAGCCGGTAGTTCCAGAAACGGACGTGAATCGCATAGTAAGCGTTTAGGTATTAAAATATTCGGTGGTCAAACGGCTATCGCTGGTAACATTTTAGTACGTCAACGTGGTACAAAACATCATCCAGACAAAGGTGTAGGTATTGGTAAAGACCATACTTTATTCGCTTTAGTTGATGGTACTGTAATTTTCAAAAAGAAACAAGATAACAAATCTTACGTTTCTATTTTGCCAGCTGCTATTGTAGTAGCTGCACCTGTTGCAACTACTGAAGCTGCTGTTGCAGAATAAGTAACCACAAAAGAATATTTAAAAAGGCTGTATCATTGATATGAAATGATACAGTCTTTTTTTGTATGTAACGTTTTTGAGCTGTTGTTATTTATAAGATCAGCAATACACTTATAAAACTTGGATATTGCTTCCAGAAAGCAATAGAATGATTAATACTCCATCCAAGCCGATATATTTCCTATGAATTTTACCGCTCTCTGTGCATCAGTGCATTCGCCAGGCCAATTAATACTTTCTTTTGTGCTTCAGGTACTTTTATGTTTGCCAAGGCTTGAAAAGCGCTGTCCAGGTATTGTCGCATTTGTTCTGTAGCCAGTTCTTTAACCTGATACCTGTCGTACAATGCTTTAATATCGTCGATTTTAGTAGTAAGTGTTGTTGTATTTAAAGCATGCCTGGCTAAAGCGGTAAGATCATCTTTACCCGCTAATTCCTGAAGTTTTAACAGTAGATAAGTTTTTTTATTAGCAATGATATCCCCACCTATTTGTTTGCCGAATTTCTCGGGATCACCATACACATCCAAAATGTCATCCTGCAATTGGAATGCAATGCCCAGTTTTTCTCCAAAGTCGTAAATCAATTGCGCCTCTTCATTTGTTGCACCGCCAACAATAGCCCCAATTTTCATGGCACCACCAACTAAAACCGCTGTTTTAAGACGGATCATGTCTATATATTCTGCTATGCCAACATCATGGCGCAGTTCAAATTCCATGTCGAGTTGCTGCCCTTCACAAACACCTTGAGCAGTCGCATTAAAAGTATCCAGCACTGCCTTTAATACTTCAATTTTAACCTTTGTAAGTTGCTTATTAGACTCCACCATCATCACATCTCCACTTAGGATTGCATTGTTAGTGCCCCATTTTTCATGAACAGTAATTTTGCCGCGACGTAATGGCGCATTGTCCATAATGTCATCATGTATTAACGTAAAATTATGGAAAGTTTCAATAGCCAGTGCAGCAGGCAGGGCCTCTTCAATATTGCCATTAAATAAGTCTGTAGCAATTAATACCAATGCCGGGCGTAATCTTTTTCCGCCAAGGTTCATGATATAAGCAATTGGCGCATATAAATTTTTTGGATGAGCCGGATATTCTATTTCTGAGATTGCTTTTTCAATAATCTCTTGTAATTCAGAAGTGGTATGCATTATTTTATTGCCCGTGTTTTATTGAGTGTTGGTAAGTGAGAAATCTATCTGGCGCTTAGAAAGGTCCACTTTCTTAACTTTTACCTGCACTTCATCCCCTAACTGGTATTTTTTCTTTTTCCGTTGACCAATGATACAGTAATTCTTTTCATCCAGTACATAAAAATCATCTGCGATATCTCTCAGTCTGATCATTCCTTCGCACTTATTTTCAATCAGCTCTACATACATACCCCATTCGGTTACGCCAGAAATAATGCCAGTATAAGTGTTGCCAATATTTTCTTCCAGGTATTCTACTTGTTTGTATTTTATAGAAGCACGTTCTGCATCAGCAGCGCGTTTTTCCATTGCTGAGGAATGTGAGGAAGCAATTTCAAACTGTTCTTCATCCGCAGATTTTTCGCCATTTAAATAAGAAGCAAGTAAGCGGTGTACCATCACATCAGGATACCTTCTAATTGGAGAAGTAAAGTGAGTGTAATGGTCAAATGCTAAGCCATAATGACTAGTTTTTTTTGTTGTATAAATAGCTTTAGCCATTGAACGAATGGCTAGTTGCGTTAAAACATTCTGTTCTTTTTTTCCTTCTACATCTTCCATCAGAAAATTCAATGACTTAGCAATTTCTTTATCCGACTTCATATTGATTTTATAGCCAAAGCGGGAGGCAAAAAGGGCAAAGGTATTTAAGGTTTCCAGGTTTGGAGAATCATGTGAACGGTAAACAAAGGTGTATTTTTGTTTGCCTTTACCTTTTTTAGCTACAAATTCTGCAACTTTTTTATTGGCCAACAGCATAAAATCTTCAATAAGTTTATGCGCATCTTTACGTTCTTTAACATAAACGCCAATAGGCTTACCTGTTTCATCAAGTTTGAATTTCACTTCAGTGCTTTCAAAACTAATGGCGCCTGCTTTAAACTTTTTCTCTCTCAGGATATAAGCAAGCTCATTTAATTTAAGAATTTCACTTGCATGGTCGCCTTCTTTGGCTTCAATAACTTCCTGCGCTTCCTCATAGCTAAACCTGCGGTTGGAATGAATTACCGTGCGGCCAAACCATTCTGAATGAATGTTGGCTTTCTCATCTAACTCAAAAACAGCTCCAAAGCATAGCTTATCTTCATTTGGACGTAAAGAACACACCCCGTTACTTAATCGCTCTGGCAGCATTGGAATTACCCGATCTACCAGATAAACTGAAGTAGCCCTAGAATAAGCTTCTTTATCTAAAGGGCTATTTGGCTTCACATAATAAGAAACATCAGCAATATGAATACCTACTTCGTAATTTCCATTTTCCAGCGTTTTAAAGGAAATAGCATCATCAAAATCTTTTGCATCTGCAGGATCTATGGTAAAAGTAACCGCGTTTCTAAAATCCTTTCGACCCGCTAAATCATTTTCTGTAACCTCTTCTGGTATGGCATTGGCTTCTTTTTCAACTTCAGTAGGAAAAGTAAGTGGAAAACCGTATTGGGCAAGAATAGCATTCATTTCTGTGTCATTCTCTCCTTGTTCACCAAGGATGTGTATCACTTTTCCAATAGGATTTTTTGCGTCTTCAGGCCAATCGGTGATACTCACCTGAACTTTTTGTCCGTTTTTAGCTCCATTTAGGTCACTTAATGGGATAAAAATATCATGAAGCATTTTGCGGTCGTCAATGTTAACAAAAGCAAAACGATCAGCTATTTTTATCACACCGATGAAGTCTGTTTTTGCGCGCTGAATGATTTCAATAACTTCTCCTTCATTTTTGCGGCCACTTTTCTTAGCGAAAATATAAACTTTTACTTTATCGCCATGCAGGGCCTGGTGCAGTTTTCGGGCAGTAATATAAATGTCTTTCTCCAGGTCATCGTCTGGCACTACATAGCCAGAACCATCTGCTGTAATGTCAACTTTACCAATGATGAAAGTTTTAAGGTCTTTTAACTGGAATTTGCCTTTTTCAACTTCAACAAATATTCCTTTAATTGTTTGCTCTTTGAGAACTTCTAAAATAGTCTCTCTTGAGGCAGGGTCAGTTATATTTAATTGTGCGGAGACTTGTTTATAATTAAGGGCCTCCGTGCTTTTATTTAAAACATCGCTGATCAGCTGTGTTAGAACTTGTGCGAGGTTGGATGATTTATTTTTTGCCATAATGAGTTTATGAATCACCCGAAGGTAACAATTTGGTGCGAAATTACGGTGGTTTTAGTACATTTGTTAGCATAATAGGGGTTAAACAAGGTGTTGAAGATGGAAATGTTTGCTGTTAAAGAGAGAAAGACAAGGAATGAATTTATTGTGATTTTGGTGAAAATCATAATTTATACCGTGCTGGTTTATTTTAGGATTAATACTCCTGATGTTTATGATAGGTATCTTTTCGTTAACCAATTTTCCAGTGCCCTTTTTATGTTCCTCGGACCGAGTTTAACGGTGTCGATCCTTAGGATGATTATTATCTTTTGGTACATCAAAAAGCACAAGCTTAAACCTACTATTAAAGACAATTTTATTTTAGGAATAAACCGTATCGAGTCTATTTTGAATACGGTATTCTTTGCCCTCGCTTTTATCGTTTTTCTGGGAAATGACCCTAAAACATTTTTAACCAGTATTACCATTGTTGCTGCTGCCATTGCCCTGACTTTTAAAGATTACATTACCAATATGATTAATGGCTTAATCATCATGTTCTCAGATCAGCTATCGTTAGGCGACCACATCAAAATTCAGGAACTGGAAGGTAAGATTGTAGATATTACTTTGATAAACGTGATTTTACAAAATGAAGATAACGATATGGTTATTATTCCAAATTCCGTTGTTTTTAGTGCGGTAATCGTGAACCAATCCAAACAAAATATAAAAAAATTAAGTGTAGAATTTCAAATAGCCCTTCATTTTGGATATACACCAGATTACCTCGAACAATATTTAAAGAAGGTTGTTGCTCCTTTTTCAGGCTATATTGTAGTAAACGGCCTGTCTGTGAAAACGATAGCCATCAATAAGGATGAAGCCAGATTTAAAGTGCAGGTTTTACTGACACAGTATGATAAATTAAAAGAAAGAGAAATTAGAAGGGAATTGAATACAGCAATCATGAAGTTATCAGAGAAAGCTTCAGAAAACCTTTCCTCAGCTGATGTTTCCAGTGCCAGGAATGGCATCAATTAACTTTTTAGTGTACAATGCTTGTGGGTTGTTGTAGATTTCTTCAGGAAATCCTTCTTCTTCAATTCTGCCATTATTCATCACAATCATCCGGTCTGAAATGTGTTTTACCACTGCCAGGTCATGTGATATAAAGATATAAGTTAAGCCTAAATCTTGTTGAAGCTGTTTGAGCAAGTTCAATACTTGTGCCTGAACAGAGACATCCAATGCGGAAACAGACTCATCGCAGATGATGAATTTTGGCTGTAAGGCCAAAGCTCTGGCAATGACAATCCGCTGCCTTTGGCCGCCAGAAAATTCATGTGGGTACCTGTCAAAATGTTCTGGCTTTAAGTCAACTTTTTTAAGTAAATCCATTACAAATGCTTTACGCTGGTTATCGTTAGTCAGAACGTGGTGAACTTTTAAGGGTTCCATAATGGCGTTGCCTACAGTAAGGCGTGGGTTTAAGGAGGAATAAGGATCCTGAAAAATGAGTTGTATGTCTTTTCTTCTTTTTCTAAGTTCTACCCTGCTCAGGTTTAACAGATCTTGATTGTCGTAAATTACCTCACCAGAAGTAGGTTCCGTAAGTCGTAGAATACTGCGGCCAAGGGTAGATTTACCACAGCCTGATTCGCCAACCAAGCCTAAAGTTTCTCCAGGATAAACATCGAAACTGATGTCGTTTACGGCTTTTACAAATGCTGTAGTTTTGCCAAACAAGCCTTTACTGATTGGATACCAGGTACAAAGGTTTTTTACCTGAAGCAGGGGAGGCTGTCGGTAAAGTTCGCTCCTTCTATTTGCAATTTCGGAGTTGGAATAGCTATTTGCTTCCAATAAATGTGCTACGCTTTGAGCAGTATCACTATTTAAAAAATCGGCTACGGTAGGTAATACTTTTAATTGACGCTCTGGTGCTGGTCTGCATGCCAGTAAACCCTTGGTATAAGGGTGTTTTGGGTGCTCAAACAATGCTTTTGCAGGTCCTTGTTCTACAATTTCTCCGCGATACATTACGGCTACATCATCGGCAATTTCACTAATCACTCCAAGATCATGTGAAATAAATATCATCGCCATCTGTCTTTCTTTTTTTAGCTTCAGCAGGAGCTCTAAAATGGTTTTTTGAACCGTAACATCGAGTGCGGTGGTTGGTTCATCAGCGATGAGTAATTCAGGATTACAGCTAAGTGCCATCGCAATCATTACCCTTTGTTTTTGTCCGCCCGACAATTGATGAGGGTAACTTTCAAATATCTGAGTTGGCCTGGGCAGTTGTACTTCTTCAAATAGGGCAATGGTACGCTCTTTTGCTTTTACTTTATCAATTTCCTGATGGAGAATAATGGCTTCCATAATCTGGTAGCCGCAAGTAAAGACAGGATTTAAAGAAGTCATCGGTTCCTGAAAAATCATGGATATCTTGTTGCCTCTGTATTTTCGGATTTCTTTTTCAGATAACTCCAGTAAATTGATATCGCCAAATTCAATCTGACCTTCAATTTTAGTGCGCTGTTCATTATGAAGGCGCATAATAGAAAAGGAGGTGACAGATTTTCCAGATCCGGATTCACCAACTATGCCCAAAATTTTTCCTTTATCGACTGTAAAACTTACCTTGTTTACGGCTTTTACCCAAGATTTATCTTCTTCGCTTAGAAATTGAACTTCAAGATTTTTTACGTTTAGCATCAGATTACCAAGATAAGTAAAATTTAGACGTGTTATTAGGTAGTAAGTCCTATTTTTGCAGCATGGAAAGAGAAATTCTCGATACTAAGCGTAAAGCATTGAAGATTAATTTAAATCCGAAGATTTACGGAACTTTTGCAGAAATAGGAGCAGGACAAGAGGTGGCACGAAATTTTTTTACTGCTGGGGCAGCATCTGGTACAGTAGCAAAAACGATGTCAGCTTATGACATGACTTTTAGTGATGCCATTTATGGTTTGGAAGAAACAGGGAGATATGTGAGCCAGTCGAGGCTAGCGAAAATGTTAAATCATGAATATGAGTTGTTAAATGAGCGTTTAAGTGGCAAGAAATATGATGACCGTACTTTTTTTGCCTTTGCAGATACAGTAACGACTTTAAATTATAACAAAACAAATGACCCTCATGGTTGGATAGGCATCAAATTCCAGGCAGAGCCTGAAGGAGAGCCTAACGAAATATTTTTCCATGTAAGGTTGCTGGATACCGATGCAACTTTGCAACAAAATGTATTGGGCATTATTGGCGTAAACCTGGTTTATGCAGCCTATTATTATAAGCATGACGTAAAAACCATGATCGAATCTCTTGCAGACAACCTTACTGTCGGTTCTGTGGAAATTGATTTAATTTATGTGAATGGTCCTGCTTTTAAAGAAGTAAACAATATTTTATTAAACCTTTATTTGATTGTTAAAGACTTTTCCAGTGCAGCTATATTTGATGCTCAAGGAAGTCCATGTTTGCCAAAAGATCTTTTATATAAGAAAGATACCATGATTCTACGCACCAAATATGCGCAGAAATCAAACCCTAACTTTAGCATGCTCAATAAAGCGGTAGATCAGTTTGTACGAACTGAAAGTGTTAAAAAGGAAAATCTGAGTGTATTGATAGAGGTGCTTTTATCAAATGTACTGGACAGCGACGAGAATTGGGCCGAAAATCTCGATTTACAGGCGGTGGCTAAACGTGCGGAAGAAATGTGTAAAACAGGTAACCTTGTTATCGTATCTAACTTCGCCAGGCACAATAAACTTGCCAAATACCTTGACCGTTGTAAGCCCAAAAGTGTGGGTATTTCCACTAACATCAATAACCTTAAATTTGTTTTCAACTCCAGCAACTTCGGCGAAAACTACTCTAGTTTGCTTTTGAGTTATGTAAGTGATATGTTTAGTAAGAATGTGAAATTGTTTGCTTATCCTTTTTTAGATAAAAAAACTAAACAGGTTATTACCAGTGCTAATATGCCTGTAACCCCTGATGCCAAACCATTGTTTGATTTTCTGATCATTAACGGTTATATCACTGATATTAAGGATTACAGTGAGGAAGACGTTAAAACCGTTTAAAAGCTTGTTTTAATTAGGTTTTTTGACTAAAAAGAATATTTGTACTATTTTATTAATAGGCTGTCTCATCAAATACGGAGACAGCCTTTTTTGTGCAATTATATTTTTATGATAAAGGGCAACAGTCTGCCTATTAGTTAAGTTAAACCCCGCCGGGTTTTGATGAGACTTTGGCAGGTGTTTGCCAGGTCCTTTGTAGGTCATTTGATTGCGTTAAGGACCTACCAACGACCTACCAACGACCTACCAAGGTCCTCCAAATTTATAAGCCAAAGTGGCAATAAACTGTCTTGGCGGTATAGGGTTAACACTATAGTTTTCATGAACATAATAGTTCAACTCATTGGTAAGGTTTGAAATTTTACCTAATATGGAAAGCTTTTTCCAGCAATATCCTGCTGAAAGGTCGACAGTAGTAAATCCCTTAATAGGTATAATACCTGAAGTAGTTCCTGCTTTGTTGGTGTTCCTTCCACCATTTCTATCGCCGGTATAGAATGCAGAGGCTCCTAATTTTAATCCTTTTAAGGCACCCGAACTTAAGGTGTAAAAAACAGTACCATTTGCAGTGTTTTTTGTTGTACCTACTAAACGTTCACCCTCCACAATTCCTGATGAATCTTTGGTATCGGTATAACGCATATAGTTGTAACTATAACCAGCTAGAAAACTTAATCCTTCGGCAATGGTACCAGTAATATCAAGTTCAATACCATCACTGGCAGATTTTCCAGAAAACTCTTTAATATTAGCATCTGCGTTTGCATTTCTTGCTGCATTTAAAATTGCTTGTTGTGCAAACCTGTCGTTTATGATTTTGTACCAAGTTACATTAGCAGTAAGCTTACCCTCTAAAAAGTCGTTTTTTATCCCTGCTTCATATTGGTCAATAATGGATGGTCCCATTGGAACGTCGTAAATATCTCTGCCTGCGTTAGAAGTAAAGTTATTGGCATAACTCACATATAAGGAGGTTGTTTTAATGGGTTGGTAAATTAAACCTAGTTTAGGCGAATATGCTTTATCTATCTTATCAGCAGCAGTTCCTTTAATAACAGTTTGGTCTAAAACCTTGTTGATTGTAGTGGTTGGCGTTTTTTGGAAAGACCAGCGTATACCTGCAAGCACTTTAAATTGATCTGTTAGGGCTACCATATCTTGTACAAAAGCACCCATACGGTATATAGGAGTATAGGTATCGGTAATGATATTGGTTACCGGAATGTCAGAGCGGGTGTTATAAGTAGCGGGGTTTAGAAGATTGAAATCTCCATAATTATAAGCTGTTTTACCATCAGCATAAGCAAAACCGTATGCATTGGTGTTGGATTGATCTGCATCAAGACCAACAAGTAAAGTATGTTTTAAGGCTCCTGTATGGAAAGTTCCATTTAAATTAAGCTGTTCATTATAAGTAAATTCTTTTGTTTTTGAACGGGTTAAATTTCTCGGAACCAAGCCTTTAGCATTTGCAAATGGGCGCTCTGCAGAAAAGTAATTTCTGTTGTAGGCTTGCAACGATGCCGAAGCGTTGATTTTCCAATTATCGTTTAACTGATGGTTTAAGCTAATTTGCGAAGTGACTGTATTGGTGTTATTATATGCCCACGGGGTGTTAATATAAGCATTTCTTGGCAAGGGAGATATGGCATTGGCAACAGTGCCGATACCAAAATCGGGGGTGAAATTGCTTTTCAAATAATCACCTTGTAAGGTAAGCTCTGTTTTATCGCTGATGCGGTAAAGTAAAGATGGGTTGACATAAAATCTTTCAGACTGCGCCACATCCCTGTAGCTGTCTGCTTTTTCGTAAGTGCTAATTACACGGAAGGCAAGCTTCTTTGAAATAGGGCCATAAAGATCTGCGATTGGTTTCCATAAACCATAGCTACCCGCGCGCAACGAAACTTCGCCACCATATTCAAACTGAGGCTTTTTAGTGACCATATTTACCACTGCACCGCCGGTAACACCACCATAAAGTAAAGCCGCACTACCTTTTAAAACTTCTACAGCTTCTAAGGTACTCGCTTCTGGCATACCACCAAGGGTTGTTCTAACCCCATTTTTAAAAACATTATTAGCACCAAGACTATAGCCGCGTGCATAAAAATTTTCATTAACCGAACCTCGGTTGGCTCCAAGGGCAACACCATTAACATTTTTCATTACATCGCTTAAGCGATTAATCTGTTGGTTTTTAATAACTTGTGTTCCAATAATCTGTACCGCTTGTGGAAGATCTTTTGGTGCTAGATCAATTTTACTCAGACTTACTGGCTTTTGATTTTGTGTTTTTGCGCCATTAATATTTACTTCTTTCAATTGGGAAGAGGATTGAGAAATGTAGAAGTTAAGCGTAAATAAATTTCCGGTATAGAATTCAATTGCCTTTTCTTGTGTGTTTATGCCTATTGCAGACACCCTTAGGATATAATTTCCTGCTTTGATGTTTTTAAAAGAATATGCACCTTTTTTATCGGTGACTATTCTTTTATGAGTGTCTATTAATTCTACATTAACATAACTGGCCGGTTTGCCATCGCTGGTTTTAACTGTTCCTGAAATTGTACCGCTGTTTTGAGCAAAAGCTGCTACTTGTGTAAACAATAAAAGGAGTATTAAGGTAAAGCAAAAATATAGTTGTTTCATATTATTATTAAGACTTAATCTAAGTTGCGACAAAGATATCATCTCTTTTAATATTATGCAATATTATTTAGAATTATTTTAAATAGCGTTTTATGTTTACGTTTCAATTTATTCTTGATTAGTTAAAAACCGCACAATAAAGCAGGTTATAATGATGATAACATTACGCAAAAAGCCCCTTCATAAGATTATGAAAGGGCTTTTTACTATGGGTTAAGGCTCGCTGAGCGAAGAAATCGTTAATTTCTCATGTTGATGTATTGCAAAGGTTGTCCAAAATCTTCTTTTCTGCAAAGGGTAATTACAGCCTGCAGGTCATCAATATTTTTGCTTTGAACGCGTACCTGGTCATCCATCATAGATGCTTGTACTTTCAGACCGCTGGCTTTAATTTTTGCAACTATTTTTTTTGCGGTTTCTTTATCAATACCTTCCTTTATTGAAATCTCTTTTCTGATCATGTTTCCTGATGCATATTGTTCTTTTCCAAAATCCAGGCTTGTGGCATCTAGATTTTGCTTGATCATGCGGGAAATTATAGCATCCTGAATTGCTTTTAAACGCATATCATCTTCTGTAATGATAGTAATGACATTTGTTTTTTTATCATGTTCGATGGTGCTTTTTGAAGTTGTGAAATCATAACGATTCAAAATTTCTTTTTTAGCGTTATTCATCGCATTGTCAAATGTTTGTGCGTCTACTTTACTTACGATGTCAAAAGTGGGCATGATAATAGCTTTAGTATATAAAATTGTTAATTTTAGTTTATATTAAATTAATTCAATAAATAAAATTCAATATGAAAACCAATAACCCAAAAGTGCAAAAAAAAGTTGCTAAAAAGGCAGCAAAAAAAGAATTTGCAAAATCTATGACAGAACGATTTCTAAAACTCATGAACGAATTAGGACATGATGCAGAGAAGATTGGGGTCGATATAAGTAAAGTCGGTTCATCTGTAATGAAAAAGCTGTCTGCGAAACTTTCTGGTGTTAAAACCATCAAAAAAGAAGCTGTAGAAAAAACAGATAAGAAAATCGATAAAGCGGTAAAAAAAGCAGTTGTTAAAGCTAAACCTATTGCCAGTAGTGTTAAAGTACTACCTATTGTTACGGTAGAAAAAGTAGCCAGTGCGATAGAAAAAAAGCCTGAAGTAAAAAAAGTTGTTAAGGCTAAGCCAAAAACTGCGAAGGATAAGGACGTTAATTCTTAAAAAGCACAGTAGAATTAACAGTTAATTAACATTAGATTTCGCAGTTTTGCTTGTCTAGGTTCCACCCTGGTTATTTTGATTGGATTACATGACAGAAAAAAAGATTCCTTTTTTAAACAGGGAAATTAGTTGGCTATATTTTAATGAACGGGTTCTTCAGGAAGCGGCCGATGAAACAGTACCTTTAATAGAACGGATTAAGTTTTTGTCAATATTCTCTTCTAATTTGGATGAGTTTTACCGCGTAAGGGTGGCTACAATGTCGCGTTTGGCTAATTTAAATGAAAAATCTAAAGCATTACTTGGTTTTAATCCTAAAAAGATTCTAAATGAGATAAAAAACACTGTGGTGAGGCAAGAGCGTAAGTTTGAACAACTTTTTCAAGCCACATTGATCAACGAACTGGCACAAAATCGTATTTTCATTTTGAACGATACACAGCTCAATGTAGTAAGGGGTGAATTTGTACGAAACCATTTCAGGGACAAGATATTATCTAACCTTGTTCCGATATTGATAGATTTAGATAAACCTTTTCCTGAGCTGAAAGATCGTTATTTATATTTCCTGGTGCGGCTGTCAAAAAAAAGCTCCCGCAAAAGTGAGCGATTTGCCTTAATAGAATTACCTCAAGATTTGCCTCGATTTTTGGTTTTACCTGAAACCAATGGGTTGAAATTTATTATCCTTGCGGAAGATATTATCAAATATTGCATGGATGATATCTTCTATATTTTTGATTATGATGAGCTCGATGCCTATTCTATACAGGTAACCAGGGATGCAGAGTTAGACATCGATAAAAAAATCAGCGAAAAATTTATTGAAGAGTTAAAGACAAGCTTGGATAAAAGGCGTAAAGGTAAGCCTATGCGTTTGTTATACGATACGGAAATGCCCTTTGATATGCTGAGTGTGTTAGTGGCCAAGATAAAAATTGAAGCAGAAAGTTTAATACCGGGCAATCGTTACCATCGCTTTGGCGATTTTATTCGCTTTCCAAATGTAGGTTCCGCAGCATTCGAATACGCACCTAGTGAACCCCTAAAAGTTGCTGGTTTACACCGTACCGAGAGTATTATCAATAAGATAGCCCTAAAAGATTACTTAATCAATTTGCCTTACCAGTCTTATGATTATATCATTCTCTTTTTAAGGGAAGCAGCCATAGACCCCAAGGTTACCGAAATTAACATCACCTTATATCGATTAGCAGAAAATTCAAGGGTCATTAATGCGCTCATCAATGCTGCAAAAAATGGTAAGGTTGTAAATTGTGTAGTAGAGCTTAAGGCTAGATTTGATGAGCATTCCAATATTTATTGGTCCAACAAACTAGAGGAAGAGGGTGTAAAAGTTAACTATGGTTTAACAGATTATAAAGTACATTCCAAAATATGCCTGGTGAAAAGAATGGAGCGTGGAAGGGCAGTTTACTATGCTAATTTAGCCACTGGAAACTTCAATGAAAAGACTGCAAAGCTTTATTGTGACCATAGTATTTTTACGGCAAAAAAAGAAATCACCAGAGATCTGGTTAAACTGTTTAATGCCTTAAATAAACAAACTGTAGCCAAAGATTTTAAATACCTGATTGTTTCTCCACTAGAGTCTAGAAAGAAATTGTATTTTCTTATTAACCGTGAAATTAGAAATGCTAAAGCTAATAAAGCGGCATACTTGATTTTGAAGGTTAACAGTTTGGCCGACGAAGGCGTAATTGAGAAACTTTATGAGGCCAGTAATGCAGGGGTTAAAGTAAAACTCATTGTTCGTGGTATTTGCTGCCTGATACCAGGCATTAAAGATTTTAGTGAAAACATTACTGTTATTAGTATTATTGATAAGTTCTTAGAGCATGCTCGGGTCTTTATTTTTGGTAATAATGGAAAAGAAGAAATGTTTTTATCCTCCGCTGATCTCATGACCAGGAACATTGACCATAGGGTTGAAGTTGGTTTCCCGGTACTGGATGTTGATGTGAGACAGGAAATTAGAGATATCATAGATTTCCAGCTGCAGGATAATGTTAAAGCAAGGGATGTTACTAAACTAAATAATAACAAATACCACAAAAATAGGCTTTCGGTAAAGGTAAGAGCACAAGTGCAAACTTATAACTATTTAAAAAATAAACACCAGTAATTTAATGTTAAGATACGCAGCTATTGATATAGGATCCAATGCAGTTAGGTTATTGATTGCTGACATAATCAGCAAGGATAACGAGTTTGGTTTTAAGAAAAACACTTTGGTAAGGGTTCCTTTGCGTTTAGGTGACGATGCTTTCCTTGATCATAAAATATCTGAAAGGAAAATTAATGATTTGCTTAAAACAATGATTGCTTTCAAAAATTTAATGGAAGTTTACCAGGTTTCTAAATACCTTGCCTGTGCCACTTCAGCCATGCGCGAGGCCCAAAATGGTAATGAAATTATTGCATTGGTAAAAAAAGAGACAGGTCTTGACCTGGAAATCATTCAGGGACAAAGGGAAGCTAATATCATTTATGCGAATCATATTGAAGAAAATTTAGACATCAGTAAGAATTATTTGTATATCGATGTGGGTGGGGGCAGTACAGAACTTTCGGTGTTTGTGAATAAGGTTCCTGTCGCTTCGCGATCTTTCAACATAGGTACTATCCGTATTTTAGATAACCAGGATAAGGATGAAACCTGGGAAGAAATGCGCCTTTGGATTAAAGAACATACGCGGGATTATAAAAATATGGCCGGCATTGGTACTGGTGGCAATATCAATAAATTGTTCAAAATGTCACGTGAAAAAGAGGATATGCCTTTGTCATTGTTAAAACTCAAAATAATGTACAATGAGCTGAATGGTTATTCTTTAAAAGAACGGATCAATATTCTGGGGCTAAATCCTGATCGGGCAGATGTGATCATTCCTGCTGCTGAAATATACATGACCATCATGAAGTGGACCGGTATCAAACAAATCTATATTCCAAGAGTGGGAATGGCCGATGGAATTATTAATTTACTGATAGAAGAGAATCTTGGTTAATAAAGACTAAGGCAAGATAGGCGCCATGGTGACTGACACATTGGGGGTTTTTATAGCGGTAATTCATTTTTAATGGATTTTCTGGCATCGAGATCTCTATCCTGATCTTATTTATTTCTTCTTTACTGGAAGCACAAATGGTATGTATCATTTTATCATTAAAGGTGCTTTCGGTAAAGTAGGTTAACCCATCAATCAACACTTTTCCGGTATAAATAGGAGTAGAAAAGTTTAATTCCTTACAGCAGAGTTGAGTTGGCGCAAAGATTCTTATTTCCTTTTTTCTGGAATAAATTTTATAAGCTGCTTCTTTCATACTCCATAAAAGCCATACCACTACATCAGGTTTATCAGAGAAAAGTATAAGCAATTGCTCTTCCTTAGAAAAGATTTTATGTAAATAACCTTTTCTTTTCCAATTACTTTCTTTAGCTGCAACTGTTAAATCGACGATATCGTTACCGATCAATCTCCTGCAGCTTTGCTTCAATAATTTCAATGGAGGCACCTATGTTAAGCATTTTTTCCATCGATTGGTTATCTATTTCAATACCAAATTCTTCTTCCACATCCAGAACAACATCTACCAGATTTGCAGAATTAATTTTGAGGTCTTTAATGAAATCAGTATCCTCATTTATCGCATCAAGGGCTTCCTTGTTTTGCGCATAGGTAGTAAGAATTGGCTTTAAACGGGTTATTAACTCCTCTTTAGTCATGATTTATATTTTTTTAAAATTAAACAAGCATTAACATCTCCAAATCCGAAGCTGGCCTTGGCTAATAGATTTACTTCGTAAGGTAAATATTGTGTTGGTATTTTTTCCGGATCAATTATTTTAACAATTTCGGGATGGAGATCTTCACAATTTATATTTGGAAAGAGGAAACCCTGATCAATTTGTAAAACTGATGCAATGCATTCTATGCTACCTGCAGCAGTTAAACAATGGCCTGTCATTCCTTTTAGCGAGTTGATGTAAGGGAAAGTTTTCCCTGACCTGTCTAATGCAGCAGCCCAGTTGTGTATTTCTGTACTGTCCATCACCGTGGCCGTCAGGTGTCCATTTATAGCATCCAGTTCTTCAGCTTTAACCCCTGCATTTTTCAATGCAGCCTTAATACATTTCTGTACAGCAAGGTTATTTGGTGAAGTCATAGATCCGCTTCCTCTTTGTCCGCCGGAATTTACATGCCCACCAAGTATTTCTGCATAAATATAAGCACCACGTGCTATCGCAGACTCCAGGGATTCCAATAATAAAGCTCCGGCTCCACTACCCGGAACAAGGCCACTCGCTGTAGCACTCATAGGCCTGGATCCTTTTTCTGGTTGATTGTTATTTTTAAAAGTACAGACTTTCATGGCATCAAAGCCTGCCCAAATATAAGGTCCACTATCACTTGTGCTTCCGGCAAGCATTCTTAAAGCCTGACCAGCTTTGATTCTTTCATACGCCAGCAGTATACTTTCAGCTCCAGTAGTGCAGGCCGATGAATTGGTGGTTACCTGATTGCCGAGACCAAGTTTTCCACCAAGGTAGGCGCTTATTCCACTGGCCATAGTTTGCGTAATTACATTGCTGCCTAGTCTGCGAGCTTGTAATAGATCGATCTTATAAATGGCCTCCCTAAATTTATCTATTCCTGAAGTTCCCGTTCCAAAAATAGTACCACTATCCCAATCTGGTTCTTCCTTAATATCTAAAGGAAGCCCGGCATCTTTCCAGGCCTCCATTCCAGCAATAACACCGTAAAGGATTCCGCTGCTGTTAAAATTTTTTAGTTCCAGGTCAGTGAAACAACTGGAAATCAATTCCGGAGAAAGTGTTGGCTTTCCTGCAATCTGGCAGGAAAACTGAAGGTTCTCTAATTGTTCCTGGTGTTGAATACCGGACTTGCCATTTTTTATAGCCTCGGTAAATTGAGGAATTCCCACTCCATTTGGAGCGGCTACGCCAAGTCCGGTAATGACAACCCTGCTAGTCATTTAATTTAGTCGTTACCATACCTGATAATGTACCTTTACAAACAATTTCTCCTGCAGCATTTTGCATTTCTACTTTGCAGTGCAGTTTTTTGAACCTGAAGTATATTTTTTCAGAGATTACTTTAACTTTTTCACCTGGAAAAACAGGCTTCATGAAATCAACTGCTGTTGAAGTTAACATCACATGTCCAGTTGTTCCTGCTTCTAAATTGCCCATCAAGAAAATTCCAAGAGAAACCATGCCTATTTGTGCCATTGTTTCAGTTAATATAACACCAGGTGTAACAGGGTGATCTTTGAAATGGCCTTTGTAAAAATCTAGTTCCTTGTTAAAAGTAAAGGTTCCGCTACTGCCATTTTCGTCGACATGCAATAGTTCGTCGACAAATAAAAATGGGTAGCTGTAAGGTAATTTCTCTATTATTTCATTTGTGTTCATCATCATTTTATTTTTATTACCACTGTAATAATATCCGCTGCGCCGAAAACCCTGGTCCGAAGCTCAACATCAGTCCTTTTTCTCCTTTATTTGGTTTCTTATCCATAAATCGTTCGAGTACATACAATACTGTTGCACTAGACATATTTCCATACAAACGTAACACTTCTTTTGTATCGTCAATGTTTTTTCCATGTACTCCAAATAAAGATTCTACAACCTCCACAATTTTTTTACCTCCAGGATGAAATATCAGGTGGTCAATATCTTTTATTGTTAAATTATTTTTCTCTAAAAAAGGACGAACAATGGCTGGGAAATGAGTGGCAATTGATTCGGGTACTTCAATATCCAATATCATTTTTAAGCCGGTGTTTGTTAAGCTAAAGCCCATCATGTGTGTGGCATCAACAAAATGATACATGCCTTCGTCTACTATTTCGGGGCCATTATCTTCTTCACAAGAGGATAATAAAACACAGGCAACACCATCGCCAAAGATTGCAGCGCTCACAATATTAGCCATTGAAAAATCTTCCAGTTGAAAAGTAGCCGTAGGGGATTCAACAGAAATCACTGCGGCACGTTTTCCTGGATTGGCCTTTAAAAAGTTTTTGGCGTAAATCATACCCGAAACTCCTGCGGCACAACCCATTTCGGTAACTGGCAACCTCACCACATCCTGCCGCATGTTTAAATTATTAATTAAATATGCATCCAAAGAAGGAATCATAATGCCTGTACAGCTTACCGTAATTAGGAAATCTATGTCTGTAGCTAACCATTTTGCTTTCTTTAAAGCACCAGACAAACATGTTGTACTCAATTTAATACCTTCCCTTATGTAAATATTGTTTCGCTCTTCAAAGGTTGATGTAGAAAACACTTCTTCTGGCGACATAAACGAATAGCGTTTGTCTACAGCAGCGTTCTCAAATATTTTTTTAACTTTTCGAATAAAACGTTCATCCTGCCCACTAAGCCAGCGATCCAGGAAAGGTAATATTTCTGCGGTACTTCTGGAAAAACCAGGTACGGCCTTAAACACTGTTTTTATTTTAACCATAAGTTGTAACAATCCATTGATACCTGAATGCCCATCTCCAATTCAATAAGTAATTATGGAAATGGAGCTGTTTTGAAAATAATAAAAAGTCTTCTCTCTTAAAACCCCGAAGTATGGAAATTAATCCATCTTGTTTTGACATGTTGTTTAGCCTGAATACAAAACAAAGTGCATTGAACAGATAATAAGCAATAGCACTTCTATGCAGGTCGTTGATAACAAAGCCCAGGTAACTATGTTTAGCAAAATCACTAAGAAGTCTTATTATTTCTTCATTTTTAAAATGATGTAAGGTAAGGGTGCATAGAATAATATCGTAGGTGTTTTCTTTTTCTATTTCCTCAAAAATATCTTCACAAATAAAGGAGATGTTTGGGTAGTTGACTGATAAATTTTGGGCATGATTGATGGTGAATTTGTTAGCGTCAATACCATAGAGGTCAAAAGATAAACCTACTTTCTGTGCGTATTTAGCTAATTCCCGCAACATGTCGCCATTACCACAACCTACATCTAGAATTTTGAAACTTTTCTTAGCTGAATTTTTAATTAAAGTATTAATCCCTTCTACAGTAACTTTATTGCCGCCCAACAATTGGTTGATATGAGCAATTTTATCTAAGGCGTCACGTAAAACTTCGCCCTCCATATCGAAATTGTCCATTAATTCCGGGGCGTCACTTCTATAGGTAGTATCCATGAGTTCTTTTGATAAGCTGCGGTAAAATGAAAGGGAAGTTAGTTAAACTTGCCGTCATAAAATCAGCTAATATTTCTTTTCGCATTAGTGTAGATAAAATGCTTCCCATTTGTATCCGGTTTTTAAAGTGATATTGCCATAACTGTCTATATTGTTGCTCCATATCTACTCTGGAACCCTTTTTATGTATAGAAAAATTGATGACCTGTTCGGCACAGATTTTTGCACTGTGTATAGCCATTGCCATCCCATTTCCACAAAGAGGATGTATTAATCCGGCAGCATCACCAATCATCATCACATGATCTTTAACGGCTTCTTTCTTTTCAAAAGAGATTTGTCCGATACTCAAAGGCACATCGAATTTAATGGTGCAGTTTTCAAACAGCGATTTTAGATGGATATTTTTGAAGAGCACTTGTTCCTGAAACGCTTCAATGCTGCGGTATTTTTTGAACGCATCATAATCGCTGAGGTAACAAATATTTATCCGATCGTTCTCCACTTTAGACACACCGCAATAACCACCTTTAAAATGATGCAGGGCAACTAGATTTTCATCAAAAGGACCAGAATAGTGTGCTTTTACAGCAAGCCATGGAGATGGCTGTTTCATAAACGACCTGTTAAGCTTGTTATCTAATGCTGTTCTTTTTCCATAAGCGCCAAGCACAACCGGGGCATTTAAAACTCCGTTTCCAGTGGTATGAACATCAAATTCATTTTCTTTGAAATAGATATTCAGTACGGTGTCCTTTATAATAGTACAACCATTTTCCTTTGCTTTTTGCATTAAGAACTGATCAAAAGCATACCTGCTCAATCCGAAACCACCCATTGGCAGAGGAGTAGAAATTATTTTGCCCGTGGTACTTGAAAATTGGAACTTGTTAATAGTTGAGGGCTGGAGTGCTGAAGGATCGGCACCAAGGGATTGAAGATATGGGACAACTTCATTAGAAATATACTCACCACAAACTTTATGTTGTGGATATGCATGTTTTTCAAGAAGAGTAACTTTTAATCCTGCCTTTGATAAATGGATTGCAGCTATTAAACCAGCAAGGCCACCACCAGCAATGATGACGTCGTTATTATAATACATAGCAAGTAAAAAAGTGTACACTATTAACATATAGTGTACACTAATTGTTTGCCTGTTTAATTATCCAAAAGAATGGCCGCGTGGTCGTCAATAAACCAGGTAACATGACCATCATAAGGTTGTATTAATTGCGATGGGTAAAGAGCGTTGTTTTTATTCCCTTCAATAACCTCTTTAACGGCATTTGCTTTACCTTCCCCAAAAACGAGAAAGGCAATGTTTTTTGCCTTATTAATCAGTGGTGCGGTAAAACTTACCCGGTAAGTAGAAAGTTTATCTACGTAAACAGCGTCCACTGTTGCTTCTTTATTTTTTAAAATTGCAGTTTCCGGAAAAAGTGATGCCGTATGAGCATCATCGCCCATACCCAATAAAATAAGATCAAAGTTAATATCCGCTCCATTAAAATGTTTATTAATAGCCTTTGCATATTCAATTGCAGCTTTCTCAGGAGCAAGTTCTGTATTCACATAAAAAATCTGATTTGCTGGAATATTCAATGGATCTAACAAGCTTTCCTTGGCCATTAAACCATTGTAACTTTCATGGCTTGGCAAAACATTCCGTTCATCGCCAAAGAAAAAGTAGACCTTAGTCCAGTCAATTTCTTCTTTATAACGGGTTGAGAGTAAATGATAAAGTTCTTTTGGAGAATTACCACCAGTAAGTACAAAATTGAAACAATCCTGTTCTGAAATGGCCTTCTTCGCTATTTTAACGATGTAACGGGCCAGGTTATTCAGCAGTTCCTCTTTTGTTTTATATATCAGTAAATTCATTAGTATATGTGGTTTAACACGCTTTAATTCTTTCTTAATCTTTATTCAATGGTAAAGTAAACCAATGAAAGCCATCTCTGGCAATTAAAGCCTCGGCATCTTCCGGACCCCAGGAGTCAGCAGTATAATTAGGGAAACTTATAGATTTTTTATTTTCCCAGGCATTAACAACCGGCATTAATAATTCCCATGCACTTTCTACCTGATCGGCACGCATAAATTGGGTTTGATCTCCGGTCATAACATCTAACAGCAAGGTTTCGTAAGCCTCAGGTGTATCAGAAGTGTAAGTCCCTTTATAATCAAAAACCATATCAACAGGGTTCAATACCATGTCTAATCCTGGTCTTTTTCCCTGAACCTGTAAACGGATACTCATTTCAGGTTGAATGCTGATGATCAGTCGGTTTTGTTGCCAATGCTCGGTCACACCAGTCGGGAAAATGTGGTGAGGTACATCTTTAAACTGAATGGTAATTAAAGAAGAAGTTTGGAACAAACGCTTTCCTGTTCGTACATAAAACGGAACACCCTGCCAGCGCCAGTTATCTACAAAGAACTTAATGGCCGCAAAAGTTTCCGTATTTGAATCCGGATCAACACCATTTTCATGTCTGTAACCAGGAACTTCTTTTCCTTCTACCCAGCCTTTAGTATATTGACCTCTCACGGTACTAAAACGAATATCTTCCGGACCAAAAGGACGCATAGCTTTTAATACATCAACTTTTTTGTTTCTAATTTCGTCCGCATCAAAGTTTATCGGCGTTTCCATTCCAATTAAACACAGTAATTGCAGTAAATGATTTTGAATCATATCCCGGAGAGCACCAGCACCTTCATAATAACCGCCACGTTCACCTACGCCCAATTGTTCGGTCACTGAAATCTGAACGTGATCTATATAAGTCCTGTTCCATAGTGGTTCAAGAAAAGAATTGGCGAAACGGAAAGCCATAATATTCTGCACCGTTTCTTTACCCAGATAATGGTCAATTCTATAGATTTGTTTTTCTGTAAAAATGCTTGTCAATAACTGATTTAATTCTCTTGCCGAATCTAAATCTCTACCAAAAGGTTTTTCGATAACAATTCTGCAAGAATCTTCAGTACCTGCCAGGTCATAATCTAACAGACATTTAGCAATTAGCGGGAAAAGATTTGGGGCAACAGCGAGGTAATAAATTACTTGCGTATGAGGGCCAAATTCTTCTTTAAAGGTCTCTATTCTGTCTTTCAGGCTTTTAAATGTTGCTGGTGCCGAAACATCAACAGGCGTATAAAAGGCATGGTTAGCAAATTTAGCCCATTTATCCTTTTGAGCTTTTCCAGTTCTGGAGAAGCTATTGACTCCCTCCAGAATCACCTCTCTAAATTCCTGATCGCCAAGGTCTTTCCTTGCGGTACCAATAAAAGCATATTTCTGTGGCATATAACCATCTGCATAAAGGTTGTACAAAGCAGGTACAAGTTTACGCAGATTAAGATCCCCAGTTCCACCAAAAATAACGAAAATGGTAGGTTTAAGATTGATCAATGTTTTCATGATTTTTTGTTACAATGTTGTTTGGTTCCAGAGTGCGTGAAAAACTCCTTCTTCATCGGTTCGTTCAAAAGTATGAGCACCAAAGAAATCTCTTTGTGCTTGTATTAAATTAGAGGGTAGTCGTTTTGTTCTTAAAGTATCAAAATAGGTGAGGGTGGATGCAAAAGCCGCAACCGGAATGCCGTTATCCATAGCAATATTAATGATTTTTTTTAATCCGCTGATGGTTTCTTTCAGTTTAATCTGAATAGAAGCATCTAAAAACAAATGTTCTAAATCAGGTTTGTCAATATAAGCCTGGTAAATATCTTCTAGCAGTTCAGCTCTGATGATACATCCGCCACGCCAGATTTTTGCAATCTCATGCAAGTTTAACTCGTAGTTATAAGTGTTAGATGCTTGCCATAAAAGGTGTAAACCCTGAGCATAAGAAGAAATCATGGCAAAGTAAAGTGCCTCTTCCAGTCGAGCTTCTATTTCCTGAAGGTTTTCAGGCAACGTTATCTCCTGAGGGAAAGCTGCTGAAAGCGCTACTCTTAATTGTTTGAATTTAGAAAGGTCTCTTGATGTTACCGCTTCATTGATTGTAGGAATCGGCAATTGCAAGTCCATTGACACTTGAGAAGTCCACTTTCCAGTACCCTTTGATTTAGCTTCATCTTTTACCATGTCGACCATTAGGTTTCCTGTTTTATCGTCAATAAAAGCAAAAATAGCTGCTGTTACTTCCATTAAAAAGGATTTCAAACGGCCTTTATTCCATTTAGCAAATACGAGTTGAATTTCTTCAGTTTTGTAGCCGAGTCCGGTTTTTAAAACATCATAGGTTTCTGCCAGTAGTTGCATCATGGCATATTCGATTCCATTGTGCACCATTTTAACGAAATGACCCGAAGCACCAGGACCAATATAAGTTACACAAGGCTCTCCATTTACTTTTGCTGAAATGTCTTCGAGCACTTGTTTCATGGCTTTATAAGCTGTTTTGTCGCCACCAGGCATCATGCTTGGTCCAAATCTGGCACCTTCTTCACCACCAGAAATACCCATTCCAAAAAAGTGAAAACCCAGAACAGACAGTTCAATTGCCCTGCGGCTTGTATCTGTAAAATGAGAATTTCCACTATCTATAATCATATCCCCTTTGTCGAGTAAAGGTTCTAACTCTTTAATTACATTATCGACGATGGCGCCTGCAGGTACCAGTAATACAATTCTTCGAGGCAATTCCAGGCTTTGAACAAAATCTTTCAGTTCACTAAAGCCCTTTAAATTATGTTTTTGGCCTACTTCTTCCAGGATATTTAACATTTTTGGATCTTTATCATAACCGGTTACGGCATAATTATGATCCGCCATGTTCAATAGTAAATTACGGCCCATGGTACCCAGGCCAATCATTCCTAAAGCGTATTTTTTCATTGATTTATTTATGTTTTTAACGGTAATGAAGCTATCATGAGCAATATTTTTAACGGTGATGAAGCTATTATAAGTTTATGTAGACATTATGGTTTTTTTGGATGAAGGGTAATCAAGTGATATTTCTCCTTGATTTTCCAAAGGATTGCTCCACCTTTGATACCTTCCCTGTTAGACACTATTTTTACATTGTCTTCTAATTTAAAATCAATATATTTTGCATTTCCACCGCCAAGATAGAGTTTATCGAAGTTAAAAACGGTTTTATAAATATCAATTACTCTTTCTACCCGTTCATTCCATTCTTTTTCACCTAATTTTTTAAGTGCTTTATCACCAATATAATCATCATAATCCTTGGTTTTGTTTACCGGTAAATGGGCTAATTCAAGATGGGGCAAGAGCTCACCGTCAAAGAGTAAGGCGGTTCCAAATCCGGTTCCAAGAGTAAGAACGATTTCGAAACCCTTTCCATCCACCAATCCAAGTCCCTGTTGGTCGGCATCATTAATCATGCGCACCGGCTTACCAATCAAGTCACTAATCATTTGTCCAAATTCTATTCCCCGCCATTTATCCTGAGCCAAATTTGCTGCCGTATAAACTACACCAAGTTTAACATAGCCCGGAAAACCAACTGAAATTTGACCAAACTCTCCCATGGTAGCAGCCAATTGTTTAATGACGATCAGCACCGATTCTGGCGTTGCTTTTTCAGGGGTAGGTAACTTTGTATATTCGGATAAAGCTACACCTTCAGGACTTAATAGGCAGGCTTTAATATTCGAACCACCTATATCTATAGACAAAATGTTCTTCATTTCTTTATCCTGGTTGTTTAGCATTTAATTGTTATTAAGTAAATGGTTTGTTGTATAGTTCAAAATAACAAATTTAGAACCAGTAAACCTTATTAATAATTGAATATATTGACATTTTTAAGCACTGAAACATTTTTAGGTACAGATTGTTAATAAAAAAGACAATGCTCTATAATAAATTCAATTGTCTGTATTGCTAAAAATTAAAATGGAAAAGCGGTTATTAATAATTGAAAATGATTTAGAAATGGAGGATATCTTTAAGGAGATATTTTCTGAGGCATCTGATGAAGTCTTTTTTTACGAAGAAACAGATAATATCTTTAAATTGATTGAGCTGCATCGGCCGAATTTAATTATATTAGATTATAATTTAAATGGTACAAATGGTGGCGAGCTTTGCAAAAGAATTAAAAGTGATAAAGCATATAGTCATATACCCATATTGATGTTGTCGGCCTTTCCAAAGTTTATTTACCGAAATGAAAGCGTGGATTATGATGCCTTTTTGGAGAAGCCCTTTGACGTGGAAGAATTTAAAATGATTGTTGAAGAGAAAATAATGAATGGATCATCAAAATGAAGTTTTATTTCAGACTTTTTTAGAGAAAACACTTAACGGGCTTGTTTTTAAGGTAAGGGACGCCTCGTTCCTTGTTTTTGCTGTTGGAGATGATTTTTTAAATTTATTAGGCCTTCAAAGGGCAAATATCCTTAATAAAGATATCATAGAATTACCTCTCGGTCTTTTTCATCCCTCTACAAGAAGGGTTTTGGCAGGCATACTGCAGCACAAGCAAAATGCCACTATCAATCCTTTTTTCATTCAGACAGAAAATCATGCTAAAAATTTATATGCTTCAGTAAAAATAACCCCTATACTCCATTCGGATGGACAGGTATTATACCTTTTATATACGCTGTTAGCTATAGACAATAACATCAGTGAAGCTAAAGAAATGATCAGCCGCAACTATTTGATGCAACTTCTTGATCAGGCACCTGTAGGTATAAGTATACTCCGCGGTAAAGAATTAATTGTAGAATCGGCTAATAATATGATGCTGGAACTCTTGGGTAAATCTGATGCCATTCTTAATTTGCCGTTAGCAATTGCCTTACCAGAGCTCCATGGACAGGGGTTTTTAAAGTTATTAGACGATGTATATACCTGGGGGGAGCCTTTAGTGGGCAATGAAGCAAAAGTTTTTTTAATCCGCAATAGCAAGTATGAGACCGCTTATTTCAATTTTGTTTACCAACCCATTAAGGATAACCTGGGGGTTACTACAGGCATAATGATGGTTGCTGCAGAAGTTACCTCACTTGTTTTAGTTAAACAGCAGCTAGAAGACAGTGTCTCTAATTTCAAAAGTGTAGTAATGAATGCCCATTATGGTTTATTGGTGCTAAAAGGTAAAGATTGGATTGTTGAAGTTGCCAATCAACCCATGCTAAACTTATGGGAAAAGAAAAAAGAAGAAGTGCTAGGCTTGCCGCTCATGGAAATACTTCCAGAACTTGTTGGTCAGCCTTTTCTAGAGCATTTGAGGCAAGTTACCGAGTCTGCCACATCACATGTAATTAAGGAAGAAGTATTTTACTACAATACTGGTGGGGGGATAAAAAAGAAGTATGTAAGCCTTTTTTATGATCCGATGATGGATAAGGAAGGCAATGTTTGTGGCGTTATTGCTGGGGCAGAAGACATTACGGAAAGGGTAGAAAGCAGGCTTAAATCAGAGCGTGCTGAGGAAATGTTAATAATTGCTATCGAATCAGCAAATCTTGGTACCTGGCATTACCACCCTATAAGTAAAAGACTCATCGTTTCGCCAAGACTTAAAGCGCTTTTTGGGTATACTGAAAACGAAGAAATGACTTATGATTCGGTGATGGCGAAGGTTACCGAAGAATATCGGTTTATGCTGCTCAAAGCAATTAAATCTTCTGTTAATTATGGTGAACAGTTCAATCTGGACTTTTCTATTGCGGGCAATACTGAAAATAAATTGCGTTGGATGCGCGCTACAGGAAAGATTTACAGAGATAATGAGGGAATTCCCATTAGGTTTTCAGGCGTTTTAATGGAGATTACCGAGCATAAGCAAAATGAAATCAGGAAGAATGATTTTATCGCCATGGTTAGTCATGAACTGAAAACGCCACTTACTTCGTTAAAGGCCTATGTGCAATTGCTAGCTTTAAAAGCAAAGCAAAGTGGGGATGTTTATACGATTAAATCTTTAAAAAAGGTTGACGGACAAGTGAATAAGATGAATAATATGATTAGAAGCTTCCTGGATTTATCTCGACTGGAGGCAGGGAAACTTTACCTGGATAAAGAACGATTCAGCGTAGAAAAACTTATCGCCGAAATTGTTGAAGAAACTGCCCTTACCGATAGAACACATGTAATATCCACGATTGCCTGTATACCTGTAGAGGTTTATGCCGACAGGGAAAAGATTGGACAAGTGATTAATAACTTGCTTAGTAATGCTATAAAATATTCTAATCAGGGAACGAACATACAAATAGGAATTGATCTTAAGGGAAATAGCATACAAGTGTGGGTAAAAGATGAAGGCCTTGGTATTTCTAAAAAAGATGCTGAGATGCTGTTTAGCCGCTTTTACCGTGTAGAAAACACCCCACTAAAAACAGTGTCTGGCTTTGGTATTGGCTTATATTTAAGTGCAGAAATTATACAACGCCACAATGGCAATATATGGGTAGAAAGTGAAGTAGGTAAAGGATCTGTTTTTTACTTTAGTTTACCTGCTGAAGGCACCGAAAGCAAAGAAGCCCAATAATTCGAAAATTACTGGGCTTCTTAATTGATTTTATGAATAATCAGCGGAGAGTGGGGGATTCGAACCCGCGGACCTATAACAGTCAACAGTTTTCAAGACTGCCGCAATCGACCACTCTGCCAACTCTCCGCCGCAAAAGTACGAATACCGTTGGTTTTTACAAATTTTTAATTATTATTATTGTTATGTATATTGGTGTTCAGTCTAATAAAAATTATTTCCCCTATTTTCTGGTCGGTTTTAGGCTAAGTTTATTATTTTCTTTGTGCGGAATAGCAAAGCGGGTATGAAATTCTTGTTTAGCATCATGAAAAGAAGTTACTAAACCTATTTTATTTAAAGCCCAAATATAATACCAGGCAATATCAACCTGGTAATTTAAAAATCCACTACGTGCACTTTTAGGGTAAAGGTGGTGGTTGTTATGCCATTCGCCAGCTACAATACCTGGCCAAAGTTGGTTTATAGACATGTCCTTACGGTTAAAATCTGTCCCATGTTTACGTTTATCTTCCCCTTTACCATGCCCTTCGTAATTAAAAGTACGCACGCCAACTGCCCAGAATGCTGCGGCGGCAAATACCGTACAAGCCAGCGCATGGCCACCAAGGAGAAAGAATAAGGCGTACCAAAAAGTCCAGTTAATGATGCAAGCCAAAATTGCAATGGCGGGATTGGTGAGGGATCCCCATTTTTGATAAGCCTGGTAACTATTAGTAATTACACCAGTATGACGCATCAAATTGACAGCCCTGTCGTAATCTTCCCTTGATAAATTTTTTGCAATAGGCTGGTGATTTACATCAGCAAGAAAACAATATAAAAACCCTCCCGAAGCATTATATGGGTCGCCGGGTTCATCTGATTTTGAATGATGAACATGATGTGAAACCACATAAATTTCTTCAGGTATCATGCTAATCGTTAGGTTTTGGGTCAATGTTCTCCAGAAATTATTCTTGAAGGTATAGGCTCCATGTGTACAATAGCGGTGATGCCAAATAGTGCCATGGGTGCCCATAGCAATCATGCTGTAAATAAAAAAGACAATCAACATTCCAATACTGAAAAATTTAAACAGAAAGAGGAAGAAAATTGGGATCAAGATAATTACTCTAATCCAGCTAAAGAAAGGGAGCCAATTTTTGCGGTTCCGAAATACGTTTAGGCGTGTAAAAAATTCATTAACAATTTGTTCTGCTGTAGGTTTGATCAGTTTGCCGTTGCGATCTGCCCAACCATAAGCAGGTGGTTCTAGTACTGTGTCCAAAAAGGCCATTAAATATAATTTGTGGAATATACAACAGATTTTTGGTAAATAAGCCAAAAAAACTTAGGTACAATACTATTGTAAAATTACTTTTGATGATTTACCAGATTTTAACTCTTTTTTCTGGCGACAAGTATAAAGAATCAGTAGGTTTTACATTAAAAGCGGTATAAAATTCGGGGATATTTCTGACTACGCCATTTACCCTAAATTGGGCAGGAGAATGAGGATCTGTATTAACAGAATTTCTTAAGGCCTCTTCATTAGATTTATACAACCAGCCTTGAGCCCAACCAATAAAAACACGCTGCAAACCGGTAAATCCATCCAAAACAGGTGGCTTATTGCCATTTAGGCTGGTTTGGTAAGCTTTTAAAGCAATGCTCAGGCCACCAAGATCACCGATATTCTCGCCGAGGGTAAATTCGCCATTCACATTTAAGTCATTAAAAACCTTAAAACCATTGTATTGAGCAACTAAAGCATTGGTTCTTTTTTTAAATTCAGTTTGGTCGTTTGCGGTCCACCAATTACGCATTACCCCATTACCATCAAAAGTACTACCCTGATCGTCAAAACCATGGCCAATTTCGTGACCAATCACAGCTCCAATAGCACCATAATTTACTGCATCCTCTGCATTCATATCAAAAAATGGCGGTTGTAAAATTGCTGCAGGAAATACAATTTCGTTCATCAAGGGGTTATAATAAGCATTTACAGTTTGGGGAGTCATTGCCCATTCTGTTTTATCAACAGGTTTACCCAGTTTATTTAAATTGCGGTAATATTCATATAAGGCAGCTCTTTTTTTATTACCATAAAGGTCGTTTTTAACCACTTTTAAGCTGCTGTAATCTCTCCATTTATCCGGATAACCAATTTTTGGTCTAAACTTATTTAATTTATCTAAAGCCTGTTTTTTAGTATCCGGACTCATCCAGTCCAATTCTTTAATACTAGTTTCATAAGCTTTTAATAAGTTTGCCACCAATAATTCCATGCGTTTTTTAGCAGCAGCAGGGAAATGTTTTTCCACATAAACTTTTCCAACTACTTCTCCTAAGTTTTCATTAACTGCGGTAACAGCCTTACGCCATTGTTCTTTCTGTTCTTTTATACCATATAAAGCTTTGCCATTAAAATCAAAATCCTCTTCCTCTAAAGCAGTATTTAAAGAATTTGCGGCAGCACTTGTCGCGCTCCATTTTAAGTAGGTTTTCCAGATAGTCAGAGGCGTGTTTTTTAAGATGGCGTTTAAATCTTTGGTAAAGGCTACCTGGGTAACTACCAGGCTATCCAGGTTTTTGATTCCAGCCTCGTTCAACAAGGTATTCCAATCTAGGGCAGGGGTTAATGTCTTCAAACTGCCGACGGCATATTTATTATATAATCCGGGCATATTTCTGGTTTCTTCTTTTTTCATGTGCTTAGCTGCGATCAAAGTTTCCAGGGCCATAATTTGTGACGCTTTATTTTTAGGATCTGGAAGACCTGCCAGCTTTAACATGTTTTGTATATGAATGACATATTTTGCCCTGAGGGCGGCAGATTTTGAGTCTTTCATGAAATAATATTCCCGGTCAGGCAAACCCAAACCGCCTTGCCAGGTATAGATCATGTATTTTTTAGGGTCTTTAAAATCTTCGATGATGCCAATATTTAGTGGAACCATATTGCCGATTTTATTGGCATAAGAAAAGTAAGCGGCCAGGTCTTTTGAAGTGGCTATAGCATCAATTTTTTTGAATTCTTCTATTAGAGGTTTTATTCCAATGGCATCACGAACTTTTTTATTCATAAAGGCAGCGTAGTAGTCGCCTATTTTTTGTTCTTCAGAACCATCTTTTGGGTTACCCTGTGCAGCATTTTCTATAATGGTTTTCACATCATCCTGTGCCTTGTCGTATAAAATGCTCATTGCACCATAAGAGGCCCTGTCAGCAGGGATTACGGTATTTTTAAACCAGGAACCATTTACATACTCTGTAAAATTATTACCAGGAGTAACACTCGTATCCATGTTTTTCTTAAGTATGCCAGAGTACAATCCATCATTTGGTTTAGGGTTTTGAAAAGCGGTGGTAAACAAGAGCGCTGTTGCCGTGAGTAAAAGCAAGGCATTATATCTATTTTTAATCATGACTATAGCATTAAGTAATACAATTTAACAAAAGGAAAAGAAATAGCCAAACATTAATGTTAATTAATAATAGCTGAAACCAAAATTTGCTAATCGTGTTATAAGAAAAAAATAATAGAGATGGAAAATCAAGATCAAATTCCTAATCCTGATGTATCACAAGATGATATTGACACTTTAGAAAGGCTTAGATCAGGATGATCACTTCGAGCTACCATAGCCGGAGTTCATAGGAACCTCATAGGGACCTCGTTGCGGATGTTGGCTACAAGCTCCCTATGAGCTCCGGATTAGCTCTGCATTAAGTTCAAGACAAATATTAACTAAAGTTGAGCGATAACTGCAGGTTTATAAAGTATGTTTCTGATGTTATTAATGAGATCCTGCAGGTCAAATGGTTTAGAAATAAAAGCATTGCAACCATAATTACCAAGAGAATTAATGACCTTGTCGTATGCAGATAAAATGATGACTGGTAAGTTTTTTGTGGCTTCCTTCTTTTTTAGTGCAGAACACATTTCACCGCCATTAATACCTTTCATGATGTAATCAATAATTACAATATCTGGCTGGTATTTGTAAACAAGAGAATGGATGTCGGTGGTGTAGCTGCTTGTATTTACTTCAAAACCAAAACAGGCTAATGCAGCTGCTAATACTTCTAATAAATCTAAATCGTCGTCGATTAACAAGACTTTCTTCATAGATAGGACTTTTTAATAAAATTTAATTCTCTAAATTAGAGGTTACCTAACCTAATAATCAAAAGTACCCTTGATATATTCTTCTTGAAACCGTAATTATACGGTAATTATTGCGGTTAAATACCTGAAATAAAAGGTTTTTATTGGTGTGATGAAGTGTTTTTACCATTTTTTTTGTTGAAAAGCGGTAGGGTACGACTTGAGGAGGTATGGTGACTATGAAGGTAGTTTTAAACCAGAAATTCCCGTTACCACTTCTTCGTCTTCTTCTTTTCCATGTTTTCCTTTTTTCTTTTTCTTCTGACCGCCACGAAGTTCTTCTTCAATAAATTTATCAAAATCTGTCTGCTGGTCACCTTTTAAGATATTTCTGATGTTTTCGTTGCTTTCATTTTGCAGTTTATAAAACTTACCTAGGTCTTCTGGGTTAAATAATCCAGCTTGTTGTTTTTTTGCTAAGTCTACCTGTGTTTTAGAGATGTCTAGCATGTAATTATAAATTACATTTCTTTGGGTTGTATTTACTTTTATTTTTTTTGTAAAGCTTTCTATTTTCTTTGTAGCAAGTTCGACGGGAGTAGGTATTTTTTGAGCATGGGTTAAAAACATGGTTCCCAAGACTATTGATAGCATTAAAATGTATTTTTTCATTGGTTTATTTAAGTTTTTAACGGTGATGAAGTTATAAAAAGCATTATTCTTTACCTCGGCAATTTATGAAATTATATGCAGATTCATCATAATTTATGAGCAGACCAACTTTATCATGCTATAAAGGATTAAAGTTGTTGTCTTATTTTGGGCTAAATGTTTATATAATTTATAGTATAATGCTTTAAATATTCTTAAGACTTTTTAAATGTATTTTGTACAATTCTGCACATGCCAGTGCATCACTTAAAGCATCATGATGGTTTAAAGCAATTTTGTGTTCCAGGCACAAAGAAGCCAATTTCTTTTTGTAAATTTTATAAGTGCATTGCTTGTCGTATATAGGCTGTGCAATGCCGAAATAGTCTAAAGTTTGAGAAAGACAGCTAAAATCAAAAGCGCTATTATGGGCTACCACAGCGGCAAATGGGGGAATATATCTACCATGAATGGAACGAATTCTTAAATCCTATTACTATCAATTGTAATTGAAACAATTTGTTTAACGCTTTGTTAGGAGGTAATATTTATTAATCATCCCATGAAAACAAAAATCATCTTATCATTAGGCATTTGTGCCATTTTTTTTATGCTATCATGCCAGAATAAAGGTAATTCAGGTAAGGACAGTGCTAGTGACACTACAAATGTAGCTACCACTGTGAAAGCTCTAAGGCCAATTGGTGCCGAACCTGTCTGGGCTCCGGGAATTAAACCTGAAATGTTAGCGGTAATAGAAAAGTTGGAGAGTTATAAAGACCAGCCTATTCCAGAATTAACAGCTGTTGAAGCTCGTAAAAATCATACGCCGACTGATGCTGTTAAAGATTTGATGGCAGAACATAATATGGTTGCGCCCAAAATGAAGGTTGATACTATGGGCAAGGAAATTCCCGTAAGTGGAGGAACTATTCATGCCCGAATATATACACCGCAAGGCGGAAATGGTCCATACCCTGTTATAGTTTATTATCATGGCGGGGGATTTGTGATTGCCAATGTAGATGTGTATGACGCGTCTGCAAAAGCTTTGGCCGATCAGGTAGGAGCGGTGGTGGTTTCGGTGGCCTATCGTTTAGCACCTGAGCATAAATTTCCGACAGCGCATAATGATGCTTATGCAGCTTATGACTGGGTAGTGAAAAATGCTGCATCAATAATGGGAGATCCTAAGTTGATTGCTGTTGCAGGCGAAAGTGCTGGGGGTAACTTAGCAGTTAGCACGGCGATTATGGCTCGGGATAATAAAATAATGATGCCAACAGCAATTTTGGCTGTTTATCCTGTGGCGGGCGCAAACATGATGACTGAATCTTACGTAAAAAATGCAGGTGCTATACCCTTAAATAAAGCCATGATGGAATGGTTTGTGAAAAATTATCTGAATAACATGGACGAGGCTAAAGATCCACGGATAAATTTGGTTGCAGCTAATTTAAAGGGCCTTTCGCCCACAACGATAATTACTGCAGAATTTGATCCATTGCAAAGTGAAGGAATGCTGTTAGCGACTAAATTAAAAGCGGCTGGTTCTTCGGTTGATAGCAAAAATTATGATGGGGTAACACATGAGTTCTTTGGCATGGGGGCTGTGGTTCCTGAAGCTAGAGATGCAATGGGTTATGCCGTAAAACAGTTAAAGAAAGCTTTTAACAAGTAATATACATCAGTTAACGAAATTGCAACTTAAAAGTCGTGACCTTTTTTGCGACTAAAAAGTTGGATAGGGCTCACATATGCAATAACTTTTTCAATTTTTTATTAGCCATATAATGAACTCTTTGCTTGCCCCTCTCGCACTTGCCCGAAGTGTATTGAAAGGTCACTATGCCACAATGGTAGGCTAGTTGTCCTGGCTTGTTCAAAAGAAGTGCAGGCATTTGTAAAGTAAGCGTCCGGCCCAAAGGTACCAACTTCATTATAAAAACTTATCAGATGAACATAGACTGGGAAGATCCGTTTTTCATCAAGCCATAAAAAATTGGAAAACCAACTACCAACATAACATAAGAAATCACTTCAAGCTTTTTTGGTGCACTGCGGCGAGGTCAGGTTGCATGCAATATTCATGTACCGGAATTTTAAATAATTTTACTATCCTTACATACTTACCAAAAGTTTGATAACCAAGCAAAGTAGTGAGAAGGCAATAAATTGATGAAATAAAAACTAAACAATGCTTAAATATAGCCTTTTGACAGACGTTGAATTAGCAGGTCTGTTAAAGAAAGGAGAAGAAAGGGCTTTCAGAGAAATTTACCAACGGTATTGGGAGAAAGCATATATTAAATCATATAAACGTATTCACGATAACTTTGAAGCTGAAGAAATTGTTCAGGATATTTTCTGCAACCTATGGCGTAAAAGAGACAAATTTATTTTAGTAAAAGGTTTCGACAATTACTTTGCTGGAGCAGTTAAATTCGAAGTGATCAATCGCTTTGCAAAGCAAGCCAGGCAGGCTAAACTGAAAACCAAAGTGCTATCTTCTTTCTCAGAGATTGACAATTCCACTTACGACTATTTAAATTTGAAAGAACTTCAGAATCAATTACAAAAATCCATTCTTGAATTACCGGAAAAATGCAGCCTTGTATTTCGGTTAAAATTTGAAAAAGATTATACACAACAGCAAATTGCCCAGGAACTGCAAATTTCTGAAAAAACCGTAGAAGCACATCTTTCTAAAGCACGTAAAATGCTTAAAGAGAAATTCGGACGGATATTAACCCTATTGATCTGCTTTCTATAGCAGAGTTCCCCAGCTCAACGGGTAGGTACCAGGAATATTTCAAAAAATATTTGATTATGACTAAGGGATTTACATCTGACGTTTGGCTATCTATAAAACAACCAGAGAATAAATTTACATGATACAGGAGCCGGCCGATAAATGGCATATAAAAAAGCTTGCCTTGAAATGGCAGGAAGGAACAATATCTGAAGAAGAAAAGATACTGTTCAATCAGTGGTACCATTCTTATGACGATCCGTCATTGAAAGGTATTACCACCGAAAATGCAGGGCAGTTAAAAAACCGTTTGTATAAAAATATTACTGAAAGGGAACAAATTTATCCGGAACGTAGTGGGTTCAGAAAATACCAAATTTACATTTCATCTGCTGCAGCATTGATTCTTGTTCTTTCCTTAATAACTTACTTCTATTTCAATAAAAATGGAGTGGGTGGAAAAGAGCAATCCATGTTTTATGCTGAAAATATCCTTCCGGGAGAAAATAAGGCTGTGCTTACACTTGCCGATGGCTCTGCTTTTATTCTTGATCAGACATCCAGCGGGGTAATTGGTAATCAGGGAGGTGTATCTATTATTAAGAGTAAAGATGGCAAGGTTAGCTATGAAGTAAGTCAAAACAAAAGCCATACAGTTAGTGCCATATTCTATAATAAAATAGCCACACCACGCGGTGGCCAATACCAGGTAAATCTTTCGGACGGCACTAAAGTCTGGTTGAATGCTGCATCCACACTAAAGTTTCCTACTACTTTTGATAATGGGAAACGGGTTGTAGAGCTAACTGGAGAAGCTTATTTTGAGGTTAATCCTATATCCCAAAAAGGGAACAGGTATGCTAAAACCCCATTTTTGGTTAAAACACGTAATCAGACGGTGGAAGTATTGGGTACACATTTTAACGTTAATGCTTATGATGATGAGCCTGATACCAAAACGACACTTTTAGAGGGATCGGTTAAAGTAATGCAGCTGGCTTCGCCTGTTTTTACTTTTTTAAAGCCCGGTCAGCAGTCTGTTACAAACCATGGTGTAACTGTTTTTGATGTTAATGCGCTACAGGCCGTAGAATGGCAAAAAGGATATTTCTCATTTGACAATGAAAATGTAGAAAGTATGATGAGAAAAATCTCCCGCTGGTATGATGTTGAAGTAGAATACAGAGGCAATATCCGCAATAGAAAATTTGGCGGGAGAATATCAAAGTTTGAAAACATCTCGCAAGTCCTGCATGTGATGGAAAAAACTCAAGTTATTCACTTTTATATAGAAGGGAGGAAAATTATTGTAATGCCATAGTATTTAACATTTCATAAACTATTCTATAGCGATTGGAACTATAACAAATAACCAAATATAAAAACCTGAGATTAATGAACAAGAACTGCATTAGATTATTTTATAGTTTTTTAAACTGTAAAATTCTGCTCTCCTTGAAGCTAACGTCAGTAATTCTCCTAATAACCCTCCTGCAAGTACAAGCAAACGGGTATGCACAGAGAATTACGATTACAGCCAAAAACATCAAGTTAGAGCAAGTATTCAATGAGATTAAAAAACAAACCGATTATAATCTCTTTTACGACCAGGAAATGTTGCAGGGCGCATCACCTGTTACTATTTCTGTTAAAAACGCCCCTGTTGAACAGGTACTAGAGCAATGTTTTGCCGGTCAGCATTTAACCTATGAAATTGAGAATAACATCATTATCATTAAAAAGAAAGTAGAACTCTCTACCGGAACGTTGCAAGGCAAAGGAAATCAACAAATCGTAGTAACCGGCAGTGTTACAGATGCAGCAGATGGAGGCAGCCTTCCCAATGTGAGTATTAGCGTAAAAGGGACAACAAGTGGCACGAGTACAGCTGCTGATGGACGGTTTAAGATAAATGTAATGGACCGCAATGCCACTTTGGTTTTTAGTTTCGTAGGTTATGGAACAAGGGAATTTCCGCTCAATGGGCAAACACAAGTGATGGTGCAGCTTTCGGCAAACCAGAGAAACCTGGATGAAGTAGTTGTAGTAGCTTATGGTACGCAGCGTAAGGTTAGCGTGGTGGGAGCAGTTGATCAAATTAAGGCCAGCCAACTGACCGACCGTCCGGTGGGTAATCTTACGCAAGCACTGCAAGGGTCTTCACCAAGTCTAGTTATTCAGCAACGCAGCATGAACCCGAATAATAATGCTATGAATATTAACCTGAGAGGAATTGGCACATTTGGTAATAACTCCCCGCTTTTGGTTATAGATGGTATTACCAGTAATGATATCAGCAACCTAAATAACCTGAATCCGAATGATGTTGAAAGTATTTCTATCCTGAAGGATGCGGGTAGTTCTGCTATTTATGGCTCCCGTTCGGCCAATGGCGTTATTTTAGTGACCACTAAAAAAGGTAAACTGAACATGAAGCCTTTGATCAGGTTTTCTGGTCTGATTGGTTCTCAAAATCCTGAAGTATTAGTCCAGCCTCTTAAAGGATATCAAAATGCCTTATTAAGAAATGACTCCTATGTTAATTCAGGAGCTAATCCAATTTATTCATCGGCAAAGATCGCGCAGTTTGCAACCGGAGACAGTGAGTATTTTTTAAAAGGTATTCTGAAAAATGGTTTGCAGCAAAATTATAATATTGATGTGCAAGGTGGATCTGCCAATACAGCATACATGATTTCGCTGGGTTATTACGATCAGGAAAGTAATTTTAAAGGTCCTGACTATGGGCTAAAACGTTATAACTTCCGTTCTAACCTCACTACAAATATTGGAAAGCTTAAATTATCAACCATTTTGTGGTATGATAGAAGCGAAGGAAATGCTTATCAGGGAAATACCGACTTCCTGCTTGCAGACGCCGGTCGGATTCCATTATACAATAACTATGTGCTGAAAGATGAGAACGGAAAGTACTATGTGAACGATGTATTAACCGGGGGGAACCCGCTTGCTTCATTGGAAAATGGCGGATACACTAAAAATAACGATGATCATTTTCAAGGAAGCTTGAACGGGGAATTTGAGATTATTAAGGGATTAAAGGCAAAAGGTCTGGCTGGCTTTGATCTTCGTCCGGAGAACAGATTGATCAGAAGGTTCTATTGGCCTGTCTATAATTTATCGGGCGATCTAACGCCAATCAACTTAAGTAGCTCAAAAGACTACAGCATAGAAGATTATAGTGGAAAATCTACTTTATTGAACTTACAGGGCTTGCTTGATTATAATAAAACTTTTGGAAAGGTGCATAATATCTCCTTATTAGCCGGATATTCCAGCGAATCTTTCCGACAAACCCGTCATGAAATTAGAAAGCGCTTTGTAGATCCAGTTTTGGGCATACCTATCGAAGGAACAATCATTGATGAGGGCAGTTATAATACGGTAGGCGGAACTACTGAAAGAAGCATTTATTCTTATTTTGGACGTGGCGGTTATTCCTTTGCTGACAAATATATTGTTGAAGGAAGTTTTCGCTATGATGGTTCCTCTAAATTTGCAAAGGCAAACCGTTGGGGATTCTTTCCCTCCGGATCATTAGGATGGCGCGCAACCGAAGAAAATTTCTTAAAATTCTGGAAAGAGAAAATCGGAGACCTGAAAATCAGAACCTCCTATGGCCAACTTGGAAATCAGAATGTAGACGATTACCAGACTTTTACTACATATGATATCTACAATAATCAATATGGTTTTAATAATGTCGCTTTACCTGGTACGGGCTATACTTTTGGTAATCCCGATCTGAAATGGGAAACGACATCCTCTTTTAATATTGGCGCAGATGCGACGTTTTTTAATCGAAGTCTAAGAACCACATTTGATTATTTCCACAAAAAGACGAAAGATATCCTTCTTACCCCACAAACACCTCTGACACTTGGCGGAGCAGTTCCCAAAGCTAATTTAGGCGAAATGGTAAATCAAGGATGGGAACTAAGTATTAACTATGATTTCAACCACAGTGATTTTCATCATTCAATTGGGTTCAATGTTGGCGACTCCTGGAACCGAGTTACTAAATTTGAAGGTAATGAAGCGATCTATAAGTTGGATGAAATTGAGCGTATTATTCGTGTAGGCTTACCGCTTTATAGTTATTACGGTTATAAGACTGCAGGATTATTCAGAAATGAAGATGATATCAAAGATTCTGCTTTGCCTATAGGTGTGAAACCTCAGCCCGGCGACGTAAAGTATATGGACCGTAATGGAGATGGCATTATAGATGACAATGACCGTTATGTGCTTGGTCATGCATTTCCACGTTTAACTTTCGGTTTTAATTATGCCGTGAGTTGGAAAGGTTTCGACCTGAATATGCTTTGGCAGGGCGTGGGCAAACGTGATATGGCCTTAAGAGGGGAAACGATAGAGCCTTTCCATGGCGGATACTCTTTTGTGATGTTTGAGCACCAGCTGGATTACTGGACACCTGGAAATCCTGATGCGAGATCTCCAAGACTTACGGCCCCGGGAACGGCTTCTACCATCAATAATTATGGTAAAGGTTCTGACCGAAATATATTCGATGCATCTTATCTACGCCTGAAAAATATTCAGATAGGATTTACACTTCCACAAACAGTGAGTAGCAAAATTGGCATGAGTAAGTTTAGGGTCTTTTTGAGTGGACAGAACCTGTTTACCTTCAGCAAAAATTCTTTCATCGATCCTGAGTCTACAGAATTTGGTGGAAATATGGATGCTGGTGGTGCCAACAGTGCGCGAAATTACCCACTGTTAAAATATATAGGTGGTGGCTTCAATGTGGAGTTTTAGTGTTTATAAATAAACGGGGAATCATGAAAAGGAAATTTATAATATTGAGCCAGCTGACATTGTTGATGGCGGGCTTATTTATTGCTGGATGCGTCAAACTTGATGTTACGCCAACCAATAAATTTACAGACGAAACCTACTGGAAGTCAGAGGATAAAGTTAATTCTGTGCTAAACATGGCTTATCGTCAGCTGTTTAGCAGCGATTATTTGCTGGCCAATGAGCTGTTGAGTGACAATGTCTATAACGGATATGGAACGCCTAATGAGAAGGTTATTTCCAATGGATTGGCAGATGCTTCAAACGGTCGCTTTGAAGGCAATTGGGGTAATTGTTACGGTGGAATAAAAACATGCCATACCTTCCTGGCGAATGTAGATAGGGTAACAACTATGGATCCAGCTTTAAGAGAAAAAAGAAAAGCTGAAATACGTTTTATCCGCGCTTCATTATACTTGGAATTAACGACCTGGTATGGAGATATTCCACATTTCACGGAAGATATCAATCTGGAGGAATCAAAAACATTAACCAGGAAGCCACAGGCAGAAGTAATGGCATGGATACATAAAGAATTGAATGAAGTGGCAGAGATCTTACCAAGCCGGGAGCAATACGCTGCGGCCGATAATGGGCGGATAACCAGTGGGGCTGCTGTAGCATTGAATGCCCGCGCTTATTTATATGAAAATAATTGGTCAAAAGTTGCTGAATATTGCGAAAAACTGATCAGCGGCTCATCTTATGGCGCATACAGTCTTTTTAATAATTACCAAGAGCTCTTCTGGGCGAAGAATGAATATAACAGTGAAATCATTTTAAGCATGCAATATGTTCCTGATTTAAAAACATGGGGCAATTTGGTGGATTATGTTCCAATGTCGGCAAATGCCCGCCTATGTATTGCAGGGCCTACTCAAGGCTTGGTGGATAGTTATTTAATGAAAAACGGTAAAAAATGGACAGCTGCAGATCCTGATTACGCCGATCGTGACCCACGCATGGCTGCTACCATTGTTTACCATGGTTCAAAATGGGTAGACCGCACAGGCAGCGAGTATAACATAGTGATCCATCCTGAAGGTACCACGCCCGCAGGAAAACCATCCGATAAGTATACCGGTGCAGGTACAGCGCAAACGCCGACCGGGTATTATTACCGTAAATATGCCGACCCTTCATCCTCATCATATACCGGGGGCGGATGGGAGTCGAACCTCAACCTTCCCCTGATCCGTTTTGCTGATGTGTTGCTAATGTATGCAGAAGCAAAGAATGAACTTCAGCAAATGAATAGTGACGTTTGGAACCAGACCATAAAGAAACTTAGGCAGCGCGTGGGCTTCGACGATACGAACGAAGCACTAAATCTTCCTACAGGTGATCAGGGAGCCTTAAGGGAAATAATTCGCAATGAGCGTCGTGTTGAACTCGCCCTGGAAGGACTGAGAATCTTTGATATTCGCCGATGGAAAACAGCAGAGACAGTTCTTACACAAGCCCAGCGGGGTGCCAGATTTGATAAAAGCAGCGGTAATTATGATTATATCAAGCTGCCAGCAGGCAACTTTAACAGGAACCGTGATTATTTATGGGCAATACCAAGGAAGGAACGCCTTTTAAATCCAGGTCTGATACAAAATCCAGGTTATTAATAATAAAATGAAAAAAATGAAAAAACATATATTAAGAGCATCTCTTTATCTCCTTGTTTTTCTGGGATTTACTGGTTGTAAAAAAGATAATGAATTTAAGCAAGTTTCAGTAACCGCAGTCAATACGCTATATGCTCCCGATGATGGAAAAAATATGCTATTACAAAATTCTTCCACGGCGAGTTTGTATTTCGAATGGGAAAAGTCGGTGGCACAAGATAATGGGCTAGTATACTATGATGTCTTATTTGATAAGGTGGATGGTGATTTTTCTGAGCCTGTCTATGTCGTTCCTGCTGATAATAACGGTATCAGTACCAGCGCAAGTATTACCCACAAAGTATTAAACAGGATTGGAACTCTTGCCGGCTATAAAGCTTTGCAGGAAGGTGTATTGAAATGGACAGTAGTAGCGTCCAGAGGTTTGAATAAAGCGAAGTCTGAACAAGTTCGAAAAATTAACATCACTTTATTAGGTGGGGTGGAATCGCCGGCTTTACTTTACATAACTGGAGAGGGTACCGAAAGTGGAGCAGATTTATCGAAGGCTTTACCTTTTAAAGCGCTTGCTGGGGGTAATGAATTTGAGATTTACACCAAGCTAACCGCCGGTAAAAACTACATGTTTGTTGATTCCAAGACCACAGTATCAAGAACCTTCTCGGTAGATGAGGGAGGTACCACATTTAAGGAAAGTAAGACTGGTACAACCGTAAAAAAGGATGGCATTTACAGGATTCACCTGGATTTTACGGCATCCGCTGTTGTCATTTCGGAGGTCACAAAACTGGATTTTTTCATGTCTACTCCTGAACAAAGGGAAACTTTAATCTATCAAGGAGCAGGAATATGGAAGAGTCGTGATTTCGTTCCCGATTTTACTACGAAATTTGGAGACGACAGGTACTTTTTCTGGATGACGCTGAATGGAAAAGAACAGAAACTTGGTAGCACGGCAAAAGATAACCAGCCGCCACCTGCCAAAACCGGCCCTTATTTCAGCCTAAAGTTTTATCCTGAAGACAAAAATCAGTGGGATTATTCTTTCAAATTTCCAAACAGAAATTTAAAGAAATGCAGTATCATTGTCTCTTTTAGCGGCGATGGCGCGAACAATACGCATGAAATAGTGTATTAAAAAATAATGGACAGGTTAATCAAACTGTAAAAAGAATTTATACTGATGAAAAAAATAATATTGATGACTGTCACAGTCATAATTGCTTGCTCTTGTGGTAAAATCGAGGATGAATATATTGACAGGAGCATAAAATACAATATAGACTGGACAAAGGCAGCAGACAGCAGCAGTACTGCTTTAGCTTATATCTACTGGAGTTCTACAAAACATCATTTTAACGATGATAATCTGGGCACAATTTCAAAGTATGATTACTGGCCTGAGGCTCATGGTCTTGATGTATTGGTAGACGCTTATAAAAGAACAAAAAGCGATGTTTATAAACAGCGGATTCATGACTTTTTTGAGGGTGTAAAAACTAAAAATGGAGGCAGTTTCTACAATAATTATTATGACGATATGGGCTGGCATGGAATGGCACATTTACGGGCTCTGGAAGCGACAGGCGATGTTCGTTATGAAGAATCATCCAGGAAGTTGTGGGAATTTATTGTTGCAGGCTGGAATGAGGATGACGGCGGAGGAATTCCTTGGAACCACGAGAACAACGAGCAGGGAAAAAGTAAAGGTATCCCTTCGAATGGTCCAGCTGCAATTATTGCAGCCAAACGCTGGCAAAAATATAAAGAAACAGAGGTAGTCAATGGGCATAATAATCTGGAGTGGCTCTCTAAAATTTATAGCTGGATGAAGGAAAACCGCGTGGTACAACAATCGGGAAGAGTGTTCGAAAATATCAATGACAAGAACGGCGACTGGACTTACAACGCTGGCACCTATTTAGGCGCTGCTGTAGAATATTATAAAATTACAGGGAATAAGGTGTACCTTAACGACGCCATTAAAACTGCTGACTGGACAACCAGCACACTTATAAATGCAAATAATAAGGTGCTTAGCGACTGGGCAGAGCAGGAAAACCATGATGTAAATTTATTTAAGGGAATTTTTGTCCGCTACCTCACGGAGTTAATCAAGACCCCCGATCTACCTGATTCTGCCAGAAAGAGGTACGTTAATTTCTTGAAAAATAGTGCGCAGATACTATGGACCAAAGGCGCTGCCAAAAGTCCTGCCGTGCTTTTTGGTTATCATTGGTGGGAAGCACCATTGAATGGAAAGGCGTCCTTAAGAGCTGAATTAAGTGGTTCAATGTTAATGGAATCAATGGCACTCCTTCAGAAAGAAGGATATTTGAATTGATTTTTTTAAATAAAGTAGGTGCTGAAATAAGGCACCTGCTTTTAGTAATAAATAGGAACCAAAGTAATAATATGAAAAAAAGATGCACGAGTTTGCTGTTGATAATTCTGTTTTTATCTACCGCAGTTAAAAGCCAGAACAACAAGTTAAATACAAAATATGTAAATACTTTTATCGGAACAGAGGCCGTTACTGACCCTAAGATTTTAGGGTTTGAATTACCTGAAGGCTGGAGGGCTTGGTCAGGACTCACCTTTCCCGGCAGCTCATTACCCAATGCCATGGTACAGCTCAGTCCGATGACAAAATATCAGCCAGCTGGTTCAGGTTATGAATATGAAGATTCTGTAATCGTTAGTTTCACCCATACCAATAAAGGACATTGGAACTTGGGAAATATTCCAATATTGCCCCTTTCAAATACAGGATCAAAATCGGGTTCTCGTTTTTCTCATAAAAATGAAAGTGCAGAACCAGGCTATTATCAGGTCTATCTGGATGATTATAAGGTAAATGTGCGTTTAACGTCAACATTAAGAACTGGATACCATAAATACGAGTATAAAGATAATCACGGCAGAAAGATCCTGTTTGACTTATCAAAAGCATTGAGTGGAGTAAATACCTGGAATATTGAGCAGGTAGGTAAGTCAGCGCTAAAAGGATTTCAGGGAGGAGAGAATGTCTATTTTTATGCGGTTCTGAATACAGCTATTGAAAAGCTGGAAGTAAAATCTGCTGGTAAAAAAGATGGCTATGCGATTATACATCTGGCTGATGGGAAAAAAGAACCTGTAGAGCTAAAAATCGGACTATCATTTGTAAGTACAGCCAATGCAAAAGAGAATTTGGACAAAGAAATAGGTAAAAAATCTTTTGAAACCATTCGACTAGAAGCACTTAAGACCTGGGAGAAAAAGCTGTCGGCTATACAAGTGAAAGGCGGAACAGAAAAACAAAAGGTGATGCTTTATTCTTCTTTATATCGCTCGCTACTTTGGCCTGCACTGCGTAGTGATGTGAATGGCGAGTTCAAAGACGCTAAACATGCTGTTGTTAAGGCAGTAAATTATAATTATTATACCGAACCTTCTTTATGGGACACTTACCGTAATAAAGATGTGCTTTTGGGATTAATGTCTCCACAGGTGACCACTGATGTGATTAAATCAATGAAAGACGTTGGGGATAAGACTGGATTTATTCCTACCTTTTTTCATGGTGATCATGGTGCTTCTTCTATTGCTGGGGCTTACCTGCGAGGGATTGATAACTTTGACGTTAAAGGCACGTACGAGATTTTATTAAGGAATGCAAATGTATCGCCCGGTGCGCGTCCTTTCCTGGATGAGTATATTAAAAAAGGTTTTATATCTGATCCGGAAGTTGCTAATCCTCACGTGGAGACCAAAGCCAGAGCAGGCGTGTCTAAAACATTGGAATATGCCTACGATGACTATTCCCTTGCCCAGATGGCAAAAAAATTGGGTGATACTGCCAATTACAGAATTCTGATGGCCAGATCACAGAACTATAAGAATATGTTTGATCCTTCGACACGTTTCATGAGAGGAAGATTAGAAAATGGAGATTGGATTACACCCTTTAATCCGCAGTATCCTTATTATGAATACATGTATCGGGAGGCAAATGCTTGGCAGGTGTCATTTTACGTTCCACATGATATGAAAGGTTTGATTGCCTTGTATGGAGGAGAAAAGGGCTTTGAATCTAAACTAGACTCCCTGTTTACCCTTCCATGGAATCCAAAGCATATAGCTAGAAATGTAGAAAGTATGATTGGACAATATTCCCATGGCAACCAGCCTGATCATGAAGCTCCATTTTCCTATCATTTTATTGGAAAACCGGAGAAATCACAAAAAATAATTGATAACATCCTGAACAATTTATATGGTATAGGCGAGCAGGGTTTAGCACTTTGCGGTATGGATGATGCCGGAGAATTGTCTTCCTGGTATGTATTTACTGCATTAGGTATATATCCATTTTCGGCAACCGATGCCGAGTACATTGTTACTGCCCCGCTATTTGACGAAGTTAAATGGACAACACCAAACAGGAAAGTACTCACCATTACAAAACCTGGAAAGGGAAGGGGGATTACCGAAATAAGAGTCGATGGAAAAGTGAATAAGGGATATTTCATCTCTCATGATTTGTTTAAACAAGGAGGTAAAGTGGAAATTATTACACAGTAGTATAACCAAATTGGAGTTAATTTGTGGAGTATTCCATATCATAGTTTTTTGTGCTTTTGAAATTTCTCATTCTACTATATATAGTCGAGCCTTAAAATGGAATTGCAACTTAAAAGTGGAGACTTTTTTTATGCTACTAATAAACTATTAGATTTATAAAATGTCTCCATTTCGTTGGGTGTTCTATTACCTAAAGCAGAGTGTATTCTTTTTTGATGGTAAAACCCTTCGATGTATCTAAATATTTCTAATCTAGCAACTTCCCTATTCACAAATTTTCTGTGATAAACTAATTCACATTTCAGTGTTTTGAAGAAACTTTCGGCCACTGCATTATCCCAGCAATTACCTTTTCTACTCATACTTTGAATAATTTCATTTTTCCTTA